>JACVGW010000036.1:0-16943 GCA_018992565.1 Theionarchaea archaeon
AAAAACTCATACAAAGGCAGACAGGGACATCTCAGTTTGAAAAAGGAGGTTTTTTTTCTCTTTTGGTCATGGATAAATGAATATGCTCCAAATTCTTCTTGCAAGATACTTTTTGCATCATCTATGACCTTTTTGTCACGACTGAAGATAACAACTTCTGAAATTTTGTTCTTCTTATTGAAGTAAATATGCCCGGAACACGTTATGTACCCCAGCAATCTCGCCAACTTATAGGTCATTTCCTGGGGAAATCGTATCCTGTTCATGGTGAGCGTGTGCTCTAAATGGTTCCCGCCTGTAATATGATATCTGGGGACCCCTGGAACGCAGAGATCACTGTGTGCCTGTTCTGCAGGAATAGTCTGGATCTTCCCCCGGTCATATACGAAGATGGGATGTTCTGGGGTGACCGTGATTTCCCTTCCATTTGAGTAGCGTATTCTGACAAATCGATCTGGAGCTCTGTGCCTGCTCACTTTCTCTACCGGTATAGCCCCTTTCATTGAAACCAGCTCATATCCAGATACAGGCAGGATCTGACAGTCTATTCCCCTGACTGGCTCCTGGGTTTCCATGAATGAATCCACAAATTCCCCGATTTTGACCTTCTTTCCAGTTGATAGTATGAGTTCAGTTTCAGGGTGGTATGATTGTTGTTCCAGTGCTTCATGAATGGCTGATCTGTCATCAGTGGACATCTTATCCAGTTCGTCAATTGCACACAGCCCTCCATCTGCCAGTACCAGGGCACCTGCCTCCAGAGCCCAGCCCCCTGTCAACTCGTCTCTCACCACAGCAGCTGTCAATCCCACTCCAGATACACCCTTTCCAGAAGTATACACCCCTCGAGGGGCCAATCGTGCTACATACTGGAGGATTTGACTCTTTGCAGTCCCCGGATCTCCCACAAGCAGTATGTTGGAGTCTCCTCGAAGCCGCGTCCCATCTGAGAGCACTCTGAACACGCCCGAAAACAGCTGGAGAGCAATCGCTTCCTTCACATCTTCATGACCATAGATGGCAGGAGCTATAGAAGACACGATTTTCTCACAGATGAAGGGTTCTGAACCCAGCCTTCTGATTTCTTCTTCATCTTCTTTGGAAATTTCAATTTCCTCCACCACTTTCTCCCGCATTTCCACATGGTTGACTTCAGCATATATATGAAATGTTGTTTTCAGCCCCCGTGATGCTGTTTCCTGCTGGGTCTTGAGAATTCCTACAATGTTTACCCTGTTTCCTGCCTGTGCCCGATCTACAATGTCGTCCCGTATGATGCAATCCACTGATCGAGGCATCTTACCCCCTCGCAGTCTCTCAGGCCGTTCCTGGACTTTTACTGACTGCCAGTCCACAAATTTTGACTGATTTTCAATGAGTTTGAAGGGACCCTGCCTTCCACACGCTGGGTTGGTGCACATGGTAGGCTTCTGGAAGATGTGGGAATCCTGTTCTACAATCAGGAGCTGACCGCACCTCTGGCATTCGAATACTGCCTCAACAATTTCTGGCTTCACCTCGGATATTCGCCTTACTACCCCCTCAATCTGCACCAGTTTGTTAATATGTTCAGAACGCAGATCACGGATTTCAACTCTGGCAGGTGTGACATTATAGAACCGCACATGTAAATCGATTCTCTGCTCAGGGCGGTACAGTGTTTCAAGAGCAGCGTCACATGCAGGGAATGCAAACATGGGTTCATCAATCACCAGCTGGGCAAGTTCATAATCATGATCCAGCAGGTGCTCAAAATCCACACTCAATGATCTCAAATAGTTGACTCTGCACCTGTTGATCTCCTGCATGTAAACTGGATTGTCCATGGAGGGAAATGTCTCCAGAAAGTCCCTGAATCTATTCATTGCTTCTTCGAATTCCATGGTCGTATCATCTCTCTCCCTTCTGCTGCACTCCAAATGATTCCAACTGCAGCTGCTGCGGGATTGGTCACAGCGTACTGAAATCTGCTACTGTACTAGAGGCTATGTGTCCGGTGTAGTGAAATCACTGATTGGGGGAGGGTATAAAAGCTTACTTGTTACATCTGTGTAATGGTCGTGATGGTTCTGTAAGAGCTGAACTCAGATTATCTGGGTTGTTCCCCTCTGAAATTGATCACCCCATTTTCGATACACCTTCATACAGCATCAACCTCCACCTTATTCAATCCACCGCTTATGTGGAGGATACTGGATTGCACAGTATATGAGCTTCATGGTGTTCTTAAGAGCTAGCCGCCAGCACCGGAAAAGTAATCATCAACTGCACTCCTTCATCAGTCCTGGTGAAGTACTTTTCGTACAACATCTTTTTTCCAGGTTGCAACGAGCTCTGTAATCTGTGTGTACAGAACCTGCTCCTCGTCAGGGAGCTCGAGATCTACTGGATGACAGGACATCTTTGCTATTTTTTCAAGTCTGACGTCCAGTAACTGAAGAAACGCTTTCTGGGCTTCCCTGTCCTGGGAGAATTCCATTCTATCATAAAAGTCGTCGGGGATTTCGGCCAGCTTGGGTCCCCTCTCCTTCATGAGCATGGCTTTGATTTCGCTGGATTTCAGAGGGACACATTCTACATCAAGCATGGGGACTAACCACTTAGGCAGTTCAATAAGCTCGCCTTCTTTTAATGTGTATTCTTCCCCATTCATTTCTACGGTCTGCTCCCTTCTTGGTATTACTGGGATCTTAGTTGAGTGCATCAGTATATCTTTGTCCACACTTTAAAAAGGTTAGACTTCCTCCTGAATTCTCAGGCCGGGGAGGGATGTCCCTCATGACTTTGATATCCTCGAAAACATATGACGCACTATTGGAGTATAGAAATGAGAGGGCTCTTCCATAGACTCATCTAGTGGAGCCCTTCTGCAAACCACAGGCCTCTATCCCTACCTGTATGAATCATCAACCCGCACACCTTCTGACCGTACGCAATGAAAAACCTTATTACTCCCTGCAAAAAGTAGGAGCATGGACCCTGTAGAGCAATTGCGAGAAAAGGCAAAGCAGGCAACCCTTGGCGGTGGAAAAGAGGGGATTCAGAAGCAGCACGAAAAAGGAAAGCTCACTGCTCGGGAGAGAATAGAGGCCCTGCTTGATGCTGATAGATTTGTGGAACTCGATCGATTTGTCGTTCATCAATGTCATGATTTTGGCATGGACCAGAGGAAAGTACTGGGAGATGGAGTAGTCACGGGATATGGCACTATTGACGGTCGCCTCGTCTATGTATTTGCTCAGGATTTCACCGTATTTGGAGGATCTCTGGGCGAAATGTACGCCCAAAAGATCTGTAAAATAATGGATCTGGCCATGAGGACAGGGGCTCCTGTTATCGGACTGAATGACTCTGGAGGGGCTCGCATTCAGGAAGGCGTTACGAGTCTCGGAGGGTACGCAGAGATTTTCTGGAGGAATGTCATGGCCTCAGGTGTTATCCCCCAGATTTCAGCAGTTCTGGGCCCCTGTGCAGGAGGAGCAGTGTACTCACCTGCCATGACTGACTTCATTATCATGGTAGATGACATCTCTCATATGTTTATCACCGGACCTGAAGTAATAAAGACAGTGACAAAGGAGGAAGTGACCTTTGAAGAACTGGGAGGTTCCCGTACTCACGCTACCAAGAGCGGAGTGGCTCATTTTGCCTGTGTGGATGAACAGGAGTGTTTCACGACCATTAGACGGTTAATGAGGTTCATCCCCCAGAACAACATGGAAGATCCGCCCGTCATAAGATCAGATGATGATCCCAACAGACAAGACGTGGAATTGGCCTCCATTGTTCCTGATTCTCCAGAGAAACCCTACGACATCAAGGATGTCATTGTGCGTGTGGTAGATAACAGCGACTTCGTGGAGATTCACCGGGACTATGCTCAAAATATCGTGGTGGGATTTGCTCACCTTGATGGGAGACCAGTGGGTATTGTGGCCAACCAGCCCAGTGTACTGGCGGGTGTTCTGGACATTGCAGCCTCAATGAAAGGAGCCCGGTTTGTACGGTTCTGTGATGCTTTCAACATTCCACTGGTGACTTTTGTTGATGTTCCTGGGTTCCTTCCAGGAACGGATCAAGAGTGGGGAGGAATCATTTCGCACGGCGCAAAGTTGCTGTACGCTTTCTGCGAGGCAACAGTACCAAAGTTGACAGTGATTACCAGGAAAGCATACGGTGGAGCCTATGATGTGATGAATTCAAAGCACGTGAGGGCAGATTTCAATGTCGCCTGGCCCCAGGCTGAAATTGCCGTGATGGGCCCCCAGGGTGCTGTCAATATTATATTCAGGAAAGATGTGCAGAAGGCAGATGATCCTCAGAAAAAAGTAGATACTCTGGTAAGGGAGTACAGGGAGAAATTTGCAAACCCCTACGTTGCAGCTGAGAAAGGGTACATTGATGATGTCATTGAGCCCCAGGAGACTCGACCCAAGTTGATCAGTGCACTCCAGATGCTGCAGAACAAGAGACAGACTCTCCCTCCCAAGAAACATGGGAATATACCTCTGTAGAGTATTTGTCCGTGTTCAGAGAGCCCGTACCTCCAAAACCTGTGCTTTTCCTTTCCTTGATTTCAGTTCTTCCTGTATTGATAATGCGGTCCACATACTCCGTCGATGCTAACATTAATAAGGGATGTGTGCAATAAGAATCAGGAAGAGGGAGAGGATGAATGTGCTTGCACAGCGAGAATTCGAGGACTTGGTCATAGGGTCAGATGAGGTCGGCCGGGTTCTGGGAAAGATCAGGAGGGAGAAACGTACCGGGTATTTAAAGGTTGAATTTCATAACCTGCATTTTCTGCTGTTCTTTGAGAACGGTGTTTCTACTTATGGGTTTCGGATGATGGAAGATCAACTTTTTTCCTATTCTTGCCTGCCAGATATGCTGCCAATGCTGAATGAGGGCCATATGGTTTTTTTCGACACTCATCCTGGTGTCCTGCAGGCCTTGCTGGATAAGAAGTACGGAGAACGGATCTATGGGGATCTGTACACAAGCTTTACGAATGCGGAGAAGTTTTTTGCGATGTTGAAGCAGAAGACTCTCACAGGATGTGTGGAAATAGATCTACCTTCTGCTCATTGCTTCATCCTTCTGGAGAAGGGGGACCCTGTCCAGGTCTTGTGTTCTGAAGGAGAAGAAAAAAAGGGAGAGCCTACGTCGCTGGGATGTGTTCTGAAGAAGATGCTCACTGAGAATGGGGTGATTAGAGTGTTCGAAAGGAGAAATCCCCCCACTGTGCTGTGCCCAGATCTTGAAGAGGTTTTTGTCTGGTCAGATCCTCGTCGGCTGAAACTTGAATTTGCATACGGGCAGCTGGGAAAGGAATTTGAAGAGTTGCTGGATCAGGAGATGACTGTATCCCAGATTTTGAATACGCTGCACGTTGACTTTGAAGAGATAGCTGACATGTACACATACCTATCTGCAAAGGGATATATTGCTTCCAGGAAGGATGTCAGCTAGGAGCCCGTGCCCCTTTGAGGTGTTCAGCTGACAGATGTGATGACTCATATCTTCAGGATGTACAGAATCAGGAAGAATTCTCACAACGCTCAATGTCTTCATGGTCTGACGTCCACTAGCCCAGAAAGTGTGCAACTATTTTTTCTGCTATACAGAAATCAGTAACACATTGAAGTCCTTTCCACCCTGGAATTGAATTGACCTCGAGCACATAGTCCTGACCAGAGCCATGGAGGAGATCCACACCAGCATAGCGACAGCCAACCACGTTAGTAGCAGCAACCGCCATGTCCACCACCTTGCGGGGCAATGCAGCCTTTTCTACAGAGGCCCCTCTTGCGAAATTCGTCTTCCATGTTAAACCTCTCCTTTTCATGGAGGATATCGCCTCATCCCCAATTACAAAGACCCTGAAGTCCTCATTATTGTGAGGTATGAACTCCTGGATACAAAAGACGCAGTTGCCATAATCCAGAATGTGAAATAGCCGGTGCGCCAGGTCCCTGTCCTGTATTCTCATTACCCCCAGTCCCTGAGACCCAAAGAGAGGCTTCACAACAACATCACCCAGTTCATCAAAGGTATCCATAGCCATCTGGTAGTGCTCTGTGCATATTGTCCGTGGTGTGGGAATACCTGCATCTTCCAGGAGGGAACAGGTGTAGTACTTATCAGCGCACTGCTCAATGCTCCTGGATGGATTGATGATAGGGATTCCCAGGTTTTCCAATCGATGTAATACATCCATCCTGAAAACAACCTGTTCTGCAGAACCCCCGGGAACCCACCTTACAAAGACTGCTTCCATGTCATCCACAATAACATTTCCCCACGTGACCTTTTGAGTTGCTGAAACCTGGGCCAGAACCTCGGTAATGGGGAATACTATATGCTCTTTGCCTCTGCTGGCAATTTCCCTCATCAGTTCTCTCACATTCCAGTCCAGTTCGCTGGCAATAATTCCTATCACGATGCCTCCTCCCGAGCTATGCGCGCTGCTTCCACCATATTATGCAGCTTCTCCTGGCAGATGGTCAAAGCCACATCTTCTGTGAGCTGTCCTCTGATATACCCCCTCAGTCCCCCAAACCCACAGTCGGGATCCAGAATAATATTTTCTGTTCCCCACCGCTCTACAGCGTCATGAATCCGCTTTCTTATCACAGAGACAGGTTCCACCACCCGCTGCCACTTCCCATCTTTCTGCACCTGAATAAGCGAGTCGGGCTCCATATTAGTCTCTACACATCCATATCCCACGACCTTTCCCCAGGAAACCAGATCTTCCTTGTGGTACATATCCAGGTTCTTTGGGAGAGCTGCGAACTCATGGTCCAGAACCCGTGCCTTTGTGGAGAGGGCAATATCTGTGATATTTGTGTTCATCTCACCGCAAACATGGATAGAAGGAACAGCGTTCTTGATTCCTTCCAGGGATTTATTAATCATTTCAACGCAGAATTCAGGTTCTAACCCTACGTATAGTGCATATACCAGAGAAGGTTCATCCACACTGATAATGGAAGCTCCTCCCTGATCATACCCTCTGGCAATGTGAGCCACAAAGGTACTCAGTTTTTCCACCACCTCAGGATACTCAATGGCAGGTGTTTCTCCCACTTTCACTGTTGCAGCAAGAGTGAGAGGTCCTGTTACAGGCATTTTGACTCCCTTCACCGGAAAAAACTTCCTGGCTATCTGCAGATATTCAATTCCTGGGTATCCCCGTGGAATCTCAATGTCGCCCACTACCTCAAATCCTTTTCCCGCAGGGCTCAGCCCATGTCCCAGGAGATGTCCCAGGAACATAGAACACATGTCCTGCGGCTGGCCGTAGCTGGGGTAGTCAACCCCTGCCGTGCACTGGATTCTGAGTGCTCTGAATATGCCAGGGAGAAAAGGGTCATCTACCACCACTTCCCCATCAGGGACTACATCAGTGTACGGGGCAAAATCCTGCTTCACAGGATAAAATGGGAGCACGGGAAAGCTCCCCACGACTGTTGTGTCTAATTCGTTCATTCTACACCCAGTGACTTTTTGAGAACATCCTCGTTAACTCCTCCTGCATGGTAGCAGCTCCCTGTCGTCACATTGTTCACAAAGATTTCTGCAGGTGAGAACAAATGAGGATCTATCTTATAGAAGTCCTTATCGTATTTCTTAAAGATGTCGTAAAAGGGTTGGCCATAGTCTCTGGAAGCAGAGGATGGAACCTTGTCAATGATTTTTTCAACCTGCTGGTCTTCAGTGCTGACGAAGTACCGGGTTTGCCCGCCGTACAGTATGCAGTCATTGGTGATACCCATCGCCTTCAGGTCTGACTTTGCAATGGGTGCCACAGGGCAGGTACCGTATCCTGAAAGGACTGCGTCCAGCGGGAATCCAAGTTCATGGAGTTTGTGCAGCCCCGTCTCCACAATGCGCGCTGAAATCTGCACAGAACCCACCAGGGATGCTGTCGGTGCCACCAGGATGTACAGCTTTTCAGGGGCTACCCCTGCTTTTTCAGCAATGTACGAGGCCACCTCACTGGAGGGCATGGTCCTGGTTTCTAACGCAATCACAGCTTCAGGGCAATTATCCTGATATCCCAGCGTCTTGAAGAGCTTTTCATCTCTGGCCAGAGAACGCGCAGGTCCACTCCCCAGAGCAAAGAAATCTCCCACCTTGATTTTCCAGCCTGCAAACTGGGACCCCATGCACGCTTCTTTGGGATAGTCTGTGGATACGTTGACATTCATCCCGAACCGGGTGTAGGAGAATTCCACCTGGGCCAATCCGCCCATGCATGCTTCTGAGAAGAGCTTGCCAGCCATGATGCCGCCCTCCCTGTTGACGCCACAATCCACAATAAGAGCGCCATTATCCAGGGATTTCACATCTATTTTGAATTCGTCTTTTTCCAATACCATTCTTCTTGCTATGTGTGCTGCCTTTTCATTAACACTAACCACAGAATCACCAACTGACAGAAGACAAAGGCTCATATAAATTTTTGCGTTGAGTGATTTTCAAGGTCATATCCCTCTACAAACGTAAATATTCCTTTTTCTGGACAGGTGCTTGAAGACATCCAGGACAATGACAAAAAAAGAGATGGGGGGCTCAAGGAGCCCCTTTCGATTTGCTCCAGCTAACCATTGACGCCTTCACAGCACAGGAGTCTTTCCAGTTCTCCAGCGCCTCCCCTTCTCAAGCTGGATACTACTATTAATGAGTTTGTACTATTTAAAGCTATCTGAAGGTCTGCTGCAGAAAAAAAATGGAGAGGGTTCCTTCTCGTTCTTATGCAGTAATTGATGAAGGATCCACCGTTGATCAGCAGTTGCACTGATGAATGGAGAACTGCAGTGTTTCTTGTCCTGAAGCATGAAGGCCCTGGATCACACGTCTTGTGACGAGAGATGAGCTCACTGCTGGAAAGCACATATATTCTTATCCATTGTTACAAGAGCCGCTCTTCAGAACTCTGTCCGAATGAGGTGAATACTATTAGCACACGGTTTCAGGTAACCGTCACGGGGCATAACTGTTGCCATCGAAGACTATTTAAATACTGGTCACTCCTGTGGGACGCAAGAGATACCTCAGCCAGTACTCCAAAATACCTTTACCAGGTGACTGACACCAGATGAGGTGAGAAAAAAAATGTGGAAAAGAACCGGTATATTCATTTTTTTGTTGCTGACACTGACTGCAGTACCTGAGACTGCAGCGAGTCCTGCACTTGATGTGCGGATGAGTGAGAATCCTGTCGCAGTAGCTGCAGGAAGTCCTGTTACAATCCAGGTAACCTATGAGAATGTGGGAGATTCTGATCTTCACATATACCTGGTGATCTTTGATGAGGGAAGTAATGCACAGTCTCCTCGGCCAGTCCTGGTGTACGGAGGACAGCCCTTCACCACAGCCATCAATACGGGAGTAATCTTTGGTGAAATGAATCTTTCTGTGGGGAAATTTGAGACTGTTAACATTACCTTCCAGGTTTCCGACACTGTCACTCAGGGAGATTACTCCATGCGCATGGCAGGATATCAGGAAAAAGTCGGAGATACCTACATTGGATATGGAGAGGAGGAATTCGTGATACAGGTTGGCCCTCCTATGCTGTCTGCTCCAGGGTTGATAAGTCCTCAGAATGAGGCGCAGGTGACAGGCACCCCTGTGCTGCAGTGGTCACCAGTCTCTGGTGCAGAAGGGTATGCATATGAACTATCAATGAGTCCCGATATCGATGAGAATGGCCACTTTCTCGCTGGCGTATGCTCTGGCTCTACTACCAATCTATCCATAGGAGTCACCTGCAGTCTGCAGAAGAACACGTGGATTTACTGGCATGTATGGTCTTATGCAGGGGAAGAAACGAGCCCAGTCAGCTCTGTTTTCAGATTCATGATTACGGACTTGAACACAGCTCCTGTTGTTCTAGATGCTTCAGTTTCTCCACAAACGGGGGATTCTGATACTGTATTCACCTTCGTAGTCAAATACCAGGATCAGGACAACGATCCGGGGATCGTCCATATTTATATTGACGGTATCGAATTTGAAATGGTTCCCAGAGATCCCACAGACACCGTGTACACAGATGGCTTCACATATCAGCATGAAACCACATTGTCTGAAGGTGTCCACAATTATTATGTTATCTGTGAGGATGGAAGAGGGGGAACCAGGCGGTATCCCGAATCTGGCACTGTGACAGGACCTGTTGTCTCTGACGGAGCGGTCTTGACCCAGCCCATACTGGTGAATCCTCAGAATGAAGCCAGCATAGATTCTGTCCCTGTTCTGACCTGGTCAGTGGTGTCAGACGCTGAAGGATATGCATGGGAAATGTCATTGAGTCCTGATGTAGACCAGAATGGCAGGTTCTTGAGCATCGTCTGCTCGGGTTCTTCTACCGCACCCAGTGCTGCTGTTGCCTGTGATCTGCAGAAGAATACCTGGATCTACTGGCACGTGTGGGCCTATGCGGGGGAAGAAATAGGTCCAATCAGCACAGTGTCCAGGTTCAAGATTGTGGAGCTGTTGCCAGCTCCTGTATTGAATTCACCTGCCATAAATGCAGTGGAAGTGGAATTGAGGCCCACATTTTCCTGGAGTGCTGTAGAAAGGGCATCATCGTACACTATACAGGTGGCCACCGATCTCTCATTTCAGAGAATCATAAGTGATGAGACAGTGAGTGCTACCTCATATGTCTCGTCTTTTGATCTGCAGGAAACTACTACATACTACTGGAGAGTGAGGGCGCACTCTGATGGCCAGGTCAGTGAATGGGCGTCAGGTTATTTTACCACGCGTTCAGTCTCAGGATTGCTTCACCCCCCATCCCTATCATATCCTTCCAATAACGTGAAGGATGTGGAACTGCGTCCAATTTTTTCCTGGAATGTGGTTGAGGGAGCAGGAGCGTACGTTATCCAGGTTTCTACCAGTTCTTCTTTTTCGTACTTTGCTATTAATGAAAAGGTCACAGCATCATCGTACATGACCTCTTTTGACTTGGAGCCTGAAACCATGTATTTCTGGAGAGTGAGAGCCGAAAATGAGGACGGTCCCGGTGATTGGTCTTCATACTGGTCTTTTGAAACAACAGGTGTGGAGAAAGACGTTCTGGAATCACCTATTGTGGCGACTCCAGATGGCGAAGAAGGAGAAGGAGGAATCAGATTATCATGGAATGCAGTTGGTGATGCAGATTTGTACGAAATCCAGGTGAGTAAGACAAAGACATTTCCTGAGAGTTCACTGGAGAAGATCAATTCTGTTACCACCCTGGAGGTGACCACCACCTCTACAGAGGTGAAGCTTGCTGCAGGAACCTATTTCTGGAGAGTTCGAGCAAAGAATGATGAAGGGAGCAGTGAGTGGTCAAAAGGGGATCACTGGTTTGTCATTGCTCAGATGAATACGCTCAAGACTGTCGTATTTGATCCTCTGGTACAGGGCATGGTGGTAATCTCAGCTGCGCTTTCCATCATCTATGTGCTGGTTCCCTTTTTCAGGAAAAAGAAATAGGTGGTCACACGGATGTGAGAACCCATACAGCACTCCACGTGCTGAAGGGAGCTGTCCAGAAGGTTCTTCAGGTGAGGTGGACTGCAGGTGTATGGGTCGAAGGCCTGAATGGGAGGCTTACTGTCCTGGCTGATAGGAATCCAACGCAGCAGGAGCTGGAGGATATTGAACGTGAAGCCAATGAGAAGATAAGAGAAGACCAGGACATTGTGGAGTATACACTGGATAGGAACGAGGCAGAAAACCGGTGGGGAGATTCAATATATGACATGTTTCCTCTCCCCGAGGGGATAACAACTGTGACGGTGGTGTGTATTCCAGGCTGGAACGTCAACTGCTGCAAGGAGAACCACACCAGGACAACTGGGGAGATTGGAAGAATCACTCTAAGGAAAACCAGGTTCAGAAAGAATAAAAACCTGCTGGAGATTTCATTCTCTGTTGAACCAGGGTCCTGACTTCAGAGCGGTGTCCTTCACCATATGTCATATGTTGCGTCATTCCATTCTGCTGAACCGTCTCTTTCCCATCAAGAGGACACCAATTCCCACAGCCCAGACAACAGGAATGACAAGGTAGAATACTCCCTTCTCGCCAAACATTATGAGACTGCCAAGCACGAAAAACGCTGATCCCTGAGCAGGTATCATCATGTTCAACATGAATTCGCTGCCTCTTTCGTCGTAAGCCGGTCTCAGCAAGAACATTCCCAGAGCTAGAATGGTATGTGCTGCTGCGTACAGTATTATTGCTCCCGTATATATGACACCAGACGTAACGGTGGTCCCAGGAATTAACTTCACTGAGACTGCCATCAGCACACCTGCTACTACCGGAACAATTAGCCATCCTTGGACAACTCGTGTCTTAATCAACTTCCCGACTCCAGAAGGGACCTTCTTGTACAGAAAGAATGTTTCTTTCCCTCTCAATGTCATGTCGCTGGCCACTGCTACAGCCAGCAAAGGAAAAATGAAACTGCTTGTCAGGAAGACAGGGAAGAGGTCTTGGGGCTTCATGAGGAATATGTTCATGAGGGCAGCCAGTGCCACGATGTAGACAATCCAGGACAAATTCTGGAACCTTCTCACGTAGGTCTTAAAGGTTGAAGTCAGGAGGATGCCGAAAGAGTTCTTTCCTCCGATGTAGTTCACAAATCTATAAAAGGCACCATCAGGCCCCACCTGAGCAGCAGTGAAGGTGGTAATCTCCGCGCTGTAGGCACGACCAGCCAGCCTCATTCCGATCCAGAAGGAACCTCCCAAAAAGACGATACTACCTGCGAGTCGAGGCACAACTTCCAACCCAATAGTCCCCGGGTGGGCTGCAAACTGGGTGACAATACCAGCCGCCCAGGAACTGGGGAATATCCGAAGTATGTTCCTGATCATGGTGCCGGCCTCAGGATCGGCAAGTCTTTCAAGCACATTTCCTCCAAGGAACGCATAGACGACGGCAACAAGGGGCACAACAAGCATGAGCGATAGTGCCTTCGCCACATCTTTGCTGCGCGATGATCTCCCTAATCTCGTTCGTAAGAGAGCAGCAATCACTGTGCCAATCCAGAGAGCAGATGAGAGCGTAATCATAAAGCTTGTGACAATCACTGCCTTCTGTGAATTAGTTACTCCCAGGGGATCAAAAAGAGCGGTTATAAATCCTGTGAATATGGTCATAATAATAATATACAGAGGCAGTTCCCCCAGAAACTCTCCCAGGAGAATGTCACGCGGGTTCACCGGAGCAGAGAGAAGCAGCACTTGCTGTTCAGACCTGACATCCCTCAGCATTAAAGTAATGGGAAACCATATGAAGATCAGAAAGAACATGAGAAACAGAATGGGCACAAAAGCCACAGCTACCTGTGACAGAAGGAATGCTACCAGTTCATCTGTGAAAAGATCAATGAGTGCGGGGGCGATATACAGGACAAAGACCGCAAGAATTCCCAGCATTATGAAGGGAAAGTACCTGCGTATGGATCGTATACTGCTGGTCCGTGCACGATAATCACTTTGTGCAATGACAAACCACTTATGTGTCATTTACATCTTCCCTCCATGCCAGTAGTTCACCCTCATGTATCCCGCCGGTCAATTCAATGAAGGCTTCCTCCAATGTGGTGGAATTCGTGCGCCCGATAATGTCACTGACAGTTCCCACTGCAACAAGGGCGCCCTGGTGAATGATGCCAATTCTGTCACAGAGTTCCTCCACGATGGGGAGGATGTGGCTGCAGAGAAAGATGGTCCTTCCGGCTTTCTGTGATAAATCTTTGATCAGGTCCTTCACCATGAGGGCTGCCCGGGGATCCAGAGTAGAAGTTGGTTCATCAAGGAACACAATTGGAGGGTCATGGACCAGAGCTGCTGCAAGGAGGACTTTCTGTTTCATTCCCCGGCTGTATCCTTCCAGGAGATAATCACGTCTTTCATCAAGTCCAAAGAGTTTAAGTAGATCATCTACCCTACGGGGCAATATATCGCCAGGAACATCATATAAAGCTCCCATGAATTCCAGGAATTCTCGAGCACTTAATTTTTCAAACAATCCGGGTGACTCAGCAAGTAATCCAGTAATCCGTTTCACCTCTTGTGCCTGAGTGAGAATATCAAATCCGTGCACAGATGCTGTTCCAGAGGTGGGTTTGATGATGCAGTTCAGCAAGTTGACAGTTGTGGTCTTCCCGGCCCCATTTGGACCTAAAAGCCCAAAGGTTTCTCCCTCATAGACTGTGAGGTTCAGATTGTCCACTGCTTTGATTTCGCCCTTTCCGTAGTATTTGGAGAGATCTGTGGTAAGTATGAGTGGTTTCATACGGGGCCGGTCTCAGAGAGACTTATGAATGTTTCCCTCCACTCGCACTTCCATTTCTACTTTTTCAATGTGGAATTCAGGATGCGGGCACTTCCTGGGACTCCACTTTCAGTCTTTCTGGAACCCGGGACATCATCATTTTCTTCCGCAGGTGAAAGGGGGATCTCAGAAATACAACGAGTTGACATTGGGGCTATCAAGACAGTGATTACCGGATCAAGGACTATGGAATGCAGAAATGATGACCAGATGTTCTCGCAACCCGTTCCGCACGACCACATCACATCAGGAACCTTTAGTCAATAGGTCAGAGAACAAAAATCCCTTTTTCTCGAAGGAATTCTCTTTATTAACCTCCTGATAAGGGGTATACCATGAGATACTCAGTGATTTTTCTTGTCCTGCTCCTAATGGGCTGTATAGAACAGCAGACAGAATCTGTAGACGAAGGCATAACTCCTCTTGAGGACTTCTTTGTTATGGATTCAGGAGTTATCCCGGATATTGACAGTACTGGATGGGTGCTTGAGGTGACAGGATTGGTAGAGACCCAGCTGGCGCTCACATATGAAGAGGTGCTGCAGGTTCCTTCTGTGACTCAGGTTACGCATCTTTATTGCATGCCCGGCTATGAAGGCACGGGAAAGTGGACAGGTGTCCCTCTACGATCTGTGCTGGAGAAGGCAGGGTACTCAGAGCAAGCAGGCGCTGTGGTCATCTACGCTGCTGATGACTTCTACACCAGTATCTCCCTGGAGAAGGCTCTACAGGAAGGTACGATACTTGCTTATCAGATGAATGGTGTTGTACTCCCCAGAGAACACGGATACCCTCTCCGTCTTGTTCTGCCTGATGAAGTAGGCAGCAAGTGGGTCAAGTGGATAGTACGAATCGAAGTAGTGGAATGAAGATGCAGGTGCACTGTACGCAGAATCAAGGTTTTACGCTAATTCAGAAGCTGAACAGGAACTGGACGTTGAAAGATTGCTTTATGCGGGCGAAGAGAGTAGTATTCCTTACTACCCGCAGGAAGAAAGGAGGGTGGAAAGAGAAATGAAATCGCTACGTATTTATGCAGGGAATGTCATCTTCTCTTATGGATAAAGGGACTATCTTCGTGAAGGAAACGCCTTCACCTTGGCAGAGACTAGAAACGGATTTTAAGGAGGACTCACATGGCTAACTGGCTCGTATTTCTGTGTCTTTTTGTGGTCTCCATTCCAGGTATTGTTGTCACTGTACCAGGTGCAATTACGTCAATGGAAGCCAGGATAAAGGAAAGCGCCCCTCCTGGCAAGAAAATACCCTCTATGAGAGTGATACTAACTCTTGGCATACTGCAGAGCCTCGTGCTCGTTTTGATTGCAGATGCTGCAGGGACAATTACCACCCCTTCAATAGGATTTTCTGCACCCTTTTTTGAGGCCCTGGTAACTGGTGAACACATTTGGAATTCCCTGCAGCCGCAGCTTCTCCCTTCTTTTGTGCTTGGAATTGGTGGTGGAGCGCTTTTTGTAGCCTTATATTACCTTGTGTTTCGGCCACGTCTTGATGATGAGACTGTCAAAGTCATGGAAAAGCTGAGAATGGACCTGGGTCTCTCAGGAAGAATATTGTATGGTGGTATCGTTGAAGAGGTCTTGACCCGATGGGGCTTGCAGAGTGTTGTGATTTGGGTGGGGAGCCTCATTACAGGTGTCGTCACTCCCGCCACTATCTGGGGTTCCATCATCATTGCAGGGATCCTGTTTGGACTTGGGCACCTTCCTTCATACCTGGGAGCAGGCTGCAGAAAAACGCCACTGTTCATAGCGTTCGAGATAACCTTGAATTTGTTGGCATCCCTGATCTTCGGCTGGCTGTTCTGGAACTATGGGTTACTGGCTTCTATGATTGCACATGCATTGTTCCACGTGGTGTGGTACCCCTTCGACGTCCGCACGTATAAGGAACGGTAATGTGATGGGATGTCTTTCCTTTTTTTGGCTTTTGGTCTCTTAATAGATATGATATCATTCCTGTAGGACATCCTCCAATCAAGAACCATGCTCTTTCACTAGCTCATGGTCTTCAATTGCTCTTGCTGGTCACGAAAGGAGGGACATGTGAAGAGTCAATCTTTTTATTGATGCGGGGTGTTTTCCTGGCATGGTGATGACGTTCTTCATGAAAGGACTTATTATCGGCATTTCGATAGCTGCACCTGTGGGCCCAATCGGTCTCCTTTGCATCCAGCGGACCCTTTCTGAGGGACGGATTTCAGGGTTTGCTTCGGGCATGGGAGCTGCTACTGCCGATGCGATTTACGGATGCATTGCTGGATTTGGAGTAACGACTGTCTCATCGTTCTTGATGAGTCAGCAGCTGTGGCTCAGGCTGCTTGGGGGCGGATTCATAGTCTTTTTGGGAATCAGGGTTTTTTTCCTGCCACCTGCAGAGAAAACTGCTGTACCAGGAGGAGGGAGTCTTTTTGCGCATTACGGATCTACCTTTGTCCTCACACTCACTAATCCTGTGACTATTATCTCTTTCGCAGCTATATGCGCAGGACTAGGGGTTGCTGCCTATGGGGATGCAGGGTTGTTGGTTCTGGGAGTTTTCATGGGATCAGCGTTGTGGTGGTT
>JACVGW010000036.1:17043-24912 GCA_018992565.1 Theionarchaea archaeon
CTTTGTCTCTATTCAATCTTCAACAAGATTTCATCCAGTATCCAGCGATTTCAATGCAGGCAAAACAGCCTTGTACTAAAGTAATTGAGAAAATTCTATTCTTATCACTCTTCGTGAATTCATAACCTAATAAAAGAATTAAATGTCTGCTGTTTTCACTGAAATTACCTTTCTTCGTAGTGGAAAGGTATATATACGAAAACTCAGATACCCAAAACCATGATTCAGGAGGGATGACAATGGGAAGGAGGAAAGTTGTTCTATTCGGATATGAAAGTGTGCGTGGATTCTCCAGCGACTTTGAACTCTTGGAGGTGGTATTTTGAGAGGGAATCACAGAAAGTCTCTTAGCATGGTCTTGTGGTTGGTATTATGGATTGGCTTCTTCACTTTCGCTTTACGTGAGGCTGTATCGGCTCAGCCGGAAGAAGGAAAAGGGCCCTCTGAAGAGGGTATAAAGGGTTATTTCGATTCCATACTTGTTCTATCAATAATCGGAATATGCATCTATATCGGGTTCAAGAGAGCACCGAAGGATCAGCATAAGGAAGTAGATACGTCTCGAGTTGCGATTCTAGGGTTCAGTCTGATTTCAATTGTCGTCTTGAGCTTTGTGATAGGGTATTTTGTGTTTCGTTCCGTAGTGAATTATCAAATGGATCATCTAATGTATCAATATCCTTCAATGAATGGTGGAACGGTCGCTCTGCTGATTTTTGCTCTGCCACTGATCATTTCCCTCGTATTATGGTATCTGTTGCCTTCCATCATTATACGATGGTATGCTCTCAAGCCACTACCTTCAGAGTATAAGCACGTGCACGATTCTGTGCAGAAAATCGCTTTGAGAATGGGGATTCCCCCTCCAGCAGTTCTCTACACGCAGAGGGATATTGCCAATTGCTTTAACATCGGGAAAAGAGAGGGCGAATCGGCCCTCGTCACAAGTGACTGGCTAATGAATCATCTGGATATGAATGAACTAGAAACCGTCTTTGCACATGAAATGGCACATACAAAGAATAGAGATGTAACCTTAATGGCGTATCTCGCTGTTGCCCGGAGAATCCTGCTGCTTTTTCCAATTCTTATTTTGGCTATTTTCCTCAACAGCGTTCTTCGGACTGGATACCCTGATCTTCTGACTGCACTCTCACCTTTTTTCTGGTTACCCATTATTTTTCTCTTTGCGTTGTATTTTCTTCTAGTCCTGGGAATCCAATGGTTTTCCCGGTTGAGAGAGGCCACAGCAGATGCACAGGCTTCTCTCGTGGTAGATAAGCATATTCTGAAGAGGGTTCTCTATAAACTTGCAAATGCACGATCTGCACGCATGCTACTCATATCCTCCAGTCTGATGATATCTGGAACCCGTCGATTTGAGGGCGTCTTCTCTGCTCATCCTCCTATCTACAAGAGATATGAAATGCTTGACAAGAAAAAACACATTATAGACTATGAGAAACCGCTCTCTCTCAGGGGTTGCTTCACCACTGCACTGAGCATATACGTATTCCTGCAACTTATCAACTATGGGTTCTCTGCGCTGGTTCTCGGGGTAAAAGGGGATCTACCCCAAGGTGCACTTGTATATTTCCTTAACCCCGTTATCATAGCTACTCTTTTCGTCCTTTATTATGATTTTATTTCGCTGAAGTATGTAGGAATAATACCCCTTCTGATTGGGTTCCTGCAATTTGCAGTATTCCTCGTTCTAGGGGTACCAAGTTTTCTTTTTGGCAAATATGTCGTAGCGCCTACAGTCAAACCAGTTCCATCTGGAGTGGACAATGTCATGGTATTTGTCGCAGAATATACGGAGAGTTTCTCAGAAATGATAAGAACGGCTTTTCTTGTAGATTTGCTGCTTTTTTCTGTTATTACAGTCGTGGCAATCATTTCTTTTAGATATTTCAGAGGGATGCACAAGAAGCCAGATTCAAGATCGTTCAATGGCAAGTGAAGAGAGATGATTACTATTTCCTGAGAGACGAATTCCATGAGGAAAAGAGGACAAACTCGAAATAGTAGAGGAACACCAAGATCTAGGTTCAATGTTTCATGTACCCAAGGACAGGAAGAATGACAGATAGCATATGTCGTTCAATAGTGAGATAATGAACGAAAAGGTCTCGGAATGGCATAGAGCATATACAGGAGAAATCGAATTTTTACAAATATATTCTAAGTAAAATTACGAATTTTAGAGAATAGCCGATAGCTTTTACTCTTTTTTGTTCAAGAAACTATGAAAATAGTAGACATGAAACGAAATCTTTTTAAGGACAGTAGGAGGTGATAATCATGAGAAGATGGACTTTGCTCATTGTGCTACTGCTTCTCAGCAGCTGTATATCTCAGGAATTCAGGTTGGCAAATGTAGCATTTTGTACCTGTGAGCCCGGCAAGAGGGAATGCGACAGGCAGCCTCATGCAACCTACAGACAAGGTGAGATCATCTGGATGTATACAGAGTGTTACAAATTCCGGTACATAAAAGATTCTGAAGAATATATGTCTGAATTCGATATTACTATTGAAATATTCGATGACCATGGGACCAACGTCCGTACCATTACGGAGTCTTTTGAAACTCCACTAGATGCGGAACCTGATTTTGTGTGGTTCAAGCTGCCAGTCAAGAGTGAAGGTCTTGAGAGGGGAAAGTACACTGTCTTGATTACTCTTGTGGACAAGTACTCTGGTAACATCGCCACAAAGGAGGCTGTCTTCTACATAGAGTGAGTGTTCAATTTGATTCAGACATCTGTAATGATACAGCACGTCCTACTATAGACTCTGTCCATCGGGTTATCCTTTGCTGTCCAGGGTTGTTTCTACACATTCACCCATTCTTTTATCCTCATTACCTTCCCCCATGTACAGGTATCTCCCAATCTTCTGTACATGAGAACACCATTACAGAAACATTTATCACAGTGGAGCAGATACGTGCAGTCTCCACATATTTCTTTGGAAGGAAACCGGATTTTTGAGAAAATACTTGCACGTTCTCCACTGAAGGCACTGTGGAATTCGTCTTTCAAGAGGTTTCCGCACACCAGATAGTCTTCATTGAGATAGGTACACGGACGCAGGTTTCCAGTAGGTCCCACTACCCACATTGTTCTTCCAGCACCACAGTCTCGTGATGTGAATTCAGACCTTGTTCTCTCATAGAAGATGGAAAGCAAATTCGCGTACTTTTCTGCCACTTCATCTATTTCTTTAATCCATCTTAGAGCATCATCTGGGTTGACTCCCAATTCTCTCCCTCTCCCTGTGTCCCGCGCTATGTCAAAATTGATACCTCTTACTCCAAGTTCATTGGCAAAGAGGAGAATTTCTTCAAAATCCCCAATAGTGTCTTGTGTGATAGTGACTTCAACACGGGTAAATATCCCTTCAGATATGAGGTTGTAGATGCCCTGCACAGCCTTGTTATGAGCACCGTTGACTCCTCTGAACCTATCATGAGATGCTGGGTCATAGCTGTCAAGACTCACCTGGACGAGAAGGTTTGTCAGTTCAGCAAGGCTTTTTGCCACTTCTCTAGTTATTAATGTACCATTTGTTGCCAGTATTACCTCATAGAACCTGTCGCAGCACTTGTCTATTATATTGAATATGTCTTTTCTGAGCAGCGGTTCTCCGCCAGTTATCTCGAAATCTCTGGTTCCATTGTCAGAAAGCGTTTCCACAAGTCCGAACAGGTCTTCTTTCTTCATATCTGTTCCACCTGCAGTTCCTGCAGACACGGCACAGTGCTTGCATTGCAGATTACATCGTGTTGTCACTTCCGTTAGCACTCTCAGGGGGTAGTAGCAATCAAATGTCCCGCAACACGTCACTTCGCGAGAAGCAGGTTCTTCGAGGAAATCCATTTCGAACTTCAACGATGCGTTCTCAAAGAAGTTCAAAATCGAATCTCTGAATTGTTCTGATTCCTCCCGGTATATGCTCTTTGCTATTTCTTCAATAGTCTTCTCACCATTGCACTCCAGCAGAAGTCGTGCTCCGAAGGGGTTCAGTCTTCCCCAGAGCGTGGTGTCAGCAGGGTTCAGTTCAGCAACACTCACACTCTTATAGAGGTTGTAGCTCTCTCTCCACATATCCTTGGGAAGCACAATCCCCCCGTCAGGATTTTTGTATATACTCTTCTTGAATACAGGGTACGTTCCAGCATCAATTTTCATCACTCTCACCTCTCCAGTCAATTGGCAGGGTCATGAAAACATTCACGGCCCAGTGAGATATCATGGTATACATCACGTTTCTTGTATAGTAGAATATCAGGGCCAGCAAGACTATTCCGATGATGTTGTTCAACCGTTCCCTGAGATGGCCTTTCTTCACTGGTTCGAAATAGAGCCAGAGCAGCAGCAGAGATACCACTATGTAGATTAAAAGCCCCTGTATGGAGTAGCCCATATATGCTTCAATATACAGCTGGAGGAATCCGTTGAGTAGAATGTTCTGAGGCATGGAAAGAAATGCGCACAACATGACAAAGGCAACCACGTTTTTCACAGAAACATTCCCGAGCTGCCACCCCATGAGAGACACGTCTGAATGAATCTTATGTTCTCCCCACGATGACCTCAACCCCTCATCGAGGGTGAGAAGTGGAAGCGCACCCAGTGACACGCCCAGCATCATCAGTACATAGAGCAAGACACTGTCCCAGTTGAACATGAACCCGATTCCTCCCAACCGCAGTTTCATGAACACCAGCGGTATGACTACATACGAGGACAGAAATGCTGACGACCCAGCCAGAGGGTTTTTCAGAAATGATATCCTGTTCATAGCATGGAATGTGGCAGGAAAAGCTAAGATGAGAACGAGAATTACGTCCATGAGAAGGTATTCAGGACGTACGTTCAGCAACTGCGGATCAACCCGGGGCGTCTTATCAAATATCACAGCCATACTCGCAAGAGAGAGGACCACAACAGCCAGAGTATAGACTCTGTGAGTAACAAGTGTTGCAGATCTGAATATATTCCCTTTCTTAATTTTCGTCTGGAATCCTGCTAGGACAGCAAGAAAAACAGTTACGATCAAGATTTCAATGTACATTTTTATCACCTATCCAGCATATGGGATCTTCCCCATAGAGGTCATTCGTCCTTATGTACGACTCAGCTCTACACCCACCTCTACATGTAGGGAGAAATGAACAGGAAGAACACTTTCCCCCGACTTTCTCCGTTATATGTCTCATATCTTCCATGATTTCACAACCCCAAATCTCTTCCATATTCCCCTCAATGAGGGTTCCAACCTTGAGCGGAATCTTCTCACACAGCTTTACTGTACCATCAAAGTCCACCATGCATCCTGACGAGCCTGCCGTGCATATGGAGCGATCAAAGATGTATGCACCATCCTTTATGTGTATATATGGTGAATGCATGAGGATCTTCTCTTCTTGATACTGCTCCTGAAGTGCCTGTACGGTTCGTGCGACTTTCATGTATTCTTCTCTCGAAAGTGCATAATCTGGCAAGTTCTTGCTTCTTCCAAGGTTATCAATTGTAGTAAATTTTATCCTGTCTCCTTGTTTTAAAGCCAATTTTGCAATTTTTTTAATTTCATTCATATTCTTTCTATGAAGAACGCAATTGAATCGAATATCCACCCCGTTTTCCTTTAGAAGTGCGGTTCCCTTCATCATTTTCTTGAATGATCCCTCAACTCTGGTCATGTGGTCATGCATGCTTTCAGATGAGGAATACATGCTGACCTGGGCTGATGGACAATTTTCAGATATCCTCTGTGCCATACTGCTGGTGATGAGTGTGCTGTTTGTCTCAAGCAAAATGTCTGTTCCCTGTCTTTTGAGTGTTTCAAGGATAACGAACACTTCTTCTCTCATTAATGGTTCTCCACCAGTCAAAATAACGAGAAAAGGTCTTATCTTCTTTATTTTTTCCAATATTATCATCAGTTCCTCTTTTCCAGTCTCCCGGCAGCTGTAATCTATGTAGCAGTGCCTGCAAGAGAGATTGCACTTCTTTGTTATACACCACGTCAGGTACGTGGGAAGGTTGGGGAGGAAATCCCCATAGGGTATTTGCAAAGGGTATCCTTCCAGAATGCCGTATTCTTTGAATTTTCCAATGATCCTATCAGTGTCTCTCCTGACCCTCTCGATATCGCCCACTTCAAAGTGACTATCCATTTTCCTTGCAATGTCCTCAGTGCTGGTTTTCCCATTGAGCAAAAGAAATGTGAAATACGCACTTTTGTTCAGGTAGAGTGTAGTACCTTCTATAAGAATAAGATAACCAATACCTTCTTTTCGTATCCTTGCGTTTTTTCTCTTTAGAAGCATTGATGGACATCTCTTGCAGCTACCAAACCAACATCACGTCAAGAGATATTTTTCAGGGAAAAGCCCAGAATCGTATAGCTGCTGGCACAGGGGGCTGGGTAGATCAATGTCACCCATGTCGATCGCCAATTTCTTGCAGACTCCTGAACATGTATCTTTGAAATAGCACTTCTTGCAGATTCCCTTTTTCTCTCTCTTGAGAATCTCCATCACTTTATCGCACAATCCTGAGTTCCTCCACAGTTCTCTCAGGCCTTTCCTCTTTATGTTCCCCGCCCTGAGAAACGTATCTGTCATGACGGAACAGGGAGCTATATCCCCTCTTGAATCCATTCCTACCAGAGTAGGAGATAAGCAGCTTCCAAGGTAGGGGAAGAACGACGGGACCTCCACTGGGAGAAACACTGGTTTCACCTGCGTGCCTATGGAGTACCTGGGGTTCTCTTCAAAAAGACCTATGAGGCTTCTAACAACTTCAAGAATCTCTCCTGGAGAAGGATAGTGTTCAGAGAGCTGCCACGCCCTGCCGCAGGGCATGAGACTCTGAATAGCATACATGTCTGCCCCAGTATCGATGGCGAGTCGGGCAACATCTTTGATCTCATGTACGTTGAATTTTGACACAGTAGATTTCACCAGAATTCGGGTATTTTTGAACTTTTCAGATGCGATACGAATGCTCTTGAGAGTTTTGTCAAAGCACCCTGCAGTGTTTCTGAACCTGTCATGAGTTTCTCTCAATCCATCCACGCTGAACTGCATTTCATAGATTTTCAATTGGGAGAGTCTCTCAATCATTTCCTCATTCAAGAGAGTTCCGTTGGTAAGCAAGACAGTTGATAGACCGTAGTCTGTTGCATATTCTATGATGTCTATGGTATCTGACCGTGAAAAGGGTTCTCCACCAGAGATTACAATGTACAATCCACCTTCTGCATAGAATTCATCTATAAACCTCAATATGTCACCAAATGAAAGTTCGTCTTTTCTCACCTGTCCAGCAGAGACGCTACAATGGAGACAATTCAGGTTGCATCCTAATGTGCACTCGATTTGAGCCTTTTGCAATGGTATTTCACCGTCAAAGATCTGGAGCATATCGTCAAGGGACGTACCATGAATGCGCAGATTCTCATTTTCTATTGAAAAGCTCTTGTCGCTCATATAACGTGTAATGGGTTGGGATTTATAAAGCTAACGTTTTTTTACAGAATTTCTTGATAATTTATGTCTTCATTGAGTATAAACGTAAAACTCAGGACCTACATTGATAGAAATAAAGTCAATTAATATTATACAATAACAGAAATATGCTAGAAAAAGTGATTAATTATTTCATTCGTTATTGAATTTCTCGGATATTATATTTTCTAAGAAGATGTATGATCTTACATCTTTTTTTGTCGTGATATCGCAGATTCAGTTCAAGTGTCAAAATGTAGAAGCAACACTGTATGGGGAATTGCCAGTTCGTTGCCTGTATGCAGTAGAAACCACTGCCACATCGGGCGAGGTGGTGAGGTATTCCA
>JACVGW010000123.1:0-2289 GCA_018992565.1 Theionarchaea archaeon
TAACTCCTACGTTGTGTGGTACGGTTACGACGGGAATGATTGGGAGATATACTTTGTTGTCCCTTCCTGATAGCACAACATACTCCTGGAGACTTCACTCTCGTTCATTGATTGTGTTCCATGCAAGGTAACCGCGTTCGATGACGTATCTTGGAACCGTTACAGTGGCAGGAAACTTCATACCCCTGTAAAAACGGGCGTAATTGATCTACATGAAGAATATCTGTTTTCTTTTCCTTTTTCTTTCTTATCCGGAGTGTTACTGTCGGGAAACCTCACTATTTATCCTCTTGAGAATTTCATAGAGTACAGGAAAATACCAACATCATTTATATTCATGAATAGTAAATTTCTTCTTGAATAGAGATAAGAGAAAGGAACCTATCAAAAGTAAAGCACATATTTATAATATATCAAAAAGAGTCAATCCATGGGAAAGATCCTCCTGACCGAAAAGGAGAAGGAGCTGCTGACTCTCATAGGCAGATCTCCGCAGGTCACCACCAAGGGACTGGTCCAGTCTGCCCAGTACAAGCGGTCAAGCAGCATAGCACGGAAAATTGGGCAATTCAAGATGCGCAACATGCTGCGCGGTCCCTTCTATGATCTGGATTTTGGCAGGCTGTCCAGGAACACCCTCTCCATACTCGTGTGTATCATAGAATTTGACCAGGACTATGAGACTGTCATCTCTTACTTACAGTTGATTGAAACCCTCAGGTACGTGTATCCCGTTCTATCTCCCCATAAAGAGCTACTGAATGCAATTTTCATCTCCTCAGATAATGCAGCAACAGCTGACCTTCTCCAGCTGCTCAAAGATAATTACATTATTACAGAGTGTATTATCCGTCCCTACTCCCACAGGAGGGGACTGGAAAATCCTGATCTCTTTGGAGATCCAGATCCTCCCCTGGACAACTTGCTGGAGCCCTGTGATATGCCAGATCTGTCCTTTGGATCTCACAGTACTACCTGGAATGCATGTGATATCAGCATTCTCCCCTATCTGCAGGCCGGATACGGAGATTCACGGTTGATTGAAATTCTGAAGGCAGAGAGAAAAGACAATAACCTGTTGAAATACGACCAGATAAAATATTCACGGAAAAAGATGCTTGAGAAAGGGCTCATTAGAGAAAGATATGTTGTGTATCCATTTCCATACCCTGAATGTGTTGACTTTGAGCTCTTCATGAAGACTGAAGACATTGTACTGACCCGGAGAATACAGCACAACTTTGCCAGAGGAGCACGACTGCTCAAAGAGTATTCACTGTGCGGAGGCTGGGGACGGGTGGGTATCATATCTCATCCCCGCTTTCTGACCGGATTGATGCAGAAACTGGATGCCATTGACGAGATCACACGAAAAGAGCTGTATCAACTTCGTTCTATCCCTGACAGAGGACGCACTTTTGACCGCCCCCTGGTGTTGACATACTTCGATCTTGAAAATCAAACCCTGAAGTATCCCTATCACCAGTATGAGAGGAAGATCAAAGAGAAATTAGAAGAGTGACAGATTCCTACTTCTGGAGGAGTGGGTCTCGCATACCATGTGGCACAGATAACTGTCAGAGTATTTCACATTTTTTTCCATTTTACTACACAAAAAATACTTATAATATTATTCTTTTCCCTGTTATAAAGGCAAAAAGGAGGTGAAAAAATGAAAAAGAAATTGTATCTTGCACTTATGGGCGTAGCTGTTATATCTCTAGCCGTAGCAAGCGTAAGTGCCAGAACGTCTCCCTCCACCCCCCTGTACACGGTGAGAATGGAGCAGGCATCCAGTGAGTTGAACTTCTTGCCAACTGTCGTGAATGATTACAGCTATACTGCTGAACCGGGGTATAACCTGGACTATTACGTACTGGGGAACGAAGGGGGTGCACCACTGCTGGAGACAGAATCCACCTGTGAAGGTTCCACCTGCCAGGAAACCTGCCCCCAGACGTGCCGCTACACATGCATTGACACATGTCCCAAAACGTGTGCTACCTGTGCTCCCGAGTGTATTCCAAATCCATGATTTCCTCTTTTTCTTTTTTTTATTTTGATCAGACGGTGGGCAGTTCTCGCAGTCCTGAATCCCCTGGGCACGTAAATGGGAAGAGTGACAGACGTCATAAACGATTATCAGTGAGACCCGAATCATAAGGACAGGTACACAGTCACTCATCTCCTGTCAGAACCACATTCCCAGCAACTGGAACATTCCAGCTATAACCAAAGCATCATTCATGAAGTGGATGATCATGGGAACGTAATCACACCAGATGCAGG
>JACVGW010000123.1:2389-5968 GCA_018992565.1 Theionarchaea archaeon
GTCAGAACCACATTCCCAGCAACTGGAACATTCCAGCTATAACCAAAGCATCATTCATGAAGTGGATGATCATGGGAACGTAATCACACCAGATGCAGGTTAATGGCTATGCAATTGCCACAGGTAACAAGAAGCATTTTGAGCGAATTGAAGGGCTAAGAATATGGTCGAAATAGAACCTGCGCGTAAGGGTGCATCCGTTACATACTGAGTCTCCTGCAGAATTTTCATCATATTTCAAGCTCATCTGAAGCACTATCTCAGACGAGAGAGTTCTGACACCATCATCCAAAAAATATAGAAGAAACGAGGATTTCTTATATGCGTTGAGAAGTCTGAGATTTTCAGGGGCAGGAAAAAATCCTGCAGTAATCCAGAATTCCTTTATTATCCACGAAATCTCTCGTTGATGCTCCACACAGTGTACTGGTGCTGTAGGGCAAGGTTCTGGTGACATGGGCGTTCAAATCCTTTGTCCCTACAGCACTATGACTTCTTCCTTCTTGCTTAATAGTCTTTCGGTTTTAATCTTGAGAAAAAAAGTGCATTTATAATAAACGCACGAAAAATATCTCCTCCATCCCCAAAATTTCCATATTGATGACAAAATTTACATTTATTCCCCCAGAGACTAGATGAACCCGGGGAACACAAGAAGAACCAGAATAGGATATCTGCGGTTTGAACTGGCCAGCTGCAAGTCCACGGCATGTAACGAGGTGATTACAGCGGGAAAAGTATGATCCTGTTAGACTATTATAATTCGTAAAGAAGGAATTTTCAGGGTCGATTCCATTTTTACGTATGGGAGCGAGGAAGAGAGGACGGACAACATACAACCAAAAGGTTATTAAGATGAAATTCAGGTAGAACATACTCTCACGAAGGAGGCCGAGTATGAAGAAAGGATTCATCGTTTTCACAGTCATACTAGGTTGTTTGTTGATAAGTGTTCATGGGAGAGGTGAACTGTCAGAATTCCCCCTTGTATCAGGGGAAAATGACCAGGAATCTCCTTCAATCTACAGCAACATTGTGATCTGGAGAGAGGAGAGAGATGGAACATGGGGTACCTACGGGCGTGATCTCTCTACCCAGAGAGAATTTCATGTAACAGTTGAGGGAAGAGAACTGAGCAACCCGAAGATCTACGGTACTATTGTGGTGGGGACTGCAAGTGATACTGGGTATCAGCATGTCTATGGATACGATCTCTCCACTGGAGAAGGGTTCCGGATGTCCACAGTTGAGAGCAATAAACCTATGCTGGACTTTTTCGGCACTCTCGCAGTCTGGGAAGATGACAGGCATGGGTCCTGGGATATCTATGGATATGATGTTTCCACCAGGAAGGAATTCCGGATAACGGACGAAGACGCTCAGCAGTGGCAGCCTGCAGTCTATGGTGATATTGTCGTATGGGTTGATGATAGAGAGGATACCCACATATATGGATATAACGTGTCAACAGGAGAAGAATTCCAGATAACGACAGATGATGCAGACCCATTCTCCCCTGCAATCTATGGGGACATTGTCGTCTGGGTTGATATGCGGAACTTTGACCTGGTGTACAAGAACTGGGAGCTCTACGGGTATGACCTCTCCACTCAGGAAGAGTTCAGGATAACAATGGGTATCAGTAACCCCAGTTGTCCTGAGATCTATGGTGACAGTGTGGTGTGGAACGATGACAGGCATGGTAACTGGGAGCTCTACGGGTACGACCTCTCCACCCGGAAAGAGTTCAGGATCACTACTGATGAGGTTGAACAATTCACGCATGAACTGTGGGGCAGCATGGTGGTGTGGAGCGATGACAGGAATGGCAACTATGATATCTACGGTCGTGACCTTGGAAATGACTGCAGGAGGTTCGTCCGTCAGGAGGGGGACTTCTTCCTGGAAAAAGGAAAGAATAAATGTGAAGAAGAAGAGTATGAATCTGCTCTCTTTCTTCTCCAGCTAGCGAAACAGAATTATCTATATGCAGAAGCTGCGGAAAAGGCAGAAGAATGCGATGAGTGGATCCAGAAATGCCACAGAGAACCTGAAGGAATCTGTGGGGGGAGTCTTCTTCTCGTGGCTGTCCTGGGGGTCCTGGGGTTACGAAGAGAAAGAGAAAAAGAAAGAGAGCGGACTCCTGAACAGGGTGACATGCTGGGAACGACCCCCATGAGAAGGGATACTGACAGCCGGAGGGATGAGTAATGTTCAGAGCGGGAAAAAAGAGCGTGTCTGCACTGACTGCAGTTCTTTTCGTTATGATAATCTCTCAATCCACTGGGATAGAAAGAGAGGTTCCTCACATGCGATCCCTCTCAAGTTCTTTCTTGCATGACTCTCGCTCGGGAACAGAAATCCGGGAGTTCTGCTCTGTCATCACTGCATCCAGTGGAGGGACTGTTTTATTCATGGGTAATGTAGATCTTCGATCGGGAAAAATTTCCGACAGAGAGCTTAAAGTGGAGTTCTTTTCAGCGGAAGAAGAATATGCATATGTAAAGCTGGGACGGCAGTGGCATGAGAAAGGATATGACACTCGATCGCCATGGAATGATTGGGTTCTCCTGAACGAGAAGGGACTTGCTGCTGCAGGAAGTGGAGTCCCTCTCATGTCGCTAACTCCGCATCCTGAACGACCGTTCTCAGGATCTGCTCATCAGTTTGTGGTCAAAGCGATGAGAGAATGCTCGGATGTTGCAGGCGTGCTTGAACTGGCTCAAACCTTTGATTTCGGGGAAGAAATAGAGGGGCAGTACCACATTGCTGATGCCACAGGTGATGCAGTGGTTATCAGCGCAGGAAGAGATGGCGAGCTGGCCTTTACCAGAAAGGACAGGGGAGATGGGTATCTGGTCTCCACGAATTTCAACCTCGCTGTTCCTGAACGTGGTACCTATCCCTGCTGGCGACATGAGACTGCAACCACGATGCTGGGAGAGGTTGGGGGCGAGAATGATCTCACTGTTGATTATGCTGCATCAATTCTGGATGCAATCCATGTTGAAGGGTTATGGGTGAATACTGCAGTATCTTACGTTTTTGATTTGAATAGTGGTGATATCTACCTCTACTATCTCCATCGGTTTGAGGATGGTGCCAGAATGAGCTTTCAGGAGGAAATAGAAGAAATAAATGAGTCCTCTCTCTACTCTGCGTCTTTCTTCTCAGCCCCACTTGGTGAAGGCCTGCATTCTCGTTCCCATTACTTTTTTGACTTATTCTCGGAGGAGACATTAGAAGAGGCGAGATCTGAGATCCAGGACTATAAGAGAGAACGCTATCTCTGCATAGTGGTGGCAGTCATTGCTGGTGCAATGGTAGTATCAGGACTCTTTTTGGTTGTTTATGGAAAGGTGAAAACCCGCCAGAAGAACTGAAATGGAAGTATCAGATGGTCTCTTCACTCTTCTTCTGGCACTGGCTCGAGAGCGAAATCACCCGGGTTTGCACAAAATCCACAAACCCAATTGTTAAGTATGTCTGTATGTAAGGAAGGAATCAGGAGAAGTCTATAGTCAAGCGAGTATTGACGAATCCTGTAACGATTGGTCTCTGGGCTGTCCTGGAAAAAGG
>JACVGW010000037.1:0-9548 GCA_018992565.1 Theionarchaea archaeon
TTGTATCAAGTTTTGGAGGGAAGATAGGGGAAAAGTTTATAAGATCAGAGAAGAGACTAGGCCATGCATTACGACATGCTGTTTATCCATCCTTCTGCTCACCCCGATTCTCCGCAGTTTATTGTGATGCCCATGGGAGTTGTCAGCCTGATGAATGAACTTGAGGGCTATGACGTTGAAGCCATCAATGTGGGTCTGGAACTGTGCCTGGACAGGAATTTTGACATTGAGGAGGCCTTAACTCAGTGTGAATATGATTGTGTTGGTATTGATCTGCACTGGCATGAGCATTCGTTTACAGCACTACAAGTTGCAGAAATATGCAAGAAAGTCCATCCAGGTTGCAAAGTTATCCTGGGAGGGTTGACAGCATCGTATTTTGCACAGGAGATTATGCACTCTTTTGAGCATGTTGACTATGTCGTAAGGGGTGAAGGGGAACAGGCGCTTCCCCTGCTCTTGAGGGGTGATGAAGCGGAACTGATACCGAATCTGGTGTACAGGGATAATGGAACAGTGAAAGAGACGCCTGTTTCTCCTGTGGAATGTCTTGATTCTCTTGATTTCTCCACTATTAGTGGAATCCGCCATTGGGAAGACTATTTGAAGAGCTCCATTCACGGGCATATGAGGAGGAGGTTCTGGTATGATTTCTGGTTGTGCACTGGCAGAGGATGCTCTTATGACTGCAGTTACTGCGGAGGAGCGCATCATTCCCAGAACAGACTGTGTGCAAGGCATGGCATGACCTTCAGGTCGGTGGATGCAGTGATGAAAGACTTGGTGCACCTCCAGGACTTGGGAGTCCACGTGGTGTGTCCCTCTCACGATATTTCGCTGGCGGGTCCTCAATACTGGGGGGACTTGTTCAGGTGCATGAAGGAGGCGGGCATTTCCATGGGGATGTACCTGGAAGTGTGGCAACTTCCTGATACTGCCTTCCTGGAAGCGCTTGCCGATATCTGCAACCCACGATTCACCACTATTGTGATGACTCCGCTGAGTGGAAATGAAAGCATCAGGGAACTGAATGGAAAACACTTCGCCAATGAAGATTTCTATGATCGAGTCAAATATACTGAGGATGTGGGCATGAATCATGCCCCATATTTTGCCACAGGACTCCCCTTTGAGACGAGAAAAACATTTAAGGAGACATTGACCATGACTGAGGTTTTGATAACGGATTTTAATCCTTCTGCTATCTTTTGTACACCCTTGCGGCTGGATCCGGGTTCTCCTATGTTTGAGAATCCAGATCATTACAAGATAGTAAAGCATTTTCACACATTCAGGGATTACTATGAACGATGTATGAAGAGGGCACAAAACCTGCCTCACGATTTCATTGGCTATCATACTGAGAACCTTGATGGAAGAACGATTATGGAGATGCAGAATGAATGGGAAGCGCTGTTGCGGGAGAACCCCGTCATGGCAGGGACATCCATGGACACGCTCCACTTTGTGTGAGGTGGTATGATGAATGTGAACGACGCACAATGTGCTCTCCTGTTCCCACCTTTGCGCTATCTGGATGATGCTCCCTTCTTGACAATGTTCTCAGGGGTTATTGAGAAGAATGTCCTGGTTACGTATCCTCTTTCCTTATATGAGAGGGATTCTTCAGGAAGCTTGAAATGGATGGGGTTCTTATACGCTTTCTTATATACTGCAAAAGATGGGGAGAAGGTATGCAGTCTGGCACATCCTTTGTGTTTCGTGAAAACCTCTCTCGGAGAGGAATTTGAGATTTATGGGCGGCTCTTCAAGGAAGTTGAGGAACTGGCCCGGGCATTTGGAGTGTCACGGATGGAATTTGAGGGCTATGAGAGTATTGCTGGAAGTGTTGCGGCTCCTCTGTCTTCTATGGTGTGTGGGAATACTGTGAATGAGGAATTCTCACGGTTTGTCAAGACAAAGGGGTTCGAAGAGAGACGTGTCACCCTCTGCTATGAGATTCCTGTTCACCCCGGGGAACCTGAGTATTCTTACACTATTGCTGATCTGAATGAACGGAGGAAGACGTATCTAGAATTCTTGGAAGGATCTGATTCTTTTCCTCAGCATTTTTCTACAGATGAGCTTCTGAAGAATCCTCCTGGCATCATGGACCGATTGTTCCTCAAAGAGAAATGGATTGTCTTTTGCCGGCAGGGCAAGAAAGAGGGGTGTCTAAGATGGATTCCATGTAATGGTGATACAGAGAGAGCCAAGGTTCTGCGCGTGATTTTCAGGAATGCCGATTCTGACTTCTTCAGTGCCGGCATGATTGATATGGTTAGGGTTGTAGCCTCGAAGGGGATAAGAACAGTGCACGTGACAGACGTCATGGAATCGAGTGACCTCGAGAACGTGTTACAACGAATGAATGGGAAGCCTGTGTATAGATCATCGCTGCTTCAGCATCGCTGCTGAACTCCCTCCGCTCTGTCAAATAACAAACCTTATAACCACCTCTCCCCTGGTAAGGCCATGAAGGACCTTGTAGAAAAAGAGATCAGACAAAAAGCTCAAACGCTTTACAACTACACGGGTGAAATTGAAGCAAAACCCATTCCTTTCAAGGGAGACTGGGGATTCTCCACCACCGTGGCATTCAAGATAGCAGGAACCAGGAGAAAAGACTTCCAGCAGGCCCTCAGAGAAATCTCGGAAACCCTGGCTTCCAACCTGGATTTTGGAGAAGAAATCTCTCGAATTGAAGCAGTCAACGGCTACATAAACATCTATCTCAATGCCAACACGTATGCCCAGTATATTATCAAGACTATCCTGAACACCCCGTATGGGAAAGGAACTTCCAAGAAAGACAAGATCATGGTGGAATACTCCCAGCCAAACACACACAAGGCCTTCCACATAGGGCATCTCAGAAACACGTGTCTGGGAGCCTCCTTGGTGAGTATCCTTCGCTACGCAGGCTACTCTGTGGTAGCTGCAAACCTGATCAATGATACAGGGTCCCACGTGGCTAAATGGCTGTGGTGTTACCTGACCTATCACAAGGCAGAAGAGCCTCCCGAAAAAAAGAGTGAATGGCTGGAACAGATCTATGTTGAGGCAACCCAGAAGCTCAACAAGAACCCAGAATTTGAGCTACAGGTCAAGAAAATACTCCAACGCCTCGAACAGAAAGACCCTGAAATTATTGAAGTCTGGGAGAAAACCAAGCAGTGGTCCATGGATGAATTCCATCGCATCTACAACGAATTGAATGTTCAGTTTGATGTCTACTTCTATGATTCAACTCTGTATGAAGAGGGAAAACAGATCGTTCAGGAACTCGTTGAAAAAGAAATCGCTGAAGAGAGCGAGGGCGCCCTGATCGTCGACCTGGATCACTTACTGGGAACTGATGACGTGTACAAGACCTATGTTGTCCTCCGTTCCGATGGAACAGCTCTCTATCAGACCAAGGACCTTGCTCTTGCCAAGAGGAAATTTGAAGGATATGGGATAGACCGCTCGATTTATGTCGTGGGTTCAGAGCAAAAACTGCACTTCCAGCAGGTGTTCAAGACCCTGGAGCTGGCTGGATTCAAACAGGCTCGGAAATGTTACCACCTGTCCTACGAACTGGTCATGCTTAAAGGGGGAAAAATGTCGTCTCGTCTGGGAAATATCGTTTTCTATGATGATCTCTACGCAGCAGTCTATGAAGAGGCACTGGAAGAAGTTGAAAAACGTGATATTGTCCAGGAGAACAAGGAGGAGACAGCTCGCATTGTGTCCCTGGGAGCTATCAAGTTTTCCATGTTGCGAAAAGACAATAACAAGGTCATCGTCTTTGACCCCAAGGAAGCAGTCAACTTCGAAGGCCAGACTGGTGCTTACATACAGTACGCTCATGCCAGGGCTTCTCGTATCCTGGAAAAGGATCAGGCTGACCTGGCTACCATGGACTTCGAGGAATTGACAGTACAGGAGAGAAACCTTCTGGAAGTCCTGACCACATTCCCCGAAACTGTGGAGCAGTCAGCAGAACGGTACAAACCCAGTATCATGGCCATGTATGTGTTTGAGGTGGCCAAGGCCTTCAATGAGTTCTACCATGCCTGTCCTGTCCTGCAGGCAGAACCTGTCACCAAAAATGCGAGACTGGCCCTTGTCTCAGCCACGACTCATGTATTAAAGAGTGGGCTGGAGCTTCTGGGAATTGAGGCCCCAGAGAGGATGTGAGTTCGACCGAAAACCCTTTTAAAGGTGATTTTACAGTGGCCCTGTGATAACATGATAGATTACAAGAATATGCCTAGAGAAGAAGTGCTGCAGAAAGCATATGAAACTGCTTTTGGTTATGAAAGAGATTATGGCAACTGTCCCCAGTCCATGCTGGCTACCATGCATGATTTGTTTGGTATTGGAGATGAAGATGCCTTCAAGAGTGGAACTGGAATGGCAGGAGGAGGAGCCCTTGCAGGGCAGGGAACCTGCGGTGCTCTGGTGGGAGGATTTATGGCCATTGGCCTGGTATTTGGGAGAGGCCCTGACGATTATAAATCAAGAAAGGGAGCAGGAAGAGCATATCGTGCTGCAAAGGAGCTGCATGACCGATTTATCAGGGAATTTGGTGGTGTAGTATGTAAGGATGTGCAGAATAAAATCTTTGGGAGATCTTTCAACATGCTGGACAAAGAAGAGTACCAGCTTTTTGAGAAGATGGGGGGTCATACAGACAAGTGCACTGATGTGGTTGGAAAGGTGGCCATGTGGACTGCAGACATCATTCTGGACGAGCTGAAAAAGTAACTTCGGTTCATATCTTCCTGTCTCTTTCCCTTCTTCTTTTGCTGCTGGACGTACTCTTTCTCCTCGTACTACTTTTCGTCTGTGATTATATGTTACCTGAAATGACAGGCCACAAGATGGTCTCCTCCCTTGTTCTCAAGCGCAGGCTCCTGCTGGGAACAGATTTCCTCGGCAAGCATGCATCTGGTATGGAACCTGCATCCTGGAGGAGGATGCGTGGTGCTGGGTACGTCTCCTTTCAGTACAATCTCCTTTCTCTTAAGGGAGGGGTTTGGTACAGGCACTGCTGACATGAGAGCCTCAGTATAGGGGTGTAGAGCATTGTCAAACAACTCTTTCTTGGGAGCCATCTCTACAATCTTCCCCACATACATAACAGCCACCCTGTCACAAATATGTTTTATGACACTGAGATCATGGGTTACAAAAAGATACGTGAATCCGAATTCATCCTGGAGGTCCTGCATCAAATTGAGGATCTGGGCCTGTATGGACACATCCAGGGCTGAAACAGGTTCATCCGCTACAATGAAATCAGGATCAACAGCCAAAGCACGTGCTATGCCAATTCGCTGCCTCTGGCCACCTGAGAATTCATGAGGATATCTGTTCATCTGCTCCTGAGTCAACCCAACCTTCTCCATGATCTCCAACACTTTCTCCTCCTTGTCCTTTCCTGAAAACATGCCATGGACCTCCATGGGTTCAGCTATGATTGCTCCCACTGTCATCCTGGGATCCAACGATCCGAAGGGATCCTGGTAGATGATACTCATTTCTCTCCTGTACTTTCTCATTTCCTGCCTCTTGAGGAGGGTGATATCTTCCCCTCTAAATGTGATATGGCCAGCATCAGGTTCATACAGCTTGAGTATTGTCTTTCCGCACGTCGTCTTTCCACATCCGGATTCTCCCACCAATCCCAGTGTCTCTCCTTCTTCAATGCTGAAAGACACATCGTCAACTGCCCTGTTGATCAGTGGTTTCTTCAGGAGTCCACCACCAACCTTGAAATACTTGACCAGGTTATTGACTTCAAGCAGGTTCATGGTATCTCCTCCAGAAAACAGCGGGTATAATGGTTATTCTCTCGCTCCACAAGCCGGGGTTGCTCCCGTGCACATACCTCTGTAGCATGACTGCACCTGGGATGGAACCTGCACCCTGAGGGTATTTGAATCAAGTTGGGCACAGTCCCCTCAATGATCCTCAGCCGTTCTGTGTCTGCATCCAGCCGAGGTATGGCCTGGTACAGCCCTACTGTATACGGGTGCAGTGGGTTGTCGAAAATAGCTTCAACGCTCCCATATTCTACGATTTCACCTGCGTACATCACAGCTACATTATTACATTGCTGGGCTATTACTCCCAGGTCGTGCGTGATCAAAAGAACAGAGGCTGAGAAATCCTGTTTCAATTTGTCCATGAGCCTCAGGATCTGCGCCTGTATGGTCACATCAAGTGCTGTCGTGGGTTCATCTGCAATCAGGAGTTTAGGGTTACAGGATAGAGCCATGGCAATCATGACTCTCTGGCGCATTCCCCCTGACAACTGATGAGGATATTCTTTCATGCGTCGTTCTGGATCAGGAATACCCACCACATGCAACATTTCAGTAGCTTTTTGGCGGGCTTCTTCTTTTTCCAATCCCTGGTGTAATTCAATAACCTCCATGATCTCATTCCCCACTGTAAATACAGGGTCCAGTGATGTCATGGGTTCCTGGAAGATCATGGATATCTTGCATCCTCTGATTCTCTGCATTTGCTCCTCTGTCTTCTCCAGCAGATCCTCGCCTTCCAGCAACACCTGCCCCCCCACGATTTTGCCAGGAGGCCAGCTGATCAGCCGGATTATGGAGAGAGCGGTGACTGACTTCCCGCATCCTGATTCTCCCACCAGTCCAAAGGTTTCTTCCTTTCCTATGGTGAAGCTGACATCATCTACTGCCTTGACAATGCCATCATCAGTGAAAAATTGAGTCTTCAGGTTCTTGACCTCCAAGAGACTCATAGCTTGGCACCTCCTTTCAATCTCGGGTCCAAAGCATCTCGCAACCCATCACCAAGCAGGTTCAATGATATCACAGAGAGCAATATGGCTATCCCGGGAAACGTCGCAGCCCACCATGCACCCGTCACCAGATACTTCCGGGACAGTGACAGGGCGAGACCCCACTCAGGCGAAGGTGCCTGTGCTCCTACTCCCAGAAATCCCAGGGCTGCAGCATCCAGAATGGCTGTAGCCAGCATCAATGTAGAATATACGATGATGGGAGCCATTGAATTGGGTAAAACGTGTCGAAAGATGATTCGCCAGGTAGATGAACCGATGGCATGCTCTGCTTCAATATATTCCGTCTCTTTTATTGAAAGAACAGCTCCTCTTACCACTCTAGCCATCTGGGGGGTGTATACAATGCCAATAGCCAGCATGGCCTTGTCAATCCCCCGACCAAGAGTGCCGGCTACCACCAGAGCCAGCAGTAATGCAGGGTAGGCAAACAGAATATCCACAATGCGCATGACAATATTGTCTACAATCCCTCCAAAATATCCTGCGGAGACGCCCATGAGTATTCCCACACCCACAGCAAATCCCAGAGCCACAAACCCTACGCTGAGAGTGACTCTCCCTCCATAAAACAAGCGGGAAAGAAGATCTCGCCCCAGCGCATCTGTGCCCAGGTAGAATCCGGGCAATCCATCATCAGACCAGAATCCTGGTTTCAACTGGCGGTCAAGGTCAACATCATGAGGGTCATGAGGGGCAAACAGGGGAGCACCCACACACAGAACCACAATAATCATGAGGAGCCCCAGCCCAAACATGGCTGATTTATTCTTCCGCATCTGGTGAACAACATCTTGAATCCGTGTTCGTCTCTTGATTTTTTCTTCTTCTCCCATAGCAACACCTTCTACCTATACTTGATCCGCGGATCGATGTAGACGTAAATGATGTCAGTGACCAAGTTGATGATCACAAAAGCAGTGGCAAAGAACAGTGTAAATCCTTGAATCACAGGATAATCATAAGCCAGTATGGCATCTGCAATATACTTACCCAGCCCCGGCAAAGTAAATATGGTCTCTGTCAGCACTGCCCCCCCCATGAGTAATCCAACATTCATACCGATGACAGTGACAATGGGAATTAATGCATTACGTATTGCATGTTTATAGACAACCACTCGCTCTGAGAGCCCTTTTGCCCTTTCTGTCCTGATGTAGTCCTGTCGCAAGACTTCCAGCATGGAGGATCTGGTCATCCTGGCAATTGTGGCCATGGGAATGGTGGCCAGAGCTATAGAAGGCAATATCAAATGCTTAACACTGTCCAGAAGTGCTTCTCCGTTGAAGGTCAGGATGCTGTCAAGGATGTTGAGTCCTGTAATTCGTTCCAGGTAAATACCTGTTGTCAGCCTCCCCCCTATGGGAAGAATTCCAAGTTTGACTCCAAAAATGAACAGCATCATTAGTCCCAGCCAGAACACAGGCATAGACACGCCAAATAAGGCTCCAAACATGACTCCATAATCTACTGGAGAGTACTGACGAACAGCAGATACAATTCCTGCAATGATTCCAAAAAATGACGCAATAATCATGGCAAATAGCGATAACTCAAGTGTCGTAGGTAATCGTTCAATAATCTCAATGGTAACCAATTCGCGGGATTTTATTGATCTTCCTAGGTCGCCTTTGAGTGCCATTTCAATCCAGATGAGGTACTGCTCATAAAGAGGTTTGTTCAGGTGATACTTCTCTCGTATATTCTCCAAAACCTGAGCAGTTGCGTGCTCACCTGCTAGATTAACAGCAGGGTCACCTGGCGCTGCCCTCACCAGAACAAACGTGATAATAGAAACACCAAGAAGTACTACTATCAGCATTGCCAGCCGTTTCAGAATATATTCTTTCATCATATCACCTCAAAAAAGAAAAAAGGGAAAGATTTATTTTCTTCTGATTCGCAGGACGATACCTCCCACCAAGAGAAGAGCTACGAAGAGCGTTCCCAGACCAGCTCCACCTTCTTCTTCTTCAACCCATACAGGATAGAAGAACTTTCTGCTTGTGGGGTGGATAACGTAACCATGTACTGTGGAAAGGAAGGCAATGTTCTGGTCGGCATGTGCAATGAAGACATGAGAGCACTGATCTACCAGAAGTGTGTTCGCCTGTTCGTACAGGTCAGCTCTCTCGTCCTGATCATATGTCAGTAGCGCCCTGTTGAGAAGATCCTGGAATTCAGGGTTCTTCTTGAATCCGATGTTACCTGCACTGCCTACTGTCGCCTTGTCCTGGGAGTACAGCACATTGAGGAAGTTGTCAGGGTCACCGTTGTCCCCTGTCCATCCCAGCATAGCCATGGCGTGCTTGCCGGCCTCAGTGTCCTGTAGATAGGTACCCCAGTCTTCAGTGAACAGTTCCACTATAATGCCTACTTCTGCCAGGTCCGCCTGGATTGCTTCTGCAATCTCAGTGGGCACAGGGAAGTACGGTCGTGAAACAGGCATGTGCCACATGGTAACAGTGAATCCGTCAGGATATCCTGCATCTGCCAGAAGATCTCGTGCTTTCTGTGGATTGTATTCGTACCCTGTGATGGAATTGTTGTATCCAAACAGGGCGGGGGGCATCCCCTGGTTAGCTGCAGTAGCTGCTCCCTGGTACAAGTTCCTGACAATTGCATCTTTGTTGATGGCGTGAGCAATAGCTCGCCTCACATTGATATCTTGGAAAGGCTCAAAGGTTCCAGGCACGTCAACTTCTTCGCCTGAATCCCATTT
>JACVGW010000037.1:9648-24759 GCA_018992565.1 Theionarchaea archaeon
TCTCGCCAGTAGTCCTCAAAGGCCCTCAGGGTAATGTGGTCGTCCTTAACCCATTCCACAAACTCAAAGGGTCCAGTTCCTACAGGGTTCTTGAAGTAATCCTCCCCATATTCCTGGGCAGCCTTTTCACTAACAATACACACAGTAAACATAGCCAGACTTGTCATGATGGAAGCATTGGGCTGCTTCATGTGGATTGCAACCTTGTACGTGTCCAGTTTCTCCACACTCTCGATATCAGTGAACATGTAGCCCCAGTAAGCCCACTCACCTTTGTCGTGGTACCAGTTGGCAGAATCGTATTGTCTTGCAAAGGAGAAAACTACGTCATCAGCAGTCATCTCACCAAATCCGTGATGGAACTGCACACCTTTTCTCAGGTTGAACGTAATTGTCTTCTTGTCGTCTGAGACAGTCCAGTCTGTTGCCAGGCACTCCTTGATACTGGTGGTTCCACTCTCATATTCCACAAGACCTTCGTGCATGTTGTCCATCCTCTGGATGGATTCACCGTCAGTAACATCTGCAGGATCAAGTCGTACTGCATCACCGGATGAACCGAAGATAAAGATTGTTTTCGTCTCTGGTGCCTTTTCCTGACCAATACATCCGGCCAGTAAGGTGATCAAAACCAGCACAGCTGCGATCGCTTTAAGTTTTGTTTTCATGTTTTCCCTCCTTATGTGAGAACTAGGGTTCTCCTTAGTTCAAAGACAGCTTTTTCAATATATAAAGCTTTCGATGTTTATAGTTTGGAGGGCTCTTTGTCAGTCTCCTTACATTTAATCCGAGAAGCACATTCTGATGGAAAAGATGATCAAGTTCTTTGACTATTCATGTTGTTTCTTTGATATTTTTACCGAAAAATGAGAGGGAGTCTTTAAGCTCTGGCACTGGACTGCAGGGTAGTCTCCTCTCCTGCCCTTCCTCCTGGATACTGGTGTCATGACTTTCGCACAATTCACTGCCCCATCATCTCATGTCCCCAATTCTTTTAAACATCCATTTCCCAGGTGTCCTGTGAACTACACCATGGTGAAAACAGAATCAGGCTACAGGATATTCCAGGACAGGATTCCCCTCCTGGATGGAATGCAACTCAGGTTCCTTTATGATGTGCAACACCATCAGGTTTTCGACACGAATTCGCTTTTCGCTTATTTTGGGTCACTTGAACCCTTTGAGCAGCTGACCGCCCTGGGACTTATAACCCTGCGACCTCATCGGGTGCCTTCACGTGGTGAGAAAGTGCTGATCCAGTGGAAAGGTACCCTCTTCTATGCAATTCAGGCTTCTGTATTCAGACCGGAAGTGACGGAGAAGGGTATCTGCCTCCTTCGTGACGTGAAGAGGAGTGATACCTTCTCAGCATGTATGGAGGACATGGATCAGAAAATCGCGGAGAGACTGTTGGGCCAGAGGATTGAGCATGACTAAGAAGCCCCTCTACTACGTGACTAAAGAAAAGAGGATTTACCACATAGGGTTCCAGAGCTCCACCAGAAATGACTTGTCAGAATCGCCCCTCTCACACTCTTTCAAGGGGTTCACAGAAGATTCCGTGCGCAAGGAGACTGGTACTGCAGTGTATGCTTTTTGCTGCTCTCTCCCCGAGGATGTGGTGAATCTTTGGTTTTCACAGATTGTGAGAGAGCGTTCTGATATTCACAGTACAAGAAATGTAGCAAGAGCAGAAAATGATGTAAAAGAATCAAAAGTAGCAAATCTAAAGAAAGTAGGAAAGCATGAGAATCTGGATCCCTGTGAAATTCACAGAGTTCCCAGAAAGAAGGTACGCAGTGTAGAGGAACTCCGCTGGAAAGTCCCGTCTTCTCCCCCTTCTGATATGTCCCTCACTGTCAGGAGGAGAAAGAAGAAGGATATTACTGCTCTCACCGAGGAAATCAAAGCTCAGAGACTGTGGGACCCATTTGTTCCCACGTGTAGCGAATGCGCCTTTTGGGAGAAGCACATCCTTCCTTACAGCCAGGTGTCTACAGGTCAGTGCAGAATTACGGGAAACCTGGTCGAGGGCGAGAGGAAAGCTTGCTCTGAGTTCCAGAAGTAGGAATATTCGACCCCCATAAGTGCGGGGGCTCAGGAACTTCCACAGGTACGAACCTTTAAAAATTCAGAGTCCATGGGGAAGGTATGGACGCACGACTGTGGAAAGCAACCACCATCATTGCGTTTTCTGCCCTTCTGTTGGCAGGATTTTATGTTACCTACTCTTTTCTGGACATCATTCTAGTAGCAGTGATAATATCTTATATGGTTCGGCCAGCCAAAGAGAAATTGCCCTTCAAAAATGAAACACTTTCTACATTGCTGGCTGAAGTAGCTGTCCTGATCCCATTATTCCTCTTTTTGGCCTTTACTTTCTTTTCTCTCGTGAATGCTCTGGTAACACAGCATGCATTACGAACTGTCCTTCAGGATATCGGTACCATAGAAGAGACTATTAGCAGAGTCATGGGTAATCTTCTGCAGTTTCTGGGAATCGGGGAGACCCAGATTGCTGCAGCCTCTCTGGAGATGCTCACCTCTCGAATTGAAGTCATCACCCAGGAAATAACAGAGACTATTATAACCTGGGCATTCAAACTCCCAAGTGTTTTGATCAATTTATTCCTGGCAACTTTCCTCTCTTTCTACTTCGTACGCGATGGGAAAAACCTGAAAGATGCTTTGATTGGAATAGCTCCTGACAGTCAAAGGGAAAAGGTTGAGAGAGTAATTACAGCCTGTGATGCAGTAATCTATGGTATTGTAGTGGGGTATCTTTCCAAGGCGATCATAACGGCATTTCTCTCCATTATTGTGTTCTACTTTTTAGGTATTGGAAACCCGTTTGTTATGGGGGTGGTGCTTGCTGTCTTTGACTTTATACCGCTCATCGGGCCGTGGACTGTCTTTTTAGGTCTGTTCTTGTGGTATGCTCTCCAGGGGCAGGTAGGCTATGCCATTCAGGTGGCAGGAATCTGTTATCTCACTATCTCTTTGATACCTGAATTATACATTCGTCCAAAGGTGTCTGGAACAATTTCCCAGGTTCATCCTATCGTGATGCTGGTAGGAATCCTGGGTGGCCTCATCTCCCTGGGAGCTATTGGGGTTCTGGCAGGCCCCCTTATTCTTGGGATGATTGTGGTGATTATCAAGAGCTACTTTCTGGACATGCGTATCGAGAGAGAGGACATTATTGGCAGGACACTGGTAGGTGTTAGAGCTAGGATGGAGAGAGTGAATCCCTGGCGGGGTAGAAAAAAGCCATCTGAATTCCAGGAAGAACATCCTGAGGACAGGCAGCCCCCTGGGAGGGAAAAGCTGTGAGCAGGTGGAAATCACTTATTCTCCTTCTTGCAGGAATAGGTATTATTGCGCTTATTATTCATCTGGCGGGAATGGAGAGCGTATTCCATTTGTTGATAGAGGCTGATTTCAGGTTCGTGGCAGCGGCTGTGGCATGCCAGATCACAGCATTGATTCTGTGGTCCTGGCGGTGGAAGATTCTGTTACAGCCCTTTCATGTGGCCCCCCTGCGAAGGTGCCTTACAGGAATTCTCATCGGCATCTTTTTCAACAACATCACACCGATTGCCAAGGCAGGAGGTGAACCTTTCAGAGCGTACTACCTGGGAGAAAGAGAGGGAGTGCGGTTTGAAGATACGTTTGCCACAGTTGCTATGGACCGGATCATGGAAAGTCTCCCCTTTCTCGTTATCTTCATTGTTTCTGTGGTGTATTTCCTTCTGCATTTTGAGACCAGCAGTGAAATGATGGTTATCGTGCTGGTTGCTCTCTTTCTCAACATGCTCCTGCTGGTGGGGGTGCTGTACTTCTCATACAATCTGGGAGCGGCTAAGAGGTTGGTCTTTTCATTTTTTGGGCTGGTGGGCCGCTTTACAAACAGGGTGGAAAAATATGAGAGCGCCGTAGAAGAAGCAGTGGAGCAGTATCATGAAGCCATCAAAATGCTGGTTTCGCATCGGAGGAACCTCATTGATTCTCTGTGTATTTCATCAGTATTCTGGCTCTTGCTGATCACCAGGAATTATCTTGTAGTCCTCGCTCTTGGATACCAGATAGAGTTTTCGATTATTGTGATAGTCCAGACAGTGGGCACGTTTGTAGGCATTGTTCCAGTATTGCCGGGAGGTCTGGGCTCCACTGACGGAATTATAATATTCCTCTATCTTTCTTTCGGGTTTCCCACTGCAGCAGCAGTGAGTGCCTCTCTGCTGGATCGATTCATAAGTTACTGGATGGTGACCACACTGGGGGCGCTAGTTGTGGCCATTGAGAGGACTCTGCTGAAAGGGCAGGATTCCCCTCCGCAGTGATCACCGGTGTACAATGATGCTGGTCCTTTCTGTTGAAAGGGTAAGTGTCATTCTATGTGAATGATCATCATACCCAGTCCCACACATCGGCTGTCCCCCCATACGGGAAGGTGATTTCCTTTTCCTCTCTCATGTGAAGTGAAGGGTGAAGTGCCTTTTTCAGGCTTTAATAGCTGAAGAATGGGGATGTTCACGCCCTCCCTTTCTGTGTAGTCCTGAAAAATGAAAGGCAATCAAAGTCCAGAAAGATTTATAAGTGATGAGATAAAAGCGATACACATCTCAGGTTAACATTTGGTGATTATATGGAACGGTCAAAAGGCATCAGAAGCAGAACCAGATACAAGTTGAAGAAGAAGTCTAGGGAGCGAGGGCTACCTTCCCTGTCCCGTATTCTCCAGGAATTTGAGTGTGGGCAGTATGTGCACATTGATATTGAGCCCTCTATTCACAAAGGGATGCCTCACCCTCGATTTCAGGGGAGGACCGCTGTGGTCAAAGAGAAACGGGGCAGTTCATATGTTCTGGACATACGAGAAGGCTCAAAACACAAATTGGTAATCGCGCGACCCGAACATCTGCGGCCTCAGGAGGGATAGAGTTGGATGGGAAGCAAGTTGAAGAGTCCGAACCTGTTACATTGTCTGAGGTCAAGGCTATCCTTTCCTCTCGCAGAGAAGATGGTGAGCTTCTGTATGAGCAGAGTATTGCTCTAGACCATGCTAACAAGTTTGCACGCCTAGAACTTGGAAAGGCCGAGAACCTCGTTGAAAAGCTAGTGGAAGTTGGAGTTCGAAAGGATATGGCATGTAAACTTGCAGATCTTCTTCCTCAGAACAAAGAAGAGCTACAGATGCTCTTTCCTAAAGAACGGTTTGTCTCAGATGAATCCCTGATGGAGAAAATCGTGTCAACTATTCAGGAATATGGAGAGAGCTAGATGCAAAAAACATATGAAGACTATGCTGTTGTTCTTGATTTTTTGCCTCAGGGATATCCCACAGAAAAAGGGTTCAAGAGAACCCCCATAGTGCAGCTCCTGGGGGAAACCCACTTTTCTCTCCTTGAAGCAATTCCTAGGGGCCATCTTGCATCACACGAACGGGTCTTCATAGGAAAGGGAAACCGCAAGAAAATTAACCATATCAAGAGGCGACTCAGTTATGACGATCTCACAAGTTCTGCCAAGGTGGAGTTGCCGTATGTTGTAGAAGAGGTTGCAGAGCGTTGTGAGCAGCAGTTCGTGGACTTCTTCAATACGTCCCGCGCTATTACCATACGATACCACCAGCTGGAACTCTTAAGCGGAGTGGGGAAAAAACTCATGAATGAGCTCTTAACGCAGCGCAGGAGAGAGAAGTTCAAGAATTTTGAAGACATTAAGCAGAGAATTCCTTCTGTACCTGATCCCAAAAAGATGATTGCAAAAAGAATTGTAACTGAAATAAAAGGGGAAGATAAGTACCATATCTTTGTTTTCTAGGTGGAGATTGTTCATCTCATCTGAGTTTTAACAACGAAGAGTTTTTATGTTCTTCTCCCAAGTGAGAGCGATGAGTGCCGGATTCTATCCCATGGGTTCAATATTCTTCTTCTATATTTTCTTCATAGCCATGGTCATAGTCATGCTCTATGGGTTGTGGGAGCTCCAACAGAGAAGTCTTGAACAAATGCCCAACCCATTGTCTGCAGCTTTCCTTGGAATTCCGGAGACTATCAACCTCTTTGATGAGGTGCAGGCCGTGCTACGTGTGACAAATGTGGGAAAGACTCGACTGAGGAATGTCAGGGTGATATGCGGTTCAGTATGGACTCTTTCTCTGGAGCCTGATGCCCACACAGATATCCCTTTCAAGCTGGATACATTGCGTGCAGGAAATCATTCCATCAGTGCCAGAGTATGTTACAAGCAGTTGGAAGTGACTATTCTGTGTTTCTACCACGTTTTTCTCAGGAAACTCACTCAGAAGGAAAAATACCTGAAGATCCTGGGATTGAAAGCAGGTGCATCACGGAAAGACATACGGAGGGCAAGAAACAGGCTGGCTAAGAAATATCATCCAGACAAGGAGATGGGAAATGTGGAGAAAATGAAGGAGATCAATGAAGCATATCGGCAGCTCATTAATGATTCAGAACCAGACACATGAGGGTTCATTTTCCCTGGGTTCAGACTGGATAGTACTTTTATCTCTATCAGGGTTTGGTCTCACGTTCAGTACTGCTCTCCATGGTAATAGATGACGATTCCGTCCTGCTGGATTTCGAAGGGCAGCTTTCGCATGGTATGCTTTGTCCCCCGCATTTTGCGCACGCGCAGTGTTCGCTTCAAATCGTGACCTTTCTCTTCGAGATCCATGATAATGACACCCCGACACACGAATTCCTCCACTCCATACCGGGAAATCATGTTGGGACGTACGCTTTCAGTGGTCAGCAGAGATGTCACTCCAATTTCAAGAAGCAGGGAGCTCAGCCGGTAAATAATGCCTCTGATCTGGCCTGTGTCAGTGACACGCAGTTCAAGAGAAGGAAGAGAATCAATAACCAGCCGTGTCGCTTGAATTCTCTTGGTGGCTCTGTAGATTTCAGTTACGAGAGAATCTATGTCAAACCCTTTGGGCATTGTGTACTTTTCCCTGGTATGTAACCCGGACCGAGTTGAGGCAGCATCAATGATGACCAGTCGTTCTTCGTCTTCAAACTTCTTGAAATCCCATCCCAGAGAAAGCATTTCGTTCCTCAGGTCTTCAGGTCGCTCTTCCAGTGTCACGTAGATACCTTTCTCATTGTAATCCCGCAGACCACGATAAAGGAATTGGGCGCAGAATATGGTCTTTCCCGTACCAGACGCTCCCGTAACCAGGATGTTCGTTCCGGCGGGATACCCTCCGCCCATGACTTCGTCCAATCCCTCAATACCTGTCTTCACCCGTTTCATTGACATGATTTTCCCTCTTACTTATATATACTTTTCGCTTTTTTTCCAACTGCTCTTGGAAATCTTACAAACATTTATATATAAGCGTATCCAAATAACTATATGGACCAGCTTGATCGAGAGATCCTAAGGGAGCTGTTGCAGGATTCGCGAAAGCCGACCTCAGAGATTTCAAGAGTACTGAACAAACCCAATTCCACCATAGACTTCAGAATTAAGAAAATGATGGAAAAAAATATCATAAAGGGGTTTACTGTCATAACTGATCAATCTGCTCTTTCCAAAACTTTTGCACAGGTGATTATAGACGTCGAGAAACCGTTCTTCAAGGACAGGTACCGAGAGGTCATAGAAGATGTAGCTCACCGGCTGGCCGAACACACTGAAATCTGTGTGGTTGCCGCCATTCGGGAGGGAAGGCTGTTCTGCATTGTGGCCTGCGCAGATGCTTTGGAGCTGAATGAATTCATTAATGAGAAAATCAAGATGACTCCTTTTGTTCGCTCGTGTGAGACAGAAGTCTTTCTTGACGTTTACAAGAACAATGTATGGGTGGAGGACTTGTAATACTGGATTAGTATCGGATTCCAATCCAGTATTCACCTATGGCGAAGTATGTGTCGACGGACGGCAGGATTTCTCTGTTGCGATACACAAAGATTGCGGGTTTCTCCTCGTGCCTGGCCACTTCAATGACCCGTTGCATTTCTATGCTGCCAACTTCAAACCACATGCCGTTGTCCACCCGACGTCCAGTGAGAACCACAATGCGGTCAGCTAGAGAGGGTTCATCTACATGGATAATTTGGTCTGGACCAGTATTCTGTTCTATGAATGCTTTCAAGGCCAGGTCATTTTCACGTGGTCCAAAATCCAGAAAATGAAGTCCCACTGCGCCATCAAGGGCAGTAATACTGGGCAATACAGGTGAACCTCCTCCTGGTACACCAATGGCGATCAATGGCATGGGAACCAACCCTAGAAGGAGAAGCAGGGCTACTCTCTTCCGGGACGTAATCCACTTCTCGAGGTACAGAGCGATGAGGATCGCCCAGAAGGGTGCAGTATGAAACCAGTATCGTCCACCATAGAAAATGAGAGCAGGGAGAAATCCAATGAGTATGTACTTTATCAGGTCTCGATTGATCCCTGAGGACCGTCTCAATCCTTTGATACCAAAATACAGGAACATAGGGTTGAAAATCTGCAGCGACAACATGCCTATAACCAATCCAAGGACAGGGTTTCCCACAACTGTGGCAAAACTCCTCAGAAAATCCCTGAACAGCAGAACTCTCAAAGCCCACGGCAAATAGAAAATGAGGGAAAGTACTACAAATTTCCGGTAGAAGGAGAAATACGTTCTGTACTTGTAAGAGAGTACCAACAGACACACCAGGACCAGAAACGGGAAAGAAAGATGGGAATATAAGCATAAAACCATAAAAAAAACTGACCAGCCAAGCCGCTTTGAGAGAAAAGCCAGAAGCAGCAGAGGGAAAAACAAGTTCACCAGGGAACTGGGCATGACTCCGATGAATATGAGTAGGAACGTGGCGTCCATGGAGAGGATAATGAGGGCGATAAACGCTATTTTTGAGGAGAAGAGAAGGCGGGCAAAATACCAGGACGTGAGTAACGCTGCAGGGTACAGGACGATCTGCAGCACTTTTGCCCCTTCAATGACGTGATCAGCATCTGCGCTGAAGAAGGCAATCAAGATATGGAGCAGGGGAGGATACAGGTGTGGTCTGCCCACAGGCTGGAATTCCCAGGTGTCCCACAGGGGAATCTCCTTCAGCTCAATGAACTTTCTGGCCACTGCCATGTGATACCACCCATCATCTCCCAGAGGCTGAAACTTGTCAGCATTAACCAGGAAACTCAGGAAAATAAATAAAATGATGAGAAGAGCCAGGAGGTCCAGTTTTTCCATGGTGAAGCGCAGTCGTGGTCGGGAGAATACCTCACCGTCTTTTGAGATGACAATGGCATCTTTCCAGGCAATTGGCTTCTCTTCCTTCTCGCCAATCCGGAACCGAGTGTATATCACCTTCACCAGACGAGCCACAGGAAGCAAGAGGAGGAAAATCCACAGCCTGGTAATGAGCACAATGGAGAAAAAGAGGAGAATATTCGCCAGAATCAGCAGGATCACTCTCACCAACCGAGAGCGTACCTCTTTTCTATACAGATACAGAGCCAGTGGTGCGGTGAACAGGGTGGACAGATAGAACCCAGGCCTGTGCCATCCTTGGGTGGCAATCTTGATACATGCTTGCTCGAAATAGTGAAAACCCCGGGGAAGCCAGGTGAGAGGATTCATCTCTCCCGCTTCCTGTAAATCTATAAAAAGTTAATGGTTTGACACAGGGATTTCTTCAGCGGCTCTGATGACAATACTTATATGGCTCCTTCCCTAACCAACACATTAATCTCATAAAAGGTGTAGCACATATGAATAACGGGAATGTAACCCTCGAGAAAATGAGAGAACAGTACCCAGAGAAGTTTGCAACAGAAGCCGGTATATTTGAGAATATCCATCGAGGAGACTACATATTCATCGGCACAGCCTGCGCTGAGCCGCAGTACCTCGTAGAAGCCTTAATTAACTATGTAGAGTCATATCCAAAGGCTTTTTTTGACGCAGAGATCATCCATGTATGGACATTAGGTGTTGCCCCATATACCGACGAAAAATTCAAGTACAACTTCAGGCACGACTCTTTCTTTGTTGGAGAGAACACCAGGACAGCAGTGAACAGAGGGGCTGCAGACTATACCCCCATTTTTCTGTCACAAGTACCACACTTGTTTAATGATGGGATTGTCCCCGTGGATGTAGCCCTGATACAGACATCCCTTCCTGATTGCCACGGATACATGAGTCTGGGAGTCAGTGTTGATATTACCAAGGCTGCTACTGAGAAAGCGCCTCTCGTAATTGCGCAGGTCAATTCCCACATGCCGCGAGTGCATGGAGATGGGTTCATCCATATTGATGACGTGGATTTTGTAGTTCCCCATGACGAGCCAGTCCTGGAATATGAACCGCAGGTATCTGATGAGATAGCCCAGCAGATCGGGACCTATGTGTCGCCGCTGGTGGAAGATGGTGATACTATCCAGGTAGGATATGGGAGTATACCCAATGCTATCCTGACCAACCTGGGCCAGAAGAAGCACCTGGGAGTCCACACTGAGCTTCTGGGAGATGGGATCGTGGATCTCATGAAAGCAGGTGTTATTGACAACAGCAGGAAGGCTGTCGACAGAGGGAAAACGACAGCTACCTTCTGCATGGGTACAAAGGAAACCTACTCGTATATCCATGACAACCCCGCTATCGAGTTCAAGACTGTGGACTATACGAATAACCCATTGATTATTGCCCAGCATGACCACATGACTGCCATCAACAGTGCCCTGGAAATTGACCTTACCGGCCAGGCAACAGCAGAGTCTATTGGGAAGACTTTTTACAGTGGTATTGGGGGGCAGGCAGATTTCATGCGCGGTGCCGCTCTGGCCAGAAATGGGAGGACAATCCTCACCCTGCAGTCAACAGCAGAAAATGGTGAGGTTTCCCGCATTGTCCCCTTCCTGAAGGAGGGTGCAGGTGTGACCTTGAACAGAGGAGACCTTCACTACGTGGTCACAGAATGGGGAATTGCGTACCTGCATGGTAAGAATATCAGGGAGCGGGCTATGGAGTTGATCTCCATTGCTCACCCAAAGTTCAGGCCCGCGCTCATTAAAGAAGCCAAGAACCTCAACCTCATCTACAAGGACCAGGCTTTCATCCCGGGAAAGAGGGGAGAATACCCGGGAGAGCTTGAAATGTACAGGACTACACGTGAAGGGCTGGAAATTCTATTGAGGCCTGTCAAGATCAGTGATGAGCCCCTGCTCAAAGACTTCTTCTACTCCCTCTCAGACCAGAGCATGTACAGACGATTCATTTCCCAGCGCAAAGACATGCCCCACGAAAGGCTGCAGGACTTCGTGGTCATTGATTACACCAAAGAGACTGTGATACTGGCTGTGGTCCAGGAAGAAGAAAGAGAAGACGTGGTGGGAGTGGGTCAGTACGGCATTGATGACATCACACACACTGGAGAGGTTGCCTTTGTAGTCCGAGATGACTATCAGAACCAGGGAGTGGGTACTGAATTGCTCACTTATCTCACGTACCTGGCAAAACGACGTGGGTTGCTGGGCTTTACAGCCGAGGTCCTCCTGGAGAACAAGCCCATGCTTCACTTATTTGAGAAAATGGGATTTGACATACAGAAGAGAACAGATGGAGGAGTATACGAATTGAGAATGGCTTTCAGAGGGTAAGACTATGACAGAACTACCAGATATTAAGTACTTGTTCGAGCCCCGGTCTGTGGCTGTGGTTGGTGCCTCCCACGATGAGTCCAAGGTGGGGTATAAGGTACTGGAGAATATTGTTAAGGGAGGATACACGGGGGATATCTATCCTGTTAACCCTAAAGGAGGGGAGATTCTGGGGCTTCCTGTCCTCAAGCGTATTGAAGACATACCTGAAGGTGTGGACATTGCCTTCATTATCATCCCCGGGAAGTACGTGTTCGAGGCTGTGAAGAGCTGTGCAGAAAGGAAGGCAAAATTCCTCCCCATTATCTCTTCAGGATTCTCTGAAGTGGGAAACATCAAAGAAGAGCAGAGAATCGTGGAATATGCTGCAGAGCATGGCATGCGGGTTCTGGGTCCTAATATTTTTGGCATCTACACTGCAGAAGTCTCTTTGAATGGCACCTTTGGACCTTCTCGAATTCTCAAGGGGAACGTGGCCATCATCTCCCAGAGTGGAGCCTTGGGAGGCTCTATGATAGGAAAGACAGCAGTGGAGAATATTGGACTGTCTACCATGGTTTCAGTTGGAAACAAGGCAGATATAGGAGAACCTGACCTTTTGCGGTATTTGATGAAGTCTGATACGACAAAAGTTATTTTCATGTACATTGAAGGGGTAAAAGAAGGAGAAGAACTAATCTCCGTATTAAGTGAGGCCACGCGGCTGAAACCGGTAATAGTCATAAAATCGGGCCGATCAAAGAGGGGTGCTATGGCGGCAGCCTCTCATACAGGTTCTCTGGCGGGACAGGACGAAGTTTTCGATGCTATTATGAAGCAATGTGGCGTCTTGCGGGCTGAGAGTCTGCAGGAGGCCTTCAACTGGTGCAAGTTTCTGGCCAGTGCCCCTCTCCCCAGGGGAAATGCTACCGTGATTATCACAAATGGGGGGGGACTCGGTGTCATGGCTACTGATGCCTGTGAGAAGTATGATGTGAGCCTCTATGATGATACTGAGATCTTGAAGGAGGCCTTTTCAGAAGCGACTCCTGATTTTGGTTCCACAAAGAACCCTGTGGATATCACTGGGCAGGCCACTCCCCAGCACTATGAATCTGCACTGAAGGCTGCCCTGGACAATGAAAGTATCAACAGTGTTATCGCACTCTATTGTGAGACAGCTGTCTTTGATCTTGATGCATTCATAACCCTCATGAAGCAGTACTACAAGAAATCACTCCAGATGGGAAAACCCCTCCTCTTTTCGTTACTGGGTGGTCAAAAGATTGAGGAGTGTATCCATTCTCTCAAGAATGAGGGAGTTCCTGTGTACTCAGATGTGTACGAGTGTGTCAGCTGTCTGGGGTCACTCTATAGGTTCTACCACCACCAGCTGGGCGAGAAAAAGCCTCCCGAGGAGTATGACATTGATTACGGTGCCATTGAGGCAGTGGTGGAGAAGGCCAGGGCAGAAAACAGGTATTTCCTCCTGGCACATGAGGCTCGATCCATCATGGAAGCTGCGTCAATTCCAACGCCCCAGAGTTATATTGCCAAGACCCTGGATCAGGCCGTCACTTTTGCAGAGAAGGTGGGATACCCTGTCGTCATGAAAGTGGTCTCCAGGGATATTATCCACAAGAGTGATGCAGGTGGGGTCGCTTTGGACCTTGAAAATAAGGAAGAGCTCATGGATGCATACCAGGCCATCCTGTATAACTCAAGGCAGTACAACCCTCATGCCAGAATCGACGGCATAGAGGTTGCTGAAATGGTGGAAAAGGGAACAGAGACTATTGTGGGAGCTCGCGTAGATCAGTCATTCGGTCCTGTTGTCATGTTTGGTCTGGGAGGAATCTACGTTGAAGTGATGAAAGACGTTTCATTCAGAGCATTCCCTCTAGATCGTGAGGAAGTATTGACCATGATGAAAGAAACTCGATCATACCCCCTTCTTCTGGGTGTGCGAGGGGAAGAGAAGAAGGATATTGAGAGTGTCATAGATGCTATCATGAAGGTGGGTGCAGTAATTCACAACTGTGCTCACATTACTGATATTGAGGTCAACCCCCTGGTTGTATATGAACAGGGGGTCAAAGCAGTAGACGTGAGGATTCTCCTGAAGAGAGAAAAAGGTGGTGATATGAATGAATAGGATAGTAGTGGCATCAACACGAGAGAATGCTGGGAAGACCAGTTTTATTGTAGGGCTAACCAAGGCATTGAGGCGAGAGGTAGGATATATGAAACCTTTCGGAGACAGGCTCCTGTACAGGAAAAAACGGTTATGGGATTATGATTCTGCGTTGATGGCTAACATCTTTGGGTTGCGAGAAGATCCAGAGAATATTACCATTGCTTTTGAGCACTCAAAGATAAAGTACATGTATGACGAAGAAGGTACAAAGGACAAGCTCCTGGAAATGGCAGCCAGCACGGGAGACGGAAAGGAGCTGCTTATTGTGGAAGGTGGAAAGGATCTGACCTACGGCATATCTGTGTTTCTGGATGCTGTTTCTGTGGCCCGATATCTGGAAGGGGAATTACTCTTGGTCTTGAGCGGTAGTGATGAGACAATTGTGGACGATATCACATTTGTCAGGAAATGCGTGGACATGAAAGGGGTTTCCCTGAAGGGAGTGGTCGTTACCAAGGTACGGGATCCCAGAGAGTTCACAGATCTCTACCTGGACAGTATTACAGAGCTGGATGTCCCCGTACTAGGAATTATTCCCTATGAGAAGGAGTTGACATATCTATCTGTGGGATATCTGTCAGAGTTCCTGTTTGCCAAGGTCCTTGCAGGTGAGAATGGATTAACCAATATTGCTCGGCACATTTTTGTGGGCGCCCTGTCTGCTGATGCAGCCATGAGAAACCCACTCTGGAAGGAGGAAGACAAACTGATTATTACAGGTGGGGACCGAACAGATATGATCCTGGCCGCTCTGGAAAGCGATACAGCAGGAATTATTCTGACCAACAATGTGCTACCACCTTCAGCAACTGTTTCAAAGGCTGCCACCCGTAATATACCGTTGCTTCTGGTTTCTTCTGATACCTATCAAACGGCAAAACAGATTGATGATCTGGAACCGTTGCTGACCAGAGAGGATGTGCGCAAGATTGATTTGCTGGAGACACTGGTGAAAGACCATGTGAAGCTTGGAGAAATATGTTAGAAGTTGAAAAAGAATAGCTTCTGTACTGCTGACGCATGAATCTGTAACCTGGGGATGACTTCTCCATCAGAGATACAAGGGTTATTTATCCACCGAGTTCCGAATGGCTTCTGTATTCAAATTGTGGTGGATAATCAGGATGTAGAATGATCGTGGTTGTCTAGTATGTGGGCGGAAGTTAGTCAACCAGGAGTTGCCGTTTCTGTGAGGAGTTGAACCTGTCTTGAGAAATCAGTGAGGCATGATTGAAGGTCTTGACGATTCCCTGGGTTTTCATGTCATAGATTGAACAGAAAAGCCTTCTCTTGACTTCTGAGCG
>JACVGW010000038.1 GCA_018992565.1 Theionarchaea archaeon
AACCATGCCTTGTTGTGGTCAACATCGACATCCATGAGCTCTACAGAGTAGGCACCGAACTCCATGGGTTCGTGCTTGTACAGGTAGATCTGAGGCTCAAAGCTGGGGTCACCTACCACCAGGTAGGGCTTTCCGAACAGGTCGCCAAGAGCACCTGTTCTCCCGTTCATGTCGAGGATTGGACCGCCATCAACTACTGTGTAGATAGTGTTGAACAGCTTGAACTGCGGCAGCATTCCCCAGTACACCATCCACGGTTCGGGTACAGGGAAGGCGCGCACTCTGTTGTAGTCCAGTCCAGTTATTCGAATACCAGCAGGGTGGTTGTAGTCCATGTAACACACAATTGAAGGAGGCACGAAGATGTTGTCAGCCCTGTAGATCAGACCGGGAATAGCATACCAGGCCCACAAGTTGCCCAGCATTCCATCCCATGCGTTGTACAGATCGATGTCTCCACCATACAGGCAGGCTCTGCAGTCAGCATACTGTAACCACATATCTTCCTGTGTTGAGTAGAAGTCATCAAAGCGGATCTGAATTTCTTCGTGAGTTTCCCAGGGCTGGAAGTGCTGATCACCGTTACCCCACAGGACATTATCAAAATCATCGAAGTACCACAGTGGATTCAGGGTATAGGTTATAGGTGTTCCATTGTTGTCCCAGCCGTTGTATGGCACAGCGTCAGGAACATCAACAGTTGGATAACCCAGGCCCCACAGCACTGCATTCACTGGTACATTGATCCATGTTCCAGAGTTAACGACAAATAACATGGGGTTGACATCCTCGTGTACAGCAACAGATGTGTCGGTAAAGGTAACTTCGTCTTCTTGCTCTGTAAAGGTCATTGTCCCAATCTTGGCAGCTAACATGGTGGCTGATACGACATCCATCGCAGCAGCACCGCTGCCTACCACAATGACACAGGTTGGCTGTCCTGTCTCAGGGTCCACGAAAAAGTCAGTGGGCGGCACCTCTTGAGCAGCAGCACCCGCAAGGGTGGCTCCTAGTAAGGCTGCTCCAGCCAATACAGCTCCAATCTTCCTTAATTCCATATTCTTTCCTCCTCTTATACTTTCCCTCTCAATCATCCTCCTACACATCAGCAAATCTTGCTCGCGTAGAAACCTTCTTTTAACTGTGCATTTACTCTTTATATCAAGCCCTTAATAAACATTTCGCTAGTTTACGTATGTCAAAGGACCAATCCCCAATGCGATGGCCTGCAGTCCGAAGTCCTGGAAAAAATCTGTTCTGGATTTCAGAAACAGCTCAGAATCATGAAAGCTGACTTAAATACTATAATCTCAACGAGAACGATATTTCCAGAAACAATTAGATTTCCCTTACAACACCTTTTCAACATACATTTTTGCTCAAAAGGTTACATTTTGAGTGCACATCAGTCATAGAGCTACAAAACTACATCTATTATTCGAAATCCCCTATTCTCTACTGCCCAGCAAGATCAGGAATATCTTTTTCTTTCTCTCATCAGCCAGCAGTCCTCCAAATATCTCGTAGTAGACAACCGCTGGGATTTCCTTCCTGTTCCTGACACTGAAGAATTCATATACAGGAACCCAGACCCGTGGTTCAGAAAGTATCTGAAAAAAGGGTGAATTTTAGCAGGCAGCATCATGAAGAATACGAAGGGTAGCCCTGTAAATTGGTTTCGTCTTATAATGTATTATAAGTGCCTTTTAATCCATTCTAAGTACATATCCATAAAGTTTATATACTACAATCCTGCACTTCAGGATGAAGTAGGTATACATGCAGGGTGTTGCTGTACTCATTGAAGGCAAACAGGTGTATGAGAAATGAAAGAAAGGAGCTTCCGCACCTTCATCATAATCTGGGCAGGGCAGTTCGTGTCCCTTATTGGATCGGGACTCACTGGGTTTGCTCTTGGAGTATGGGTGTATTTGACCACAGGATCAGTCACCAAGCTGTCCTTTATCATGTTATCCACGGTGATTCCCGGGATCATCATGTCACCAGTGGCAGGTGTCCTGGTAGATCGATGGAACAGGCGGAAAGCCATGATATTCAGTGATGCGGGAGCTGCCTTGAGTACGCTGGCCATTGCTGTGCTGCTCTACAGCAGTCGTCTGGAAATCTGGCACATGTACGTCTTCATATCTATTGGTTCTGCATTTGGGAGCTTCCAGTGGCCCGCCTATTCTGCCGCCACAACTCTCCTGGTTCCCAAGAATCACCTGGGACGAGCTGCAGGCATGGTGCAGACCGCAGAAGCAGCTTCTGTTATTGTTTCACCTGCTGTGGCAGGAGTTCTCATAATGACTATTCAAATATGGGGTGTCATTGCCATTGATTTTGCCACGTTTCTGATTGCCCTGGCAACACTGGCAGTCGTTAAAATTCCTAACCCCCCTCCTACTGGTTACACTGAAGAGAACCCATCATTTCGGAAGGAAGTGACCTTTGGATGGAGGTACATCGCTGAGAGACGTGGGTTGTTTGCCCTCCTCGTCTTCTTCGCGCTGTCAAATTTCGTCTATGGGTTCGTTAATGTTCTCTTCACACCACTGGTCCTGAGCTTCACAACACCCGTTATGCTGGGAACTGTGGTTTCTATTGGCGGCATTGGGATGCTCCTGGGAGGGATAGTAATGAGTGCATGGGGTGGACCCAGGCGGCGAGTCAATGGTATCCTGGGTGCATCGCTGGTCTCAGGGGCAGCCCTGGCAGTGGGTGGGTTGAGGGCCAGCGTCCCTCTCCTGGCGGGGGCACTTTTCCTGCTCTTTTTTACAGGTCCCGTTGCCAACGCGTGCAGCCAGGCTATCTGGCAGACAAAGACAGCTCCTGATGTCCAGGGTAAAGTCTTTGCCGTTCGCAGGATGATAGCTCTGTCTGTTTCCCCTCTTTCTTATCTGACAGCAGGCCCTCTGGCAGACAACGTCTTCGAACCTCTCTTAGCTGTCAACGGAGGTCTGGCAGGCACTGTAGGTAAGATACTTGGAGTCGGGCCGGGAAGAGGAATTGGATTCATGGTTGTGCTTATGGGAATCCTTTCTGCTGTAATCGTTGTGGGCGCTTACCTCTATCCAAGGTTGAGGCTGGTGGAAGATGAATTGCCTGACCTGGTGGGTGAGAGCACCCCTTAAGACCCCGAGCAATGACGAAGTGAGCTGGAAGTCTTCTGGATATGGCACCGCGTTTCGCTCTTTATGGGTTCACAGTTGTGATTGTGTCATTCAAGCAACCACATTCATATCAATGACGCATTCTCCATGGAAAAATGACGAGAATCTCAGGGTATCGACTGTGATGCCTGACCTCGATGACGGAGAGATCAAAGGATCAAAGGATACCTTTATAAAGCTCTAAAACCTACGCAGTGGTGGACACCTCTTCATGTGAGAGGGTGATCTCAAAAAGTGGATATTATAAAGGTGGTTTCATAGGAGAGGATGGTCAGAATAGTAAATGTGCCCTCTTCTGTAAGGGAAAGCTTTATAAATGGAAAGAAAAACTTCGATTTAGGTATCCTATTTTGTGGTTATGGGCCTGTAGCTCAGTCTGGCAGAGCATCGGCCTTTTAAGCCGAGGGTCGCGGGTTCAATTCCCGTCGGGCCCGCTCACTTCCGGTGGAGAGAATGAAAAAAATTGATCCAACTCACCATGAACTTGTCCCCGAGCACGTAGTCCTTGAAGAGGAAGAAGTAGAAGACCTGCTTCAGATTTACAATATCACTCGAGACAAGTTGCCATTAATCAAAGCGGCAGACCCGGTAGTAAAGGCCATAGGTGCCAGACCGGGGCAAGTTGTCAAGATCATCAGGAGAGGAAGCCCTGCAGGAGAAGCAGTAACCTATAGACTGATAATCAAGTAAAGAGGGAATATTATGGATAGATGGCCTATTATTAAATCCTTTTTTGACGAGAAGAAATTCGTCAGACAGCACCTGGACTCTTACAACGACTTTATAGAAAGGGGACTTCAACAAGTCATAGATGATCAGGAGGGCATAGAAACAGATATTGAAGGGTTCTATGTCAAGTTTGGCAGGATCAGAGCAGATATTCCGCGAGCACGAGACGCAGATGGATCTACCCGGTTCTTATATCCTCAGGAAACCCGGTTGAGAGATCTCACGTATGCTGCCCCCTTGTTCCTTGAGTTAATACCAGTGACAGAAGAAGGAGACAAGGAACCTGTGGAAGTGGCAATTGGAGAACTCCCCGTCATGGTCAAATCCAGCCTGTGTGCTCTGCAGGGAAGGAGTGATGCAGAACTGGTGGAAGTGGGAGAAGACCCCAAAGATCCTGGCGGTTACTTCATCATCAATGGATCGGAGAAAGTCATAGTCGCTATCGAAGACCTGGCTCCCAACAAGATATTGATTGAACACAGTTCGCGAACCAATTCAGTGGTAGCCAAAGTGTTTTCCACCCGACATGGATTCAGAGCGCTGGTCAAACTTGAGCGAAAAAAGGATGGACTCCTGAGAGTGTCCTTCCCATCTGTCCCTGGCAAGATTTCCTTTGTTACCATTATGAAAGCTCTGGGGCTGGCCAGTGATCAGGACATTGTCAATGCTGTCTCTGCAGAACCTGAAATCCAGAAAGAGCTCCTGGACAACCTTGAAGAGTCTATTGACATTACCAATCAAGAAGAAGCATTAGATGTTGTGGGAAAACGGGTTGCTATCGGTCAATTGCAGGAATATCGTCTGAAACGTGCAGAATACAGTGTTGATCGATATCTGCTCCCCCATATTGGAACAGATCCTGAAGATAGAATTAGAAAAGCGTACTACCTGGGTATCATGGCGGACAGAGCCATTGAGCTGGCGCTCTTGAAGAGAGAAGAAGATGACAAAGATCACTACTCCTCCAAACGATTGAGACTGGCAGGTGACCTGCTGCAGAGCTTGTTCAGGTTGTCGCTGGTGCAGCTCACAAGAGACATCAAGTACCAGCTGGAGCGTACCTACGCACGAGGGAAATTCCAGGAAGGGAAAGAACACGAATTCGTGAAAAAAGCGGTGCGCGCAGACGTCTTGACAGAAAGAATGCGGCATGCCATGGCCACAGGCCAGTGGCCAGGAGGAAGAACAGGCGTCTCTCAGCTTCTGGACACTGTCAACTACATGTCCAAGCTCTCGCACCTGCGCCGTGTGGTTTCCATGCTGTCCAGGAGTCAGCCACATTTTGAAGCCCGTGACTTGCATCCTACACACTGGGGGAGAATCTGTCCTTCTGAAACCCCTGAAGGTCCCAACTGCGGGCTGGTTAAGAACCTGGCCCTGATGTGCGAAGTGGCAGTGGGAGTGGATGAAGAAGATATTGAACGATATCTGCTGGAGATTGGAGTCAACAAAATATTGAAGAAAGCCCCCAAATCACTGACATTCGTCTACCTGAATGGTTCCCTGGTGGGGACTCATGAAGATGGGAGAGAACTGATAGCCAGAATCAGAGAAGACAGGAGGCAGTGCAGAATTCCCCATGCAGTCAATGTTGCATACTTTGAAGACACGAATGAACTCCAGATCAACTGCGATGGAGGACGGGCCCGGAGGCCCCTGATTGTGGTAGATGAAGGTGTACCCAGAATAAACGAAGAGACGGTAGAACAGATTCTACATGGCGATTTGCAGTGGAGTGATCTCGTGGAGAGGGGACTGGTGGAGTACCTGGATGCTGAGGAAGAAGAAAATGCGTACATAGCTATTAAGGAGGATGAATTGTCTCCAGAACACACTCACCTGGAGATCTTTCCCGCCACCATCCTGGGCATATCAGCCAGCATTGTACCATTCCCTGAACACAACGCAGCTCCCAGAAATTCCTACGGGGCTGGAATGGCCAAACAGAGTCTGGGCTTCGGATCGGCGAACTTCAAGCTGCGGGTCGAAACCCGGGAGCATCTCATGCACTACCCTCAGGGACAGCTGGTAACAACCAAGGTAATGAAAGCTGTTGAATTTGACAAACGCCCTGCAGGGCAGAATTTCATCGTAGCCGTTCTCTCGTACACAGGGTACAATATTGAGGATGCACTGATCATCAACAAGGCTGCTGTAGAGCGAGGGCTGGCCAGAACCCACTTTTTCAGAACATACAACGCAGAGGAGCGGCGTTATCCTGGTGGACAGGTTGACATCTTTGAAATCCCGGATAAAACCATCCGTGGGTACCGGGGAGCTGAATCCTACAAGTACCTGGACGAGGATGGGCTGGTTTGGCCTGAGACCGTGGTGAATGGAGGAGAAGTGTTAATCGGCAGGACATCACCTCCTCGATTCCTTCAAGAACTGGATGAGTTCGGGACAGCCATCAGTGATCGTGAGGAAACCTCCATCTCTGCCAGAGTGTCAGAAACGGGAGTGGTTGATCTGACTCTGCTGACCGAGACTCAGGATGGGAACAAACTGGTGAAGATAAAAGTCCGAGACGAGCGTATTCCAGAACTGGGAGATAAGTTTGCCTCACGCCATGGGCAGAAAGGTGTTATTGGATTAATAGTCCCACAACAGGACATGCCCGTAACGGAATCAGGTATCACTCCTGATATGATTGTCAACCCTCATGCTATTCCTTCCAGAAAGACAGTAGGGCAGATCCTTGAGATGATGGCAGGAAAGGCAGCATGTATACAGGGAGAAGTGATGGATGCTACAGCCTTTGATAATGTGGGAGAATCCGAGATCAGAGACATCCTCAGGGAGAATGGGTTCAAGAGCATTGGTACTGAACGGTTGTACAATGGCATGACTGGGGAGTTGATTGAAGCTGAAATCTTCCTTGGAGTATGCTATTACCAGAAGCTCCATCACATGGTGGCAGATAAGATGCATGCCCGGTCACGCGGACCTAGACAGATGCTCACCAGACAGCCGACAGAAGGAAAAGCCAGAGAAGGAGGGTTGCGATTTGGTGAGATGGAGAGAGACTGCCTGGTAGGCCACGGGGCTGCTATGCTTCTGAAGGAACGGCTCCTGGATGCCTCAGATACCTGCGAGGTTCTGGTTTGCGCCAAGTGTGGGGATATTGCCATTTATGACAGGATCCGGGACAGGCGGTACTGCCCCTCATGTGGGGAAGATACCGAAATCTACCCTGTGGAAATGTCTTACGCTTTCAAATTACTGCTTGAAGAGCTGAAATCAATGTGTCTCTCACCAAAGCTACTCCTGAAGGAGAGGGCGTGATACTATGAGTCTAAAGGTGATTAAAGAGATAAAATTCGGGATACTCTCCCCCGATGCCATCAGAAAAATGTCTGTCGTGAAGATTGTCACTGCAGATACCTACGATGATGAAGGATATCCCATTGAAAAGGGACTGGTAGACCCCCGTCTGGGTGTCATTGACCCTGGGCTGAAGTGCCGCACCTGTGGAATGCGGTTTGGTGAATGCCCGGGACACTTCGGCCACATCGAACTGGCCAGACCAGTCATCCATATGGGGTATGCAAAGGAAATTTATAAGGTTCTAAAAGGAGTATGCCACAACTGCTATCGCGTCCTCCTGGATAATGACGAGATCAAGAAGTATTCCAAGCGATTGAAAGAAGCCAAAGTGCGGGATGTGGAAAAGCAGAAAGTACTCAAGATTATTGCCAAACAGTCTGCTCGCCGCAGACGATATACCAAGAATAACATCTGCCCCCACTGCGGGGCGGAACTGCCGCGTATACGATTTGAGAAGCCCACAACCTACATGGAGAACACAGAGAAGCTGTCTCCTTCTGATATCCGGGCCCGATTGGAGAAAATATCAAATGAAGATGCAGAACTCCTGGGCTTTGATCCTGAGGTAGCGAGACCGGAGTGGCTCATACTGACTGCGCTGCCTGTAGCACCTGTGACAGTAAGACCCTCCATTACTCTGGAGAGCGGAGCTCGCTCTGAAGATGACATGACCCACAAGCTGGTGGACATTATCAGAATTAACCAGAGGTTACGGGAAAACATCGATGCAGGTGCGCCCCAGTTGATTGTGGAGGATTTGTGGGAACTTCTCCAGTATCACGTGACCACCTATTTTGATAACGAAGTTTCTGGGGTCCCTCCTGCCAGGCATCGCTCAGGACGAGTTTTGAAGACACTGGCACAGAGACTCAAAGGGAAGGAAGGACGGTTCAGAAACAACTTGTCGGGAAAACGGGTGGACTTTTCTGCCCGGACAGTCATCTCTCCTGACCCCAATGTATCCATTAATGAAGTGGGTGTGCCCACTCCAGTGGCCATGGAGCTGACAATACCCGAGAGGGTAACGTATAAGACACGGGATGAACTGAGGAACCTGGTCCTGCGAGGTCCCTCCCAGCATCCTGGTGCAAACTACATAATCAGGCCTGATGGCCGCAGAAAGCGTATTCCTGCCAACGATGAAGAGCTGAGAAAGACCCTTGCAGAAGAGCTCGATGTGGGATACGTGGTGGAACGACACCTGCGAAATGGAGATGTTGTTCTGTTCAACAGACAGCCTTCCCTGCACAGGTTGAGCATCATGGCCCACGAGGTCAGGGTCATGCCGTATCGAACTTTCAGGTTGAACCTGTGTGTGTGTCCCCCATACAATGCGGATTTCGATGGAGATGAAATGAACCTCCATGTACCTCAGACAGAAGAAGCCCAGGCAGAAGCTCTTATTCTAATGCGGGTGCAGGAACAGATCATATCCCCCCGTTACGGAGAACCTGTCATTGGAGGGGTGCAGGATTATGTCTCAGGTGCCTATATTCTCACCAGAGACGGAACAGAATTCACAAAACGGGAAGTCGAAGAGATGTTGTGCATGGCTGGCCTCGATGTTGATATCCCCCAGGACAAGAACCTCTGGACAGGAAAAGAAATATTCTCCCTGCTCCTTCCCCCTGACCTTAACGTGGAGTATAAGAACAAAATATGCAGACGATGTACCACCTGTAGGGAAAAAGACTGTCCCTATGATGGGTATGTGGTTATCAAAGACGGTAAACTCCTCAAAGGAGCTATTGATGGAATGGCGTACAAAGCACGATCAGAATGCAAACTCCTGGACAAACTGGTCAAGGATTATGGTACAGATACAGGAAGAAAGTTCCTCGATTCCATCACTCGACTGATTCTGTGGGTTCTAGGCATGAAAGGTATAACTGTGGATATGAATGATGTAGAACTTGACCAGGACGCAAAAGACAGAATTGAAGAAGTGCTCCTGGATGGGGAAAACAAGGTGGACAGGCTCATCGATGCATACCATAATGGAGAACTGGAACCTTTGCCGGGACAGAGTCTGGAAGAGACTCTGGAGAAGAAAATCATGCAGGTTCTTGCTGCAGCCAGAGATCGGGCAGGGCAGATTGCTGAGGAGTATCTGGGAATGGAACGATTCTCAGTAATCATGGCCAAGACAGGAGCAAAGGGAAACATGCTGGACCTCACACAGATGGCTGCATGTCTGGGTCAGATGTCAGTAAGAGGAGAACGCCTGCACAGAGGATACAACAACAGATCGCTCTCACACTTCAAAGAGAATGAACTTTCTGCGCGAGCCAGAGGATTTGTTCGCTCATCTTACAACAAAGGGTTGTCTCCTACCGAATTCTTCTTCCATTCTATGGGAGGAAGGGAGGGGCTGGTGGATACCGCAGTAAGAACAGCCCAATCAGGATACATGCAGAGGCGACTCATGAATGCCATGCAGGACCTGAAGGTGGAGTATGACAGGACGGTAAGAGACAACACAGGATTGGTTATTCAGTTCATGTATGGTGAAGATGGAGTTGATCCTGCCCGCTCTGATTACGGAAAGGCAGTTGATATTGACTGGATCATTCACAAGCACATGGAGGCGGTTTAATGGAACCGCTCCCTCTTTCTGTCAGAGAAGAGCTGACTGAAAAGCTCCTCGCGGCGAATGAGAAGAGGAACCTCACCATATCGCAGATTGATGCTATTATCCAGGACGTCCTGGAGGAGTACAACAGAGTGCTGGTAGACCCCGGAGAACCAGTGGGCACCGTGGCTGCCCAGAGTATTGGAGAACCCGGCACTCAGATGACCTTGAGCACCTTTCATTATGCGGGGGTGGCAGAAATCAATGTCACTTTGGGACTACCTCGGATTATTGAGATTGTGGATATGCGTAGGAAACCCTCTACCCCCGTTATGACTGTATTCCTAGAAGAAGGGTATAAGACTGATAGGGAAAAAGCATTGAGAGTAGCACGTCTTATTGAGGGAACCACAGTGGAGAATATAGCGAGATCTGTGGTCATGGATGTTATCAATATGAACCTTGTGGTAACCCTGGATGAGTATAAATTGGATGACCAGAAAATTTCTATTGACGATATAATCAAAAAGCTTAAAAAGGTAAAGAATGTGGAAATGACGCAGGATGGTTTTTCTATCATCCTCAACCCAGGAGATGTTTCTCTGATGAAGCTGCGGAAGTTTGCCATGCGCGTGAGAAATACCCAGCTGAAAGGCATCAAGAAGATCAAGCGCGCCTTGATTAGAAAAGAAGACGGTGAATATGTAATCTACACCGAAGGTTCGAAACTCACTGACGTTTTCAAACTGGAGGGAGTGGATACTACCCGTACTACAACCAATGATGTACGGGAAATTCACAAAGTGTTGGGAATTGAAGCTGCTCGTAATGCAATCATCAAGGAAATTAAGGAAACCCTGGATGAACAGGGTTTGGATGTGGAGGTACGACACATCATGCTGCTGGCAGACCTAATGACTGTTGATGGAGAACCCAAACCCATTGGCAGACACGGTATTTCAGGAGAGAAGTCCAGTATACTGGCCCGGGCCGCTTTTGAGGTTACCACTCGCCATCTCTTGGAAGCAGGGAAACAGGGAATGGTGGATTCTTTGAATGGGGTCACAGAAAACGTGATCATCGGTCAGCCCATACCGGTGGGTACAGGCACAGTGGAACTGGTAATGAAGAGTAGAGAGGTGACATGATTGGACGTAGGAAGGGAAATCAGAAAAGCAACCGAAACCGGAAGAGTGTTATTTGGAACTGAACAATCTCTCAAGAGCGTCAAGACGGGAGAAGCTAAACTGGTTATTGTGGCATCCAATGCCCCCGAAAAAACAAAGGAAGACCTTGAGTACTACTGCTCACTGACCCAGATCCCCGTGCATCACTACGAGGGAACCTCAGTTGACTTGGGTACACTGTGTGGAAAACCTTTTGTGATTTCAGTGCTCACTGTTATCTCACCTGGGGAAAGCAATCTGCTAATGGTGGAGGGTCACTAATGGGAGTTAAACTGGGAACTGAAGAAATACGATTCATCGGCCTCTTTGAAAGCCTGACAGGAGCAACTGTCATGGACTGCATCCTGGAGGATGACAAGGGTCGAGTCGTGTTTGTAGTCAAAGAAGGTGAAGTCGGGCTGGCTGTTGGAAAAAATGGTGCCAACATACAGCGGGTGAGAGATCTCATTGGAAAATCTGTGGAAGTCATCGAATACTCGGATGATCCAACTTCATTCGTTAAGAACATACTGCGTCCGGCGCGGGTCCGTTCAGCGCACGTTTCTCAGCGCAAGGGAAACAAGAATGTGGTCATGCTGGATGTCCCCAAGAAGGACAGAGGGCTGGCTATAGGAAAAGATGGCCGCAATATCGGTCGGGCCAAGTATCTCATGAAACGGCACCACAATATTGATGATGTAATGATGATCTAGGTGAGAATATGAAAGGACCACGAGGTGAATTTGCAGCTCGGTCACTTGAAAGCAAGAGGCAGAAGTTGAGATGGAAAGACATAGCGTACAAGAGGAGAATGCTCAGGCTGGACGTAAAGTCAGATCCTTTGGAAGGAGCTCCTCAGGCACGAGCGATTGTTCTGGAAAAAGTACCTGTGGAGGCCAAACAACCCAATTCAGCTCTGAGGAAATGTGTCCGGGTTCAGTTAATCAAGAATGGACGCCAGCTGACTGCTTTCTGTCCCGGAGACGGGGCCATCAATTTCATAGATGAACATGATGAAGTCATTGTAGAGGGAATTGGAGGCAGAAAAGGAGGATCTATGGGAGATATTCCAGGAGTGAAATTCAAGGTTACAAAAGTCAACAGAGTCTCTCTGGAGGAGATGGTGCGAGGAAGGAAGGAAAAACCGGTGAGATAAATGAAACTATTTCAAAAATGGGACCCCGATGTTGAAGTAAGAGATCTTGGGCTAAAATCATATATCAATTTGAACCCAATCATTCTTCCTCATACAGGGGGCAGGGTGGAAGCAGTGCGATTCTGGAGAAGCAAGATGAATATCGTGGAACGGTTGATCAACAAGATCATGCGTTCAGGAGCTGCCAGCAGGAAGGTGGCTGGCCACTTCGTCAGGAGAAAGGGCGGATATACAGGGAAAAAGGCGTGTGCATACCAGACAGTGAAGAATGCATTTGATCTCGTTCAAAAGAAGACGAACGAAAATCCCCTGCAGGTCTTAGTCAGAGCTATCGAACATTCAGCTCCCAGAGAAGAGGTAACTACCCTGACCTACGGAGGAGTGAGATACCATCAATCTGTGGACATTTCTCCTCACCGCAGACTGGACATTGCCCTGAAGAATATCGCGTTGGGAGCTTCTGAGAAGACGTTCAAGTCCAAGACCTCCTACGAGAATGCTCTGGCAGAAGAATTGATACTGGCTGGCGAAGCTGACGTGAAGAGCTTTGCAGTGAACAAGAAAGAAGAAATCGAACGAATTGCCAAGAGTGCAAGGTGATTTCATGGGAAGAAAGGAAAAAATGGCAGAACTCGTGCACAAACTCATGTACAATCCTGACCAAATTCTGAATATCGGCATTGCTGCGCACATTGACCACGGAAAGACTACTCTCTCTGATAACCTCCTGGCAGGAGCAGGGCTGATGTCTGAAGATCTGGCAGGGAAACAGCTTGTCCTGGACTTTGACGAGCAGGAACAGAGCAGAGGTATCACAATTGATGCTGCCAACATCAGCATGGTTCACGAATATGAGGAAAAAGAGTATTTGATCAATCTCATTGACACTCCCGGCCATGTGGACTTTGGTGGTGATGTTACCAGAGCCATGCGAGCCATAGATGGATGTATCATTGTAGTATGTGCAGTGGAAGGTGTCATGCCTCAGACAGAGACAGTTGTCAGGCAGGCACTAAAGGAACGAGTCAAACCTGTTCTCTTCATCAACAAGGTAGATCGATTGATCCGCGAACTGAAATTGTCTCCAGATGAAATGCAACGCCGGTTCATGAAGATCATCACCCATGTGAACAAGCTGATTAAACAGATGGCTCCTGATGAGTTCAAGGAAGACTGGCAGGTTAACGTCAATGATGGTTCAGTAGCCTTCGGGTCTGCATACTGGAACTGGGCTATATCTGTTCCCTTCATGCAGTCCACAGGATTGACCTTCAAGGATATTATTGAATACACAGAAAAGGACCAGCTGAGAGACCTGGCCAAGAGATCTCCCATTCATCAGATCATTCTGGACATGGTTGTCGACCACCTCCCCAATCCCTTGACTGCACAGAGATATCGGATTCCCAAGATATGGAAAGGGGATCCCGATTCACCCGTTGGCGAGCAGATGAAGGCAGTGAACCGCGAGGGAACACTGGCTATGGTTGTAACCAAGATTATTGTGGACCGCCACGCGGGGGAAATTGCCACAGGCAGGATTTTCTCGGGAACAGTCAGAGTGGGAGATGAAGTCTGGATCGTGGGAACCCGAAATAAGAGAAGAGTTGTGCAGTGCGGTATTTACATGGGGCCTGACCGCAAGAACATGGACGAAGTCCCTGCAGGAAACATTGTAGCTGTCACCGGGCTAAAGGAAGCCATTGCAGGTGAAACCATTTGCGGCGGGGATGAACCCATTGCGCCCTTCGAGGCGATAAAACACTATTCTGAACCAGTGGTAACCGTAGCTGTAGAACCTGTCAACACCAAAGATCTTGCCAAATTGATTGAAGTGATGAGGCAGGTATCCAAGGAAGACCCTACAATTCAGGTGAAGATAGACGAAGAAACAGGAGAGTACTTGATGAGCGGCATGGGAGAGCTCCATCTTGAAGTGGTTGGTTACAGAATCACTCACAGCAAGGGAGTTGAAATCAGCACCTCTGAGCCTATTGTGGTGTACAGAGAGTCAGTTCAGGGAACATGTACAGATGTGGAAGGAAAATCTCCCAATAAGCACAACAAGTTTTACCTGCACGCAGAACCTCTGGATGACAATGTCTATCAGGCTATAAAAGATGGAAGTATCCCTGAAGGCAGGGTCAAAGGGAAAGAGCTGCAGCAGCAGCTCCGGGACCTGGGGATGGACAGAGATGAGGCCAGGGGAGTAGAAGATATCTACCAGGGAAACATGCTCTTGAATCTGTCCAAAGGAATTGTGCACATTGGCGAAGTCATTGAACTGATTGTTGAGGCATTCCACTCAGTGATGGACAAAGGACCAATGGCTGAAGAGCCAGTGATGAAGGTAAAAATCAAAGTCACCGACATGAAACTGCACGAAGATTCCATCCATCGTGGCCCTGCCCAGGTAATTCCTGCTGTACGGCATGCACTCTTTGGTTCCATTTTGATGGCCAAAGATTCATTGTTTGAGCCCATCCAGAAATTGTGGGTACAGGCTCCTCAGGAGTACATGGGATCAATCACCAGGGAAATCCAGGGACGGCGAGGCCAGATCCTGGACATGGCACAGGAGGGAGAGCTAATCAGTATTGAAGCCAAGGTACCTGTGGCAGAGATGTTTGGGTTTTCAGGTGAAATCAGGTCTGCAACAGAGGGACGAGCCCTGTGGTCCACTGAAGTGACAGGATTTGAACAGGTCCCCGAGAATATGCAGCCTGAAATCGTGCTGCAGATTAGAAAACGCAAAGGATTGAAGGTGGAGATTCCCAAACCAGAAAACTGGCTGACATGAAGCTTTTTCTCTCTTTTTCTTGGTAATTTACCCTTTTTTTCAGCTTTTTGTAGGTTCTATGCCATGATGGTTCCATTGCGGTTTTGAACGATAGCCGTAACCTTCGTACCACCTTTCTTTCAAATTACCTATCCTTATAAGATGTTCCTCCTCTGAAAGTCAATGCGCATCTGCATCATGTACTCTGGCTCAGTACCCTGCGTCTTTCTCAACAGCCTGTGCAACTGGTGTGATGTCTGCCAGTATTGTAACAGCTGCAGACCGCCATCGCTTGACTTTTGCCAGTACCTGTACGGCATCTTCAGAATACCTGATGATTTACCTCCATTTCTGGATAATCCTCTTGATTACCTGCCTTCTCTACCAGACTGCGATCTGGTATTAGCCCTCAATGTGCACCCTGACCTCTTGCTGGAACTGCCCTCAACACTCCCTCCATCGGTGAAAGCTGTACTAGTCCCTGCAGAAGCCCCCCATTGGGTGCAGCCGGGGCTAAGGGGACAGCTTCAGACTATCCTGCAGGAGAAAACCATAGAATGTGCATTTCCAAAACCGTTCTGTTCTCTGGAGTACCACCCGTCTCATCCTTTCATTAACCAAGTGATCTCTACTCTGAGAATTGGCAAGCCAGTGGTGCACCTCGAGGTGAAGAGGGACAGTGTTTACAGGGCTGTCTGCCACATCAGCGCTCCCTGCGGGTCCACGTGGTACATCTGTGAGATGTTGAAGAACACATCCATTGATCACGTAGTAGAAACAGTAGCCAGAGCACATCATGCATACCCTTGTAATGCTTCCATGGCCCAAGATCCGGAGATCAAAGACTCTCTCTTGCATGAGGCTGGATACATTGTGAGAGATGCTGTCTTGACTGCACTGCATACAGAAAGTAGTAGTGTCCGACCTTTTTTGGCTCCAGAGAGTATGTGGGAGTACGAGTAACTGACCTTTAAGCATTCCACTGACTGCATCATGTCCCTCCTGTAACCTCAGTGACAAACCTTTTTATGTACGCTCCCCAAGAGTAGGCAATGGAATCACCTGTTGACTCGGCTGTCCAGCTTATCTCTGCTTCAGACCATGCGGTGGCTTTGACTGGGGCAGGAATTTCCACTGACTCAGGAATTCCTGATTTTCGTTCCCCTGGAGGACTGTGGAGCACATTTCCTCTCTCCTTTGGAGAGTATCATGCCTTTACAACTCGCCCTGAACAGGTTCTTGAAATAGGTAGAATTCTGCTGCCTCTGCTCGTGTCTGCTGTCCCCAATGAAGGACACAGAGCTCTCAAAAGGCTAGAAGATCTCAACATCCTGCAGGCTATCATAACACAGAATGTTGATGGGTTGCATCAGATGGCAGGGTCCAGGAATGTCATTGAGATCCACGGAACCTATAAGACTGCCACCTGTCTCAAATGCAGACGAGCTTTTACCCTGGCAGAGTTACTTCCTCTCTCCAGCTCTTCACTGGTCTGTCCCAATTGTTCAGGAACGGTAAAACCGGATGTGGTCATGTTTGGGGAACCTCTCCCTGAGGAAGTCTTCTCGCAGGCAGTTTCCCTGGTGCAAAAAGCAGATCTCATGATCGTGGTGGGATCCAGTCTTGAAGTGGTTCCCGCTTCTCATCTGGTGATTCTGGCTAATCGTAACAGAATCCCCGTCATCATCATCAACAAGACTGCAACCGCCCTGGACGCTGTAGCAGACATCATCTTGAGAGAGCGCATTTCTGAATGCCTGCCCCACCTAGCAGCCTCAGTGGGAAAGGAGGTTATATCATGCGAGTCCCAGTAGGTCAAAAGATAAGAGATCTGGAACTGACAGAACCCAGAGTGACAATTCTTATTGATGAAGCTGAAAAAGAGAATTTGACCGGATTTGTCCGGGTAACCTACGAGAAAAAAGGTATCAATGATTTCTACATATTCTTCATCAATGGAACCCTCGTCGGCATATACGGCGAGGAAATGCTGACTGAGAAGGAGGTGTTTGGGAAAGAGGCTCTGGATCATGCTCTGGCCATCTTCTCGTCTGGACTTGCTGGACTCTATTCTCTGGATGGAGAGGATGTTCAGTCCCTGGGCGAAGAAGAACCCCTGTTGCTGTTGGAGAAGAAAGAGCTGGGATTCACTGAACTCTTGGAAGCGCAGCTTCGCAACCTCAATGAGGACGGGCAGTTCATGGCATCTCTGGTGGCAGATGTACAGGGGCTCCCTGTAGCAGCCATGGACTCAGAGTATCAAAATGAACGGATTGCTGCTCTCTCCGCCCTGGTGAGAGATGTATCTCACAGGGCAGAAACACAGCTCGGGTTCAAAAAGACAGATGAAGTCTCACTGGTGGACGATGACAAGGTGCGGCTGGTGTGTAGATATTTTCAGGTGGGAGACCAAACCTACATACTCTCCTGTGTCGTGCCTGCTTACCAGCCCTACAGGCGCCTGACGAATACTGCTCTCAGGGAAATTGAAAAGATTATGAAACAGAGGTTTTCCTGATGCTGAAAGAGGTAGAATTTGGCTCTGTACAATACAAGAATAGGATATACACCCACGATATCTATGTTCATCCTTCAGGTGCTGTGGAACCTCGAAGGAAAGAGCTATCCAGCCTGGTTCATGGGACCAGCCATAAGGTCGTCAAGGCAGAAATGGAAATCTTGCTGCTGGAAGATCCAGATTGCGTCATTATTGGAACAGGATACAGTGGTGCATTGCACCTGACAGAAGAAGCAAGAGACTTCCTTAAGCAGAAAGGAGTATTCTACCAGGAGCTATTGACTCCTCAAGCAATTATAGAATTCAACCACAGATATAACTGTGCAATTCTAGTCCACGTTACCTGCTAGTTGATCGAGTACTGATCGGGCAATTCCTTCTCCCACTATGCTCTCCAGTTCAGAGAGAGATGCCTTCTTTATGTCCTGAAGTGTCTCAAACCCATGGTCATACAAAGAACGCGCTCTGACCCGTCCAATATTCTTGATTCGGACCAGAGGGAGTAATTCTTCTTTGATGCCGTACTTGAGGCGCACACGCAATTTTCTTATGTCTGCCTGGGGGTGAGAGAAGAGCCTGGCAATCTCGCCAAACGAGTATAAGAGCCAGGTTGCTGCCTCCCGCATTCTGTACAAGTCGCCGGGTCCCACACTAAAATGAGTACAGATCTCTTTCTCATCCACCTCTTCCACCCACATGGAGAGGAGCGACGCAGTCTTCACCTGGGATAAGAATATCTCGTATAATTCAGGTTCTTCCCACGTATCTGGTATGGGGAGGAGAAAAGACTCTTTGTGTTCTTCAGTCAGCAGGTCGTACTCAGAAAAGTCTCCCCGCCTCAAGTACAATCCAGGCATATCAGGACAGGCAGACACAGCATGCAGTATTCCGATGGGGAGCATATCATTCTGGAGGGCCTGTCGGAGCACTACTGCAGAAGCAGGGTCAATATACAACTGAGACACTCTCCTCCCAAAAGGTGTGGCTTCAAACCCCTGGACTAGGTTGTGACGTTCCAGGTAGTCTCTGGCCTGATTGATGGTGTCATACACGTATTCTTCCCCGTTCTGGTGAACGTAGAGCGTCTTTGAGAAGAACTTCCTGAGATCCTCTTCAGACTTCATGTAATCAGAAGCCATAAGTGCCAGAAGATGGGTTCTCAGTGCAGGCTGGGAGGCCAGTTTGGAGGAGATTCTCTCGGGTTCTGCAAAAATGTATCGTCCAAACAGCTGGTCCACATCCTCTTGGTTCTTGGCCACTAGGATTGCTTCCCCTTCTGAATCATACCTGGGCCTTCCTGCCCGCCCCATCATCTGCTGGATTTCCAGAGTGGGTATGAAGTAGTATCCAAGGTTCTGGTAGAACCGTTTGACATCCCTGACCACAACTCGTCTGGCAGGCAGGTTAATCCCTGCAGCCAGGGTGGGAGTGGCCACCAGCACCTTTAACTGGTTGGCTTTGAATGCTTCCTCAATAAGCAATCTGTCCTGCCGCTTCAGTCCTGCATGATGAAAACTCACACCGCGGAGAGAACATTCCTGCAGTACGGAGCGATAGATAGAATCAGAAAAATGCAATGGTTCACATGTGATCATGTTCTTCAGGCTGCGAGCAATGCGAGATGCCACAGCCTGTGTCGACTTCCTTGTGTTGACAAAAAAGAGGACCTGACCTTTTTTCAAGCTGTCCACAGCCAGTGTTACACAGGGATCACCGTGAGATATGATCTGCTCAGGACCATCTTCAAAGACAATGATAGCCTCATGAAACACGCCTTTTCTCAAAGGAACGGGGCGCCATTCAGACGTTACCAGTTCTGCATCAAGCCATTGAGCAAGATCAGAGGCATTGGAAATAGTGGCAGACAAAGCCAGAATTCGTTTCCCTTTCATTTTTGACAGGATCATCTCCAGAGTAGGACCTCTCCCGGGATCATCCAGGAGGTGAACCTCATCTGCTACCACAAGATGAACCTCATCGAAAAATGTCACATCGTGGCGGAGGAGCGAATCGCACTTTTCCGAGGTGGTAACCACTACATCATACTGTTTGAGATATGTATTGGCAGAATCGTAGTCTCCTGTGGTCAGCGCAACATTGATGCCCAGCTCCTTCATGTCCTGGTACTTCTCTTCGGCCAGAGCTTTCAGAGGTACTATGTACACTGCTTTTTGGTTCCTCTGCAGAGCCTTAATCACTGCAAGAAGGGCAATAAGCGTCTTTCCAGAAGCTGTGGGAATTGCCAGCACCATGTTCCTGTCTCCAAGAAGGCCCACATGCACCGCCTGTTCCTGTGGGGGAAAGAGTGTGTCATACCCTGCACCCTCCAGCTTCTGAATGTACCTGCTGGGGAGATCGAGCTCTCTCAGACGCATGAACCTTTTTCCCAACTATGCTAATAAAGATGTCTCTCAGAACGGTATCCAGATGGCTACTTTTTCTCAATCTCATCTGCATGATTCTTAGCATTTCTGGCTCTTCCCGTCTCACCAGTTGCAGTCCACAGAGCAGCTGCCCTCTTCCAGGCGTCTGCTGCACTGCCCCACAATTCCCTGTTCTCATAGGCCCTGGCTGCCACTTCCCAGTCAAGAGCAGCTTTCATGCGGTCATTTCGTGCTTGCTCCTCATCTCCTGCAGCTTCTCTGAGCCGGGCTGCTTCCTCCCAGGTTTGTGCAGCATCATCCCAGTGCAAGATACGCTCATACCCACTGGCCTGTTTTTCCAGCTCCTTGGCACTCTCTTGCGAGGGCTTTTCCTTGCTCAGGCATCCTGCCAGCAGCATTACCACAAGCATTGTGCACAGAGTTTTCCTCATTTGATTCCCTCTCCAGGTGGACTTATGGCCTGTGCTGTTGATCCATATCCTCCATCACAGTTCTTACCCGCTTTCATGTGGTATCTGATACTCTGAAGATTCAGAAGTATCCTGGAACTGTCGACAGCAGCAGCAGTAGCAATCTTTCGCTTCCAGTACCTTCCTGTGGGCAACCACGCATGTCTCTACAGGATTCTCCCTCTTGCAGGACTCTGGTCTTACATTCATGGATGTTTCCTCCTGTAATCTTCAATAGCCAGTCTGAGACAGTCAGCAGCCAACAGGGAACAGTGTATCTTGGGTTCTGGAACACCACCAAGGTTGTCTGCGATGGCTTCCTTGGTAATGGCTTCTGCATCGTCCAGAGTCATTCCTTTGATCATCTCTGTTAACATACTTCCGCTAGCAACTGCTGCCGCACATCCGAATGTTGTATACTTGGCATCGATAATTTTTCCATCCTTTACCTGTATATACAGATGCATGATATCTCCACATACGTCACTGGAGAGCTTACCCACTCCATCTGCTTTCTCAATGACACCTACATTGCGCGGATTTTGAAAGTGATCCATGAGCGTTTCGCTGTACTCTACCATACACTGTCCTCATACGTGGGGTGCTTTTATTTATTGCGGTTGTATGTGCCACTTCAGCTCAGTGTGAGCCACCTCTCGGCAATCAAGAAGGAGGGCATTGTCATCATGAATGCAAACCCTTTTAAAGTCAACCTTATATCACGGTAATATATCATATAGCATATCATATGTACTCAAAATTCGTGTCGAGGTGAATCTATGTGGAAATCACTCCTATATCTCCCGCTTTTTTACAAAAATCAGTATCGATCTCCTGATTCCTTCAGACAATTTCAGGAGAAACGGCTGAGGCACATAGTCGCTCACGCGTACCGGAATGTACCTTTGTACCATAGGAAATTCAGAGAACAGGGGCTCTCTCCTTCTGATGTAACCACACTCCATGACCTGGTCAAAATCCCTATTACTACCAAGAAGGAAATAAAGTCAGGATTTCCTCACGACAGCGTGGCTCGAGGTTATTCAGAAAAGACCTGTATTACAGAGACCACATCCGGGACTTCAGGCAATATGCTCACCGTGCTGTACGACAGGAGAGGCTACGAAATTCTGCGATCAGTGGCCTTCAGAGCCTTTCTGGCTCAGGGACTGCGCCCCTGGCACAAGTACTGCATCATGTGCCGGGATCTGAGAGAATTCAACAAAGCTACAGGGAGTGTTCTATACAGGACCAGAGGACTACTGGAAGGAAGACCCGAATCAGAGTTAGTGAAGGAACTGAGAGGAATCCAGCCTGAAGTCATAGGCGCTCATCCTTCTCTGTTTGTCACTATGGCAAAAATCATGGAAAAGAATGCTGTCACAGATATTACTCCCCGTATGCTTTTCATCGGCGGTGAAATGAGTTATCCTGTGCATAGAGAGTACATAGAGAGGATTTTTGGCTGCTCTACCTTCAACAAGTATGGGGCGTATGAAGCCAACTCACTCGCCTGGGAATGTAAGTATCATACTATGCATATGGATGCAGATTCTGTCATTATGGAATTTGTGAGAGATGGGGAGCCAGTATCCCCTGGTGAGCGGGGAGAAGTCCTCATCACCAATCTATGGAATGAAGCTATGCCCTTTCTCCGATACCGCCTGGATGACGTAGGAATACCCTCAGATGAATCATGTCCTTGCGGAAGGACTCTTCCTGTTCTCGAAGAAATCGAGGGAAAATTGGATGACTTCATCATACTATCTTCCGGCGAATTGATTCCATCCACACGGATTATACCCTATCTTTTCGATGCTCCACATATTGACCAGTTCAAAGTACTGCAAGATTCTCCAGACCACATAGAGCTGAGAATCGTCCCTCAGGAAGGGTTCACCGATGACATGGAAAGAGAATTGGTCGCCTGCATTCAGACTGCACTGGACATGAGGATCACTGTGACTGTACGAAAAGTCCATCATGTCGACCTCACCGGTCAGGGAAAGTACAAGCGCGTACAGCGCACATTCGAGATAGATTCCTTCATGTAGAGGGTTTGTCACCTACTGCTGGCCCACCAGTGAACGCACAGGACGAGGCCTATTGTGCCTTCCTCTGGGCAGTTCCTGGCATTCATTAAGCACTATGTCTACTGGTTCACCAAGGACGGCTCTAAATTCCTCTTCTATGTTCATTCCCCACTCTCTGGTGAAATGAGCACACGGAACAAAATCAACCTGAATGAGATCTTTCTTCTTCTGTATCACTTGGAACTCCTGTATCTCACTTGCCAGCTCGAATAATGGAATCACCAACCGTGGGCTGATCCTCTTTCCACTGGGCAGAACCAGAAAATCATCATCTCTTCCCACCACGAGCTTCATCAAAGGCAGTCCCCGTCCACAGGAACACGTATCTTCAAGGGGAACTCCCCTGTCATTGAGGCTGTAGCGTATGAATGGCATTGCTTCATTCACCAAGGAGGTTGCATAAATCTCCCCCTCTTCACCAGGTGCCACTGGTTCTCCCTCTTTCAAGAACTCCAGGAAGACATTATCTGCCGATATATGGTGGTTTCTCTCTGCACATTCAAAGGCCAGGCTGACGAATTCAATAGAGCCATATTCCTCGTACAGGGGACAGCCAAAAACGGATTCCATGTATGTCTTGGCACTCTTGGTCAGAATTTCGGCTTCTGCTCGAACAAATAATGGATGAATACAGGTTCCCTCTTGTTCCATACGTTTGGCCCATTCTATCATGATTGAAGGATACCCTGTTATGGCATGCGGGTTGAACTGCCTCACCATGGCAATCTGCTGATCAGCCGGCAGGGTGACTGGTATGAACAGCTTCCTGACAATGCCCAGCCTTTCATATGAGGGTGTTCCTCCGTGGATAGGCTCATAGCGAACATATCCAAGTTTATGCCATGGGTTGTATCCTAATGCTGCGAAATTCCGATATGTGGCCGCCATTTGAAATTCGTAAGCTGAGGGGGAATACACCAAATCGAGTACCTCACCTGTGGAGCCTGACGTGACGGCCCGGTAGCACTGGTCCACTGAGTATTCTCGGGAAACCACTCCATGGGGGAAAGCGTTCCTTATTTCTGATTTGGTAACAGTAGGGAACTTAGTGATATCATCTAGCGTCTCAAAATCGGCAGGAGTGAGATGTGCTTCCCTCAATTTTCTGTGATAAAGTTCTGTGTTTTCATACGCATACCGGAGAATCTTCCTGATTCTCTTTGCCTGCAGATCCCTCAATTCTGCAGTTGATTTCCACTGATCTCTCAATACCCGTGCTACATAGTATACCTGTCGTGCGAACATTTTCACCACCCCCTCATAACAGACCTAGTACTTAAAAAGGTAACCATCACCAGATTCCTTCACAATACATGGAGAAACTCCCAGGAGTAATCAATTGATGAGAGTTGACACCACTATTCAAGAAGGAAATTGTGACTGCAGAAGGGCAATACAGATTCAGAAACAGCAACGCAGCCTTACTGGATTGCTTCTTTCGTGCTCCACATTCTTTATAGTATCACTACACATATCCGCCCGTATCGCCGTTGGGGTGCTGCCCTGCTTCAGGTATGTGGCAAAGAGATGCTGGTCGTAGAGGAGTTTCACTTATGCGTTTTCTCCCCCATCAATACTTCGATGGACAAGCTTTTTTTACAAGAACGTGTCTAAATCCGATAGTCCTCAACCTACTATTAATGATAGCAACAGAAAGCTTATTAAGTAAGTACTGAAAAAGAAAGATGCTTAGAGGATAGCAGGTCTCAGCGCAATTGGGATCTGCCATTGCATCCTGAGAAAAACAGGAGCAAGATCCGGATTAGGAGGAAAGAATATGAAATTAAGGAAGATTGGAGCTGTATTGGCTGGAGCCGCATTACTTGGAGCCACCCTTGCGGGTGCTGCTGCTCAAGAGGTGCCACCCACTGACTTTTTCGTGGACCCT
>JACVGW010000124.1 GCA_018992565.1 Theionarchaea archaeon
ACGTATTTTCCATCACGAAACGCGGCATCTGCAAGAATTTCAGAAGCTATTACAGCTCCCTGGCCACCTCGACCGTGAAATCTGATTTCGATCACTTTGTAGCACCTCCTGCTATGGCCTACCTTATTATCTTTAAAATGGTTTCGGTAAAGGTCTAGAAATGCATGGGTGAAAAACGTATTATTCAATGAACATGTGTGAAGAATTCACAGTGTGCACGCGAAAGGCTCTCAAGGTCTCCATGACGAGCATTTGACATCACGGTGCAGTTATCTTTAAATATTTCGAGATATTGTTAAAGATATGATTGAAATTTTCGACAAGCTGGCTAAACTGGATTTGAAGGAGATTTTGGGTTATGTCATTGAATCTGAAAAGGCAGCCAGAGTATTTTATCTGGACCTTGCCAAAAGTGCCCCAGGACTTGCTGCCATCAGGCTAGAAAACCTTGCCAGAGAAGAAGAGAAACACGAGAAGACTGTTCGTGAGGTATACAAGACGAAATTTGGAGATAAATCATACACTGTTCCCAAAGAACTTCCGCCGTTAGAAAGCTCTGCCAAGGTCACCACCGTTAACAGTCTGATCCATGCTCTGGAAACAGCTATACACAACGAAGATAATGCCTACAGGGTTTATACTTACCTGTCCACCAAGGACAAAGAGAACCAGAACCTCTGGAAATATCTTGCATCCATGGAAAAAACACATTATGACATTGTAAAAACAGAGAAAGAGAGTTACGAAGCCCAGGTTGTAGAAGATTCATACCTACGGGATAAAACTCCTGGTGAACTCTGGATGGCAATGTACCGATTCCCGCCCACCTGAGGTACCCACTGGCGTATCATGGGTTCTTTGATTCTTCGGAACTGTTCCTCTTTCCATCCAGTATCTTTTTAACTGTTATACCGTGGAGAGCTTCATGAAAATCACTGATCGTGTATACTGCAGAATTGGTGAACAGGGGACCTCTAATATTGGATGGATACTGGGTGATGAATACTGCACCGTGGTGGACACAGCTATGACTCCCGAGGAGACCAGACAAGACCTGCAGGCTGTTGGTGAGACCACTGATAAAGACATACGGTTTCTCATCAATACGCACTATCATCCAGACCACACCTTCGGCAACATGCACTTCTCTGAAATTATTGGGCATTCCTTCTGCTATGAAAAGCTCAAAGAAATGACTCCCTTTTACATGGAGGACGCAAAGAATGCTCAGAACAAAGAACGCTTTCAGGAATTCTTCATAAAGTTACCCACGCTCACCTTCAAGGAGAGAGTTACAATCCATGCAGAACCAGACATTGAGATTATTCACCAGGGAGGACACACGCCGGGAAGTGCAGTGGTGTATATTCCCGAGGAGAAGGTGCTGTTCAGTGGCGATCTGCTTTTTGCAGGATACCACCCTTACATGGGGGATGCAGATATCAACCAGTGGATCACGGCTCTACACGCGCTGCTTAGTTTGGAATTCAAGGCTATCATACCTGGACATGGTGAGGTATGCGACAAGGAAGAGATCAAGCGTCATATCACCTACCTGCAGGCTTTCCTAGATACTATGAGGGACCTCAAGAAGAAATACAGCAAGGAAACACTGCTTGAGAAGCCCTACTTATTGGACCTCCCCCAACTGGGAAATGAAGAGCGAATCCGCAGAAATATTGACGCACAGTACCATAAGATTTAGCTTTTCATGTTCTTGTCACCCATTAATTCTGCTATCAGCATGCCAGTAAGGATCAGAAGGCATCCTGCCACCTTTCTGACAGTGAAGGTCTCCCCAACCAGTATGTACGAACAGACTGCTGCAAATACAGGTTCAGTGGCAAAAATGACTGCTGTACGGGTGGGGGGGGTATGTCTCTGTGCCAGGTTCTGTACTAAAAAGGCCATGACGGTGGCGAAAATCGAAGTAATGAGAAGAGCTCTGACCACAATGTTGTTCACAGACCAATACTGACCTGAGCCTGCGGCAAAGGAGAGGAGAGTCACCATACCTATTTGTATAGTTGTTAACAGCACAGGATCATGGCTCCGGACGTATTTCCCAACCAGAATCAGGTGCATGGCAAAAGCGAATGCGCCTAAGAGCACCAGTACGTCCCCGTGGTTCACTTCCATTTTCTCCACTGACAGCAGAAAGAGCCCTGCAGCCGCACATCCTACTCCAAGAAAAACAGATTTCCCTGGGGGCATCTTCAGCAGCCCTGCAGCCAGAAAGGGTACTATGACCACTGAGAGCCCCGTGATGAACCCTGTGTTGGCAGGTGTTGTATACTGCAGTCCTACCGTCTGGAACCCGTACCCCAGAAAGAGAAATACTCCAATGAGTGCCCCATGCACGAGTACCGACCTATCCAGGTGACGCAGCCTCTTCCCAGATATCCCTACCAGCATGAGAAAACTCAGCGCGAATCGGTAGAACAAAAACCTGAATGGTGAAACAAACAGGAGGGATTCCTTAACCATGACAAAGGTTAAGCCCCACACAAAGGCTACAGCCAGCAGTCCTGCGTCACTGAGTTTCACGGTTCCACCTGGAGACATGGACTAAAAGCATTTCGCTTTGGTTATGACTCCTGTAGCCAGACTATCTATAGCTGGCAAATAAAACAGCAACTCCACCTTACCGCTCTAAAAAAAGGAGAAAGGAGAAGAAATTATGGAGCTGGAGCCGTAATAGTTCCCCAGTTGTTTTTCACCGTGTAGATTATGGCTCCGAATCCCAGGCTGACCACAACAATCTGGATGAAAAAGCCTGCCACTGGGATCAAGAACAACAAGTTTACCAGAATGAATCCGAGAGCAAAGGTTATGATCCAGTGAGGTTCCACCTTTACCAGCTTCAACAGCCATTCTCCAAAGGCATATGCCACGATAATCCCCGCCATCATCATAGCTATGGCAAAGAACAGAGCCAGAAGGACGGCAAATGGCATGCCGACCACGGTGATCAGGAGGATGATCAGCAGGACGCAGGTAACCAATATTGCGATGAATCCCAGAACCAGTTTCTTCAGCCAGGATTCTTTGACCTCCTTCTGGATGGTACTGAACAGTGCACCAAACCACTTGATAAACACTAATCCCAGAAGAAAGAATCCTGTTTTCCACAGAATGCCCAGGACGCTGATTGCAGCCTTCGCTTCTTTTTCTTCTTCAGGAGTAGGAATTTCTTCAACCTGCACGGTTCCCTTCACAGTGCCTGTGTTGCTGAAGGTCTGAGTCGATACTATCAGGTCTTCCCCGATTTCACCTGCATTGCTCACAGAACCCCCTGCTGCAAAGACATATCTCTCAACAACTGCTGAAGATGCAATCTCAATGGTACCACCTGCAGCCACCACTTTTTCCACGTTACCTTTGATGGAAATCATGCCGCCTGCGGCAATCACCTTGCCTCCAACATCATTGTTCACCTGTACTTGTCCCCCAAAAGCAAGCAAGTCACCAGTAATAGGAGCATTGACCTCAATGGTACCACCTGCAGCTATTACGTCACCATCAATACGTGCATTAATGCTGATGGTACCTCCAGTAACAAAGAGATCATCATTGATGGGGGTGTCGATAACTACCTGATCTTCGGATATGGTCTCCACTGCGCCTATGCTGGGGAGCAGCACTACTACGGAGAGTGCAACAAGGGCCAGCATTGATTTTTTCATTCTATCACCTCGTATGAAACCCAGTCCTTCGCACGTTTATAAGGTTTGTCTCAGAAGTTGCAGGGATACAGAGATACGAATGACCTCTGGAGTGTTACTCCAGGGTTCGTTCTTTCCATCTTCCTTTCAAAAACCACGTTACCATCAGTGCACACATCACCAGCATACTCAATCCATAGGCCCAGAAGACACCTGCGAATCCCAGCATTCTGGACATGAGGACCATCATAGGGATCTGGAACAGGAGAAATCCCATAAAAGTGATGATCATGGGTGGTTTCGTGTCTCCTGACCCATAGAAAGCACCGCTTAACGGCATGGAAAACCCCAGAAAGATCAGAAAAGGGGAGACAATCCTGAAGGCAGAAGTCCCCGCCTGAACGACACTCTCTGTCCGATTAAAGAGTATGACCAACTGCGAGCCAGAGACGAGGAAAAGCACCGCAATGCCCACCATAATTGCTGCACCCATATACCCTGCTTTCAGTGCCGTTTTTTCAGCCTGCCCGGGCTTTTTCGCTCCCAGGTTGTGGCCCACAAGGGTTCCACATGCCAGATTCAATCCCATCAAAGGCATCCATACCAGTCCCATAAGCCGCAGCATGATCTCCATCCCTGCAAGAACTGCCATTCCAAAAGCAGAGACAATTCGAATGGCCACCATGCTCGAGATGTTACGCATGAAAGCTTCTGCTCCTGAGGGAATCCCGATTGTGAGAATTGTCTTCATGATCTTAAGATCGAATTCCATCTTCGTGTCAATTGTGACAATGTGCTTCCCTGCTGTGACTATAGATAGACCTATGGCAAAACTCACCAGCTGAGAAACAACAGAGGCTGCAGCAGCCCCTGTCACCCCAAGGTCTAACACAAAAATGAATATGGGGTCCAGGACCAGGTTCATCAAATTGGAGACTATCATGATCTTCATGGGAGTTCTTGCATCTCCCACTCCACGCATGGCTGTGAACAGTGTATACCCTGACAACATGAACAAGAATCCCACAGACATGACCCGTCCATAAGCCACTCCATACTCAATAACATCCCCTGATCCTCCCAGAGCAACAATGATGGGCTGCACTAGAATGACGCCTGTAATGCAAAAAATCCCTGCAATCATCAGCTTGAGAAAGAGAGTCTGCTTCACAACCTCATTGACTCTCTGAAAATTCCGTGCACCGTAATGACGTGCAATCAGAGCAACGCTGCCCACGCCCACCACTTCATTAAAAACAATGACAAATTCAAAGAATATTCCAAAGAGGGCAACTGCCGCAATTTGTTCATATCCCAGTTTTCCCACCCAGAAAATATCCACAATATTATATAATGTTCCAAAAAACATTCCCAGAATAGAGGGGAGTGCAATATGACGTAAGGCCTGTGAGATATCCATTTCTGTGAAATCTGTTCGTTCCATCGACTACGATCTCTCATCATGTTTATAAGATTTGTCCTGGAAGAGATGGGCTACAAAGCGGTGCAATTACCACTACCAATCCTTTTATGAGGGATGCCATAGTGGATGCATGTCACAAGCCAAGCACAGCATCAACCTGGCCATAGCGGGGTGCCTCCTGGGTACTATATCGACCTTTTCTGCTGTGCTGAGAGACAATGGAATTTCCTCGTTTCAACAATCGTTTTCCCGGACCTTTTTTGCACTCTTGTTCATTCTGGTCATTTTCTTCATCAGGAAAATCAATTTCTTGATTCCAAGGAAAGAAATACCTTACTATACAATTTTGGGAATGATCATGGCAGCTGTTGGGTTTTTTGAGAATTCAGCTGTAGCCCTGGGGACCCCTGTTGCTGTGGTTGTCTTGTTTTTGTATACCCAGCCTGCATGGACTGCTCTCCTGGGAAAGATACTATTCCAGGAGCAACTAACCTGGGTGAGGAGGACTGCAGTCATTACAGCCTTCTGTGGCATTATTCTTATCAGTGAAGTGTGGAGCGTCTCCAGCTTCAACTTTGCTGGTGGGGCTATTGCTCTTGCTGCAGGGATATTGCTCTCTGTGGAATTCATCATGATCAAGTCCCTCTCGCTGAAGCCGAGACACTTTCTGGTGAGTATCTTCTGGTTC
>JACVGW010000039.1:0-19631 GCA_018992565.1 Theionarchaea archaeon
GCCCCTGCCGGGATTCGAACCCGGGTTTCAGGCTTACTCCGACTTTTCTCCGGAGGCCTGTGTCATATCCACTAGACGACAGGGGCATTATCATGATTTTACCATTAACAACCCCAAGATATCTGACCTGCTTATAATCCCCACTGGTTTCCCAATTTCTTCAACAACCACTACGTTGTTCTCTTTCAACAAGGAGAATACAGATTCCAGACTCTCATTCTTGCTGACTGATGGCAGGGGGTCATCCATGACTTCATACACCCTCATTGTCCTGAACTTTTCCATCCTTCTGACATCAATTCTCTTTATCAAAGACTTCTCTATGACGCACCCCACTATTCTCTCTCTCCTGGTGACTGGTATCTGAGAAATATCATTCCGGCTCATCAATCGTATGGCGTTCTCAACAACATCATTGGCATCAATAGATATGATAGGATAGACCATGACATCATATGCTTTCTTGAACCCTTCCTCCATGCTCTCTAGGGAATCCACAATTTTCTGATATGTTGAAAGCTTAGGATCCGCCTGTCCTGTCTCCAGTTTAGCAATGTACGCCTGTGATACACCCGCTTTCTCAGCTAGCTGTTCCTGAGTAATACCCAATCTCTTACGCATCCGCTTCAACTCAGAGAGTTCTACATTCCTCACAGTTATGAAATTACGTAATATTATAAATATGTTTCGTTTCGTAGCCGTTTAGCAGAGAACCATCTCTCGCAATTCTTCGTTTGTGGCTTCAACTATTCCTCCTAGTTATATTTTGACCGAAAGATATAAATAGTCCCCCTTTGAAACGAGAGGTGGTGATCCGGTGAATATCACTGTCGAATCGTTATCAAGGCTACCATTAGAAGAACAGGATATTGAAATTGTAGAGAGAAAGGGAATAGGACATCCAGACTCGATTTGTGACGGAATTGCTGAATCTGTCTCCCGATCTCTTTCTCGGTGCTACATTGAAGAGTGCGGCAGAATACTCCATCACAACACTGATCAGGTGGAGCTGGTAGGAGGAAAGTCTAATCCGGTCTTCGGAGGAGGAGAAATCTTGCAGCCCATGTACCTGCTGCTGTCAGGCAGGGCTACCATGCACTTCAACGACGGAAAGCAGAGGACACTTCCTACCCATAGAATAGCAATTGAAGCAGCCAGACAGTACTTGGAAACAAATCTTCCTAATTGTGATGTGGATTCCCACATTACCATTGATTCCAGAATGGGTGAAGGGTCTGTGGATTTGAGAGAGAATTTTGAAGAGAACCAGGTCATACCTCGAGCTAATGATACCTCTTTTGGAGTGTCTTTTGCTCCTTTTACAGAGACGGAGAAACTGGTTTACAATGCAGAACGCTTCCTGAATTCCATCGACTTCAAGAAGAGATTCCCCATGCTGGGAGAGGACATAAAAATAATGGGACTTCGCATCAAGGATGAGATCCAGCTGACGGTTGCAGCTGCTTTTATTTCCTCTCGAGTGGATACACGTCAGGAATACGAACGACTCAAGACAGAAATCAAGGAAGAGATCATTGATGAGTTTGATGAGCAATGCAACAGGAAGTTGAAAGTAGACATCAATACTGCAGACACTGGTCATTCGGCCTACCTGACTGTCACGGGGACTTCATCTGAGATGGGAGATGACGGCTCTGTGGGAAGAGGAAATAGAGCAAATGGGCTCATTACACCATACCGCCCCATGTCAATGGAAGCTACTGCAGGTAAGAATCCTGTTTCTCACGTAGGAAAGATATATAATCTGCTGGCCCGGAGAATTGCTGAAGAGGTGGCAGAGCTCGAGGAAATTGCCGAAGTCCAGATCTACTTGCTTTCACAGATTGGACATCCCATAAATGACCCTGCTGAAGCATGTGCTCGCTTGGTTACCAGGGATCGCACACATACTGACGAGCTGGAATCTGAAATCAAGGAGATCATGAGCAGAAACATCAAGAATGTGACCCAGATTACCGATCTGGTAGTTGAGGGAAGCCTGGACGTATTCTAGACCTTCTTCAGAAATGCATTCTCGACCATGTCCAGCAAAGCATACAAGTTCTGGTTAATTTGTGGTAGGTACCGCTCAGATATCAGCAGAAAGAGCATACCCGAGCCAATTGCAAGTCCTCCAGAGAAAACGTCGTGAGCAAGTACCCAGGGGACATTCTGTTCCAGGAGGTAGTAAACTGCACCTATCCTTCCAATGTTTACCGTGACAACAGCGGCTGTACCTGCCACAGCGAAGATCACCCTTCGCTTTACCTCCGCTTTGGCGGCCACAATCATGCCAATGAAGAGTGCTGCGACTTCCACGGCTGTGCAATCGATGGAAATGTACAGGTATTCTATATAATAATGTCCGTTCTGCTCGTACCATGAGGCTTTCATTCCCAGCAGAGTCACAACCTGAGTCGTAATCTGGGAGGTGATCCTTTCCATGGGAAGAAGAGTGGCCACCACATATACCACGGCCGCACATACCCCAGCTCTCACCACATACTGCACTGGCTCACTCCGAAACCTGCTCAATTCCATCCTTGATCCTCTTTTCTTTATATTCTTCAATAATCGTCTTCAATTGCTTTTCCTTCTGTTTAGCTTCGACAATTTCCTGCGCCATTTTCCACTGATTGAACTCAGACTCGAAATCTTCCCTGGAGATAACGCCAAAATTGCCCAGGACTTTCAGAGGTATCTCCCTCTCTGAGATGACTGGTATTTTTGCCCTGGTAAATTCCTCCTCTGCAAGATGGGACATTCTTTCCTTGCTGATGATAGCTCTTACTCCTTTCTCCATGAGTTCCCGCGCAGTGGTGGCTCCTCCTCCAGAGGGATCCTGAAGGTAGATAATGTCCCCTTCTTTTATGGTAAACCTGTCATCCAGCGCCCTTATCTCTTCCTTGGAAAACCGGGGCAGCACCTTGACTGGAAGTGCTTTCTGGGAATATTCCAGAGTTCTCATTTCTTTGAGGATTTCATTCTCCTGAGAGAGCAGTCTTGCTTTCTCTCTTTCTATTTTCAATTCCTCTCCCAATTTCTTGATGTGAGATTCCTTGCTCTTAATGGCCTGGGATTCCAGGACTTCCTTCCTGGATTTGCGATCATACAGCCTGAGATTCTGCTGGGCATCTTCCAGCTGCTGGCGCAGATTCTGATTTTCCTGCTCAAGTTCTGTCCGATACTCTGTGAGGCGTTCCACTGTATGCGTCAGATCTGCCACCTTCTTCTGAAGCAACTCTGCAGAATGCTTCTGAGCAGGTTCTGGCTCTGCAGTAAGAGGTAGTTCTTGGGGAGGTGATTCAGGCTGTGAAATCTTCTCTTCTACCATTGAAATTGCTCTTTCCACCGGATATCCTCTCAAGACGAGAGATTTGATCATTTCCGAATGCTCTTCCATGTTTTTTTCATGCAGTCGGGCATCTATATTGTCGAACTTCGCCTTATGGTGCTCGAGGGCTTTCAAGGCGGCAGCCAGAGCATCTCTTTGATGAAAGTTCTTGAAATCGTAGTTCCTGGTCAATTCGTTTTTCTCATCTACGGATAGATCAGAAGGAGGTATGTGCAGTTTGCAGTCAAAAGAGTGGCACAATTTGTCTACTGTCTGGGGTGCCGGATTAACATCAGTGGCTATAATACAGGGCGATCCATATTCAGAAATGAAGCTGATAATGTCCTGGAGAGAGAAATTCTTTCCAGAATAAAGTGAGATAACTTCCCCTCCTAATGTGAGAACAGCAACTGCAGCTGTTGTTCCTGGATCAACTCCTGCCACGATATATATTCAATCACCTAGTATCAGGTTCATTGACAGTGCCCTGGAAATCTCATACGATATGCAGGGGTGTCAAGATTCCTTCTGGAATACGTACCTATATATGTAGTGATTTATGAATGTTTTCATTGCAATTACAGGAGACGGTCAGCTGAAGGATTACATTGGTTTTTGTTGCCATCTACCATCCTGTCTTCAGGTGAATGCAGATGCCAGCTTCATCAATGCACTCATATCTCCTTCAATGCGAATTTTTCCCTGCATCATCGCCATCATGGCGTTAAGCTCCTTTTTCATGATACCATCAATCACATCCACAGTAGTATATACTGAAATGTCTGCTGAATCGTCTTTCTCCGGGAGCGGCTTCTTGTTCAGTTCCTCCACTGTGCCATCTTCGCCAACTTTAATGAGGTAGGCTTTCTCCACATCTTCCAGGCAGAGCTGAAACGTCTTCCTCTGTCCTTTGTTGGAATCTGCCATGCTGTTCAGCTTTTCTTTGAACTTCTCCATGAGAGAATCAGCATATTCTTCCTTATCCATTGGATCACCTTCTGATGTACCTTCAATGCATTCCATATATAAGGTTTCTCACTCATTACCCCTGCTGCTTACTGGAGACCTGCCCATCGATGGAGGTCTCTCTTCTGGAAATCTTCAAGAAAAAAAAAGAAAGGAAGCTGGATCTCGGAACGGATTTACCTGACATGCTGGCCCGAGGCTCATGGGCCACCACAACCTATACCTTTATAATATTGGCGTATCTATCAATATTGCGGTCACGGATTCACGCACAATTTGACAACCAGTATAAACATAAGTCGGCCTATATATGGTAAAAATGCGTGGAAAGGATGAATCATGGATTCGAGATTAAGAATCAATGAAAAAGAAGCCAGAATGCTGAACCTAATTGGCAGAGATGCCAGTTTATCCCATGGGGAGATTGCGAAGATGGTACGGTACAGAAGAGTGACTACTGTTTCTAAAAAGCTAAAAAAGTTCAAGGAAAAGAATATTCTACGAGGACCATACTATGATTTGAACCTCGCTGGCGTTGGTGAGAATCAGATCTACAATGTGTATTCCACGATATCTTTTGCTCCTGAAGACATTGACTTTATCTTCCAGGTTCTCAAGGAGATTCCGGGGATCAGGTGGATATTTCCGTCTACCGATTTGGATAGGTTTTTTGCCTATTTCCAGGTCAATCACTACAAGCACATTGGAGGGCTCTTGAAGGCACTTCATAGGAAGAGGTTAATACAGTACAGCCTCTTCTCCTCACGGTTTAAATGGTTGAAGAGAAATCCAGATTTCTTTGGTAGCTCGGTCTCCTCTTCGGAGAACTTGCTTGCAGATTGCAGATTGCCTGACATCTCATACCAGAAAGTTCCTCCGTCAACAAAGTGGAATGAAACAGACCTGACTGTTATGCAGTACCTGCAGGTTCAGTCCGACAGTCCGATGGAGATAGCCAGACAGGAGTACTCACAGCATAGAAACCTCTTAACCTACAACCAAATCAAGTACAGTATCCAGAAAATAAGAAACTACGGTATCATCGAATCAGTTGACTATCATATCGCCCCTCTGCCCCGGGAAAAGTGTTTTACTGTGCTTCTCCTATTATCAGCAGAGAAGAGAGGGACCATTCTGCGGATAATGGAGAATTTCGGGAAAGGGTGCAGACTTCACAAAACCTGCACGCTGGCGGGAAGAACAGGGCTCATGTTCTTGTGGATCATGCCTGAGGCTGCCACGAACCTTCTGAGCACATTTGATGATATCGATGGACTGCGGTGCAGGATGTACTTCCTACGGAGCCACGACAGTGCATATCTGTGCAGTTTTTCCTTTGAGTCTTCTACATTCAACACTGACGAACAGAGATGGGAGTATCCATATCACGAAACTCAGAAGAAGATAGAAGATCGGATAAAAAAAAGGGAAAGGTGAGAAAATGACTACTTCGGATGCTCAGGATCACTCCCGGGAACTGAGTTCGGAGTAATCGGTAGATTGCCGCCTTCGTAGTCCACCACCCAACTGATGAGTGGTGCAGTCCCACCCGCATGTGAGGCAACTCCAAGTGATATCCCCCCAAGGGTGCCAATTGTCAAGAGGGCGATCAGCACCATTGCCATTCTTGCTGACTTCATTCCATAACCTCCATTTCTGGTATAGGCAGGAAAAGATAAATACAAATATTTTTTCCTGAGGAGGATTTAAAAAGATGGACAGCCATGTATACAATCAAGGGGAGAAACTGGATTGAAATCCCATAAAGGAACGGTCAAACATGTTTATCAACAAGGATATTGGAAATATTGATAAGATTATCCTGAACAAGCTGGGAAAAAACGCAGATACTCCTATTACTGACCTTCTCACAAGCACTCAGTACAGAAGGAAGTCTTCTGTCTATAACAGAATTCGATACCTGAGAAGTGAAAAGTATCTCTTCGGTCCTTACTTTGATATTAACTACAATGCTATTGGCACGAATAAGCTGTATTCAGTTTTTGTGTTTGCTCACTACGATCCTCTGTACAGGGCCCCTGTCCTTGAGGCCCTGAAGGAGATCAATTGCTGGACGATGATTTATCCAGTAAGGACTGCTGATGCCTATTTGGGTATTTACCGGTGCAACAACTGGAACTATATTGCCACTCTCATCGGCCTCATGGATCGATGGGGATGGCTGAAAGAATACAGTGTTCACAAGTCCGAGCATCGCTGGGTTTTGACCAACCCTGATTTTTTTGGCCGTTTTATACCTCCTCCTGACTACCAGGTTACCCGGAAAGGTGAGCTTCCTCATTTCCAGTATGAAGATGTCGAACCATGTATCGAATATACTGAGATTGATCTCACTGTCTTGAAGTACGTGTCCAGGAAAACGTGCCGGCTGACAGAAATGCGAGATCTTGAATATCGCTATCATGGTGTGCAACTGAAATATCATGATCTCAAGCGAAGCTTTGATAAGTTGAGAGACAGCAATGTCCTTCTTGAAAAGAACTTCATCATTCTCCCTCTCCCTCTGGATATGTCTTCTCTCTTCTTTCTGATTACGCAGGGAAAAAACTTTGGATCACATCTGGACACTATTGCCGGATTTGGAGAAGGATTACGACTACACAAGACGCTTATTGTGGTAGGAAAAGAGATAATTTCCTATTTTTTGGCACATCCGCTGCTTGAAGGAAAAATTCTTGGAATAATTGAAAATAACCTGGACAGTGCCAAACTCTACGGAATAAAGACATATCCTTCACATGAATTATCAATGCAATCTTTGAATGATAATTATTTTGATGTGGAAAGCCAGAGATGGGTTTTTCCTTATTCTGAGTTCAAAGAAGGGCTGAAAGAAATAAAAGAAAAAAGAGGAGAGTAGTGTGGAACCAGGTCTCTGCCGCTGATTGTTCTCATCCCGGGTAGGGGACGTCTCCAGGCACAGGCCCTCCACAGGGGGCTGCCCAGGGAGCTTCGATGACGAGAGAGGGTGTGTATGTCCAACCCATTTGAATCACCTCGTCATCTTATTATCCTTTTGGACTACATTATAGATTTCGTTTGTCTTAAAAGGTGATTTATTGTCTCAATGCATGAGAAAGGCAGTCTCGAAATCTGAGAATCAAAGAAGAGCAGAAATATTACCAAAACCAAGAGAGTGGGTTCTAGCTATGCAGAACCTCTTCCGTTCTCTGTGAGTACTAAGGATTGAAAGATTCTGTAATCTACTGGCCCAGTACTCAAGAGCAAGGTGATTCGGTACGCTACCGGGGAAGAAAGAATGGAAAATCAAAAAAGAGTGAAAAATTTGAGAGTGCTGATACCCATTCAATTGGGCTCAGAAAATGGGGTGCTCCGGCTCTTGTGCCTGGCTACTTCATGGTCGAGTCACCCATGCTACAAGAAAGAGCTGCTTTCCTTGGAGGTCTCTGCCCTCATCTCATTCCTGTCAACCTGGATGAGAGCGCTCGTGTGTGATCGGCCGGCGGTCCTTCTACTGCGTAGGTAGCTGCCAGAAGCATTCATGTCCACAATGATGGCTCATAGACTTGAGGGATGTCAGCTCCAAGAGAAAGACAGATACGAGAATGGGGTCGTCCACAGCCTCCGCATTCTACAGGGATTCCAGAAGTATTCTCGAGCTCTTCTGTGACTTTCTCAGGCTCCAGCCCCCTGCAACCAAGATAAGGTTCTGAACATCAGTTAGGGCTGCTTCCCCAGAAAGAAATCCACAATCTCCGTGGCGAATTGAGGAGCGAATTTGTGACTCGCCAGAATTCTCTTCATCTCACGTCCAAGAGAACCATCATCATCTGGAGAGTCTATTGTCTCCCCCATCTCCAGAAAGATGATATAGAATGCATGAATAACAGACGGAGCCATGATAGAATCCTTCCCCCCAAATCTCACTATGGGGCCTTTTAGATCCAGATCTGGGCTCTCTGTTTTTTCCACGAATTCCTCGAAGATTTCCCAGGCAATGTCAAAGTACAGTGCTTCTTCTGGGTACTTCTTTTTCATGTACTCCTTTGAGCTCCTGTATATCTCATCCTTGTATGGTATTTCCATGACCATAGTCTAACCCCCCTGGGCAGTTCTTGATTGCTCTAATAGAAATTCCGCCAGTTCTTTATAAGCTTTTTTGATCTCTTCTGTGGTCCCAAATTCCCTAGCCTTTCTATAGCAGCCTTCCAGATGTTCCTGCTTCTCTTTTCTATCGATCTCTCTGAGGTTATGTTCCACTTTTTGAATGTCAGGTGTATGCTCCAGCGTTTGATACATTTTCAGGCTTTCTTCCCAGAGCTCTCGTGCCATGGAGTAGTCCTCTTTCCGGGCATAACACAGCCCACAGTTGTACAGAGAAGAAGCACGCTTATACCCGTCATCCCCAGACAAAGCTGATGCATTCTCAAAAGCCTGAAGTGCACCATCTATCTCATCATTCATGTAGAGGCAGGCTCCCAGGTCATTGAGGACATCTGACAGCAGCATAGTATCTCCCACGTTTTGCGCTATTTTGTGGCACTTTTTGTAGTATTCTTCAGCAACACCGTATCGTCGCAGTTTGAAGGCTATGTTTCCCAACCCCTTCAGGGCGTATGCACGACCTCTGTTGTCTTCAACCTCCTCACACAGAGATTCCATGTGCAAGTACTCCCTTTCTGCATCCTCGAGGTTTCCTTTCAATTCTAGGATATTTGCCCTGGTGAAAAGAACCCAGGCCATCACCTTCTTGTCCAGACCAGCAGGTCCCGTTCTGAGAGAGTGAAGGAGTGCTTCTGTGTCCTGTTTTTCCTTTTCATCCTGAATTTCATAGACTCTCTTAAGACATTCATCCCATTCCTCTGAGGTACGCAGTGTGTGCGTAGCTTCATCTTTTGCCATGCCAAAGACCTCCCTCCCCTTTTCTGACAGTTGATACGGGCTTTGTTCCTGATAGACTGTCTTCTTGTACTCAATATATCCTTTCATCCTCAGCTTCTGGAGATAACGATAGATATTTGCCCTGGAAAGGCCTTTCTCGTCAGTAAGGGTTTTTTGAAGATAGTTCGAAATCTCTTCTGTTGTCACTGGTTGGTTGATTCCCACTGCGCAGATGATGTGAAACATGAGTTCCCAGGGCTTCACTCGTAGTTCGCTGATTATTTCTTGGAGCTTCTCAAGGATTTCACCTTTCAACTCGTCAGGGACTGTTGCTGTTTTTCTTCTACTATCCCTAAACAGGTTCAGTCCTTTGTTGGTAATGGAATAGAACTTCTGGCCTTCTTTGCTCACCTTTCGCAGATATTCTCTCATGGTGAGCTTTTGCGAAGCGGAATCAGCACCTTTCCCAAACCCCGTGAGTTGTCGTTCCAGGATTCTCCTTTCTCTTGTCCGGGCAAAGTTGAGGATCTCAAACATGAGTTCTGCCTCTTCTGCATTGCCATTATTTGCGCTCATACTCCTGTATGTATTCAGCAGTCTAATATGGTTATTGGGATGTCGCAAAAAATGGGACGTTATCATCCAGTTCAGTGGATGGAGATGCAGGGGTTGCAGCTTTCATATGTTGGTCTTCTGTCTTAATGATCGATTTGTGATTCTAATGATTGACATAACCTTGAGTTGATATAGGCTTTTATCTATGTCTCTAAGAATCTGATTGAGATTCTAAAAAAGATGCTCACAGTCTCATACGATCCTAGAAGTTCTTGAGATACTTACTTGATCCAAAGAAGGCTATCCTGGGTGATCTTAACTTTCATAAAAGGTATTAAAAGATCTTAAACATTTTCGAGGCTTACGTGGTGGCTATTCATATTGGAGTGATACTATGAACAATGAAAGGCTTTTTATGGTTATTGATGGATGATTTTCTTGCGAATTTCCGGATAAGTACTAAACAAGAATATCCTCAACTCGGAGGGGGTTCTCCCCTTCAGAGGAGCCAGTGCATATGCATCTGGCTCCTCATCTAGCTCCAGGTAAACCTGTCTGCGAATTAAGAGAGACAACATACTACTTTTGTTCATGACAAGCCTTCACATGGTGGCTTAATAAAGATAAAGTGCAGCGCTGCCTTCATAGTCTTGTCTTTTGATCTCCTATGGCGCTGCAAATCATGATAAAAGGTTTTGAATACTATAAAACTTCAATAAAGGGTTTGTTACTCATTGGAAAGCCTCGAACAATAAGAACCTTTTTATGGCAGAAATACATATCTCATCAATGAAAAAAGTCCCTGTGCTGGTACTGACGCTCTGCCTCTTGGCCATCTTACCCGCAACCTGTCCCCAGGAAGATGGACTCCCTGCAGGAAAAGAGCTGAGTATTCTGCTTTCGGCAACAGTAACTGATTACCAGGCCACATTGCAGGATTTTTTTTTCCAGCAAAGACTGCTCACTGCATCGTCTCTTGATTTGAAGTTGCACTTGTTGGAGACAAGGACAGACGAGCTGGCAGGGACTGCGATTCAACTGGACGAGTGCAGGATCTCTTTGATCCAGAGTCTGGAGGACGGGAACATCACAGCGGAGCAGTTTGCAGTTGAGATGCATAGACTGGCTGATGAGATTCTCATTCTGGCCCGTTCCCTCCATGGGCTTGGCCAGACTATTTCAAATATTGCGATGAATGTGTCAGCTCAGCAGGCTTTCCCCATCATAGAGAAGTTTAATGCTGCAGCCAGGTTCCTGTCAGAAATGGGAGCCAGGATGTCTCTGGCCATGAATCAGCACGGACTTGGTTCGTTTTCTGCTCCTGAAATTCCTCAATTGTCGGGGCCAATGAGCGAATCAGGAGGCAAAGAGGAAGGATCAGAGTCAGAAGGTTCAGGGAAATCAGGAGGCAAAGAGGAAGGATCAGAGTCAGAAGGTTCAGGGAAATCAGGAGGCAAAGAGGAAGGATCAGGAAAGCACAAAGGAAAAAAATCCCTTTTCTTGTAACTACAGAAATTATGCGAATTCTGCCAGTTCACTTCCTCCCGGCATATTCTTTTCTTAGGCTTCATGAGAAAAACACTTAAAGGGCACATCCGTATCTAATCAAGATGACAAGAATTCCAGGCGCTTGCTTAGTGGGAGTGGTCCTTATGCTGCTGATGTCCAATGTGGCAACTTATTCCTCTGAAATCACCACCATTACAATTCTGCTTGACTCTGCAGGTTCAGCATTGTGGACAGTGGAGGATAGATTTATACTTGCCACGGAAGAAGAGGAAGAGCTTTTCGAGGAATTTCAGAAAGATGAAGCACTGAAGGAAGAGAAACTCAATGAATTTAAGGAAAAAATGAGCATGCTACTGGAAAGAATCAAGTATGCTACGAAGCGATCCATGAACATGAGCAATTTCGAAATCTTTATGGGGAAAGAGGTCAGTGTCACAAATACATATGGAGTCATCCTGTTCAGGTTTACGTGGGATGAATTTGCAGTTGCGCAGGATGGTCAGCTTATCGTTGGAGACGTTTTTGAGGGTGGTTATTATATCTCCATGAATGAACTCCTGGTGGTTCAGTTTCCAGAGTCTTATCGCCTGGTGACAGCAACTCCATCCCCCGACCATCAGAAGGAGACCATGCTCATCTGGGAAGGGCCAATGAATTTTGCTGATGGTCATCCCGCGGTGGTGGTGGAGAAACAGAGAAGCTCAATTGCAGATGGAAAGTGGCTCATACCTGTCCTGGCGGCGATTCTGCTCTCTGTGGGTATTATGGCGCTGAGATCAAGAAAACATCCTGCAGAATCGGTCACTTATTCTCCGTACGTTGATGATAGGAAGCTCATTATTGACGTTGTACGGCAGCATGGAGGAAAAATACCCCAGAAGGAACTGCCTGATTTGACTGGATTTTCCAAAGCCAAAATATCAATTCTTCTGAAAGAGCTCAAGAAGGAAGGGATCATCAGGAAGACATTTAGGGGAAGAGAAAATGAGATCGTGCTGGTCGACAGAGAATCTGACTGACTAACCTGTCATCCCGGAGATAACCTACCTTCAATTGGAAGAATTTGAGGGATATGGGAACAGGATGAGCTTCTGCGTTTTGAATTTTCGTGATTGCAACAGGATTTGGGTTTTCTATGATTTTGAATTGTATTGAAAAATCCTAAACGTTTATAATTCTCTATAAAGGATTTTACCTGATCTGAAACAAAATGAACAATAAAAGGGTTTTTATAGTGCAATAGGGCAGATAACAAAAATGTAAAGGAGGTGAAAGAAATGAAGAAGATTGCAGCCGGAATCTTAGTGATATGCCTTCTCCTTTCTGTTTCTGGAGTCTTTGCAGCATCCCCTGAAAGGGTTATTATTGTATTCCATGATAGCCCTGACGTCAACCTGGTGGGACAGTATGGACAGGTACACAAGACGTTCCATCTGATACCTGCAGTGGTAGCTACTTTGCCAGACCAGGCAATGAAAGCCTTATCTAAGAACCCTCACGTCAAGTATATCCAGCCAGACTATGTCACACAGTACGTTGCGCCCTTGCAGATGAGTATATCTGCTGAGCCTTTGGCTCAAGTACTGCCTTGGGGAGTGGACCGGATTGATGCGGAACTGGCCTGGAGTACCTCTACGGGAGCTGGTGTAAAGGTAGCCATTGTGGACACAGGAATTGACAGGGATCACCCTGACCTGGTGGCAAATATCAAAGGCGGATTTAATGCCATTGCACCCAGGGGACGATACAAGGATCCCAGTGACTTTGATGATGACCACGGCCATGGTACACATTGTGCAGGCATTGTGGCAGCAGTGAACAACGACATTGGAGTGGTAGGAGTTGCTCCCGATGCATGGCTCTACGGTGTCAAAGTGTTGAGCAAGAGTGGAACTGGCCAGACCAGTGACTGCATTGAGGGCATCCAGTGGTGTGCAGACAACGGGATGGATGTTATATCCATGAGCTGGGGTTCCTCGACATATGATCAAGCTCTCAATGACGCCTGTCAGGCCGCCTGGGATGCAGGATGTGTCCTGGTATCCTCTGCAGGAAACAGTGGTGTTGAAACTCCAGACGGGTACCCTTCAGCATACTCTTCAGTCATGGCTATATCTGCCACTGATTCCAGTGACAACATTGCCTCATGGAGCAACTACGGAGATGAGATTGAACTCGGGGCCCCTGGTGTGTCAGTATATTCAACCTACATGGGCGGTGAATATGCTACCATGTCTGGTACGTCTATGGCATGCCCCCATGTATCAGGTGTGGCAGCCCTCGTTCTGGCAGCTCATCCAGCCTACAGCAACCAGCAGGTCAGGCAAACCTTGTGGAATACAGCAGAAGACATAGGTGCACCCGGCTGGGACATCTACTTCGGGTACGGGCTGGTAGACGCTCAAGCAGCAGTAGTCTAATCCAGTAATGCTATCTTTTTCTTTTTCCCTTTTTTTGAAAGAGGCAGGAATGATCCCCATTTTCTTCTGCAGTGTCTCTATCTGCAGAGTCTACCAGTTATCTCTTTGTTTGGTGGACAATTTGGCCAGGAGCAGGCAGTGACAGGGTCTGGAGTAATTCTGGTCTCAGCAATTCACTAATGATAGTCCTGAGGGAGAGTCTCTATTGCCACCTCGAAACCGGGACCGGGTATTCTCTTCCACTCACGAGTGAACAGATCAGGCTGACAGAAGGTCTGGCCTCCACTACTCGTCAAGAATGAAAAGCTCTTCAATGGTAGTGTTCAGTGCTTTCGCAACATGGTAAGCCAACCTGAGAGAAGGGTTATACTTCCCCTTCTCCAGAAATAAGATAGTCTCTCTTCGTACGCCTACTTTCTGGGCAAGCTCCTCCTGAGTCATGTTGTATCGTGCTCTGAATTCTTTTATTCTGGTATTCATCTGTTTCCCATCCTTATGTAGTAGAACAAAGACAGAATGCATACCAGCAGACTCCCTCCATACAGAAGAGCAAGTGCAGCACCCAGTAATCCCGTGTTCCCAGTCAAATAGATATAAGCCAGAAATGCTGCCCCTGAAAACATCGTATACATGAAAGCATTTCGAGCTGCCTTTCCCACAAACATCTCCAGCATTTCATCGTTTTCTCTGTACAAGGAGAAGTAGGAAAGAAACCCCAGTGAGCATAAGAAGGCAGGTTTTCCTTCGACGAGAAACAGAAGACTCAGGAGAGACAAGAATCCAAGATACCACATTGCATTCTTCATGCTCCCACCTGCACATCCCCTTTTCTGTTGAAATACCAGTATGCAATGAAATATGTCCCTGCCATGACAAACACTGAAAGCGAAAGAGCTATCACCACATCCATAGTGACTAGTGTAAGGTTGGCAAAAATGAGTGCAGTCATGAACAAGATGCCCACACGGAAAGAATGAGCCATGGCGTGAGCAATCAGCCTTTCCAGTCGTTCATCAGTCTTAGGGACATCTCTTTTTCTATTCTGGCGATAGTGTCGTATCATCTGAATATCAGCGAGCAGCACCAGGACTACGCATGTGACCAGCGTCGACCTGAAGACAGTATTCCCCCACCAGTCAAGTGACATGGAACCTACAAAGGTCGCCACTGCTATCACTGCGACGACAACCAGCATCGGCCACATGGGTTCAGGTTCTTCTCCCATCATATCACCTCTCCACGATTTCTACATTTCTTGGAGATCTGGAAGGAAGCATATCCTGCAGGGTTCTCTTCCCTTCATAAGAGTTCCCCAGGCATTTGTTGGATTTTTCTAACTTATTGTTATTTATTTCTAACATAATGTTAAATTTATTTAACGTGTATATAAAGGTTTCGGTCAACAATCTTCAAAAACAGCATGTGAGGTTCCTACCATTGTAGGTAAGATCATAGAGGCAGGAGCATTTTCAGGTTTCGTGGAATGATGTCCAGGAGAACTTCCATTTCAAAATGCGTCAGCTTTTCTGCAGTTTCAGAAGGAAGTTCTTCAAGGAGAAAGCCTTCAAGCAGCAATGCGGTCTCGTCTTCGGAAAATACAGGACCTTCTTCCACCCAGTTTGTCGCCTTCCTGTTCTCCGGGCAGACATACTGGCACTGCATGCAGCCCACAAGGCAGTTGTGCCATGAAGGATCAACCCATTGCGGAAAGGGCACAGCACTGGGCTTTTCATTGTGCAGAGTCAGGCATCGTTCCGCATTGATGAGAAAACGTTCTGAGGTGATTGCATGAGTGGGACACTTCTTCAGGCACGCAGAGCACTTCTGGCATGATTCCATCATGTGTATGTCATGCCAGCTGCCGGTGCCTTGTAGATCAGAAAAGAAAACCAGAGGAATGTAGAAGCTTCCCATCTCTGAAAAGTATGTGATGTTGTTCCTCCCGTAGGCTGCCAACCCACTGTGGACAGCTACCAGTTTCTCAGGAACAGAAGCCTCAAGAAACGTGTATTTCGTGTGAGTAACCTCACTGAGCAACTTCTTTACTGTGCGACGAGTCCGGGTCTCGGAGAGGTACGTGGGAGGTATGGTTACAGGGATTTTCTTTCCCTTCCAGCAGAAAACAACACGGGTCATTGGTTGAGGAGCTGCAATTACTACGAGAGATACGGCCTCCGGAAGCTCACGAGGAGGTCCAAAAGTGAATCGGCTAATATACTTCTGATAGATTTCTTCAGCAATGGCGCCTCTCCTGTAGTGGTCTTCCAGTTCCTTTTTCATGTCCTCAAGATGGTCAACAGAAATAATGCGTCCTTCATAGTGGTGCTTTCTTACTTGAGTGAGCAGTCCCTGTTCCTCATGGTCAGACATATGCTTTACTCTGGGGGATGTGCATATAAGCATTCTGCAGATGTGATGATTCCCCCGTTATTTAATTGATAGGGTCCTTGAACTCTCAGAGCGTATAGGAGAAATGATATCATCTGGCTGGAATGTTACAGTCTATTCTCCAAGACTCTTGAAATGTTCTTTCTGAAGACGAGGAATGGAAATCAGGGAAAAAGAAAAGAAAAGGGAACCTAGAGTCCTTTCCTGATAGTATCTAATCGTTCCTTTGCCTCAGAAATCTGTAGCATGTTCCAAAGTTCTTCCAGAAAGCCGCAAGGATAGTCTGTGCAGTGTGCGCAGGTCAGAACCCCTTTTTCAGATCCACATGTTCTCACTTTGCACATTGTGCAGTGCTTGAACTGCTCACCCTCACTGGTGCATCCATCGCAGTTGATCTCATCAGCTTCTACGCTCCATTCAGGGCTTGACCACTGTTCAGCAGTTTTTTCCCGCAGTTCGTCGTTATTCGTTCTCTTGGCTATAAAAGCAGGGCATTCATTGCAGACAAGTCCACAAAAAGCTATCATATCTTCTTCTGCCATTTAGACACCTCTTCAGTATAAACTGCTCCTCGAATCATACCATTTGGCTCGGCCAGAAATCTTTCCCAGAGGTATGTTGATTGCAGGGATAAAAACTTTTGGATTGGTCTTCAGAGAACCTGGAGTGATTAGACTTTGGTTGCAGGTTTGCATTACTTTGAGATTTTTGTTGCTCAGGTCAGGTTCTTTCAAAGAATTTCATTTTGGGTTCTGTCGGTGTGCGTCATTAGACTCTCAGTAATTTGAATAGGTGAATTGAGGGAGCGTATGATGGTCAAAGTCTTTGTTGCAGAAGATGAGTATTTCTATGCTGCAGCAAGCAGCGTGGACTGCCTTGATTGGCAGGGTACTGTCTTATGGGAAACTCCCGCCCTGGGGAGTACCTCCATAATGGTGCTTGAAGATGGAATTTTCACCAAGACGTACTCCTCAGAAAAGGATATTGCTGGTGTTGCATTTCTCAGTTTAGAAGGTGAAGTAATGTGGCAGAAAGACCTGGGTGCTTTTTCATCAGATGCCATAGGAGGGTCCAGTGACCTTTTGGTCGTCGGGGCTTCTGGTACATTATGGGCATTCTCAAGGACAGGAGAGGCCATATGGGGATACAAACACTCAATAGGAATTAACCAGGTTGTGGTGGCTCCCGATAGTTCATGTATCATATTCACCGATTATAACTATGCTATCAACTGTGTATCGCAGAACATGCTACTGTGGTCATCTGCTCCCGGAGATGTATACTTCGGAGATAGTGGTCGCAATGTGAGAATTGCCCCTGACAGCTCCTATGTGGTATATGGATCCAAGAAAGGGGGGTCGTCCCTGGTAGTAGCCACATTAACAGGAGAGGAATTGTGGTCATTCCCTGTAAAAGAATACCTTTGTTCAGCAGAAATTACTCGTGATAGCGAGTATATCGTTGCAGGTGCTTATAATCATGTGTACAAGTTAAGACGTGATGGAACTCTCGTATGGGACAAGAGGATTCCAGGAAACATTGATTATCTGGCTCTTACACCTGAAGCCGATTACATTGCTGTGGGGAGTACTGGACTACCTTCTACCTTTTATCTGCTGGACGAGACGGGCACTGCTCCATGGGCAGTCAACAGCCTTGACACAATCTGGGCAGTGACTATCAGCCCGGATGGCAAACATGTAGCCTTCAGCAATCGCCTTCATCGGCTTTACATACTCACTAATCCTCCAGAATAGACAATCGATATCAGAGAATGATCTGTGGCTACACATTATATGCTCTTAGTGACAATAGTGTCTATTTTGCAAACGTCCATCTAAATGGTACGATTTATTTCTTTCCTAGAGGGCAGGGAGCTATGGAGAACTCACATATCCGATTCACTCAAATACAGGATGCTTATTTCAGATCATGGCCACTTTTGTCCCGATCAACAGACAGAATCTATCAATACCTCCTTTGAACTCTGGGATACCCCTCAAAAGGAGTCCTGGGTTCCAGACTAACCCATTCACCTTCTCTATCTAGCCGAGAGAGCGACCGCAAGAGATCGAATGTCACCCATTTGGTAGCTTGTGGATTTTCATAGTCCCATAGCCCATATTCGTCCTGTAGCCCTTTGATGAATGCAACGAGATCGCCGACTCGCTGATCTTCCAGGGTTGCGCCAACTCTCCAGCACAAATCCAGGACAAGTCCCAGATCAAACCGGGCAAAAAACGTTAGAAACCCACGAGCAGGTTCCACTCCCACCATTCGTGCCGTTTCAAGCCCCAGGACATGTCGATCACGGGTCTCGCGGGCCAGAAGCAAATCCAGTGCCCGGCGAGCCTGTTCACTACGCCGGTACTCAGGATGTAAAGACAGACACTGCAGAGCACCTGTGGTATTTGATCTACATCCAAACCGGGAATGAGGCAGCGCACGGTACCCTGCCCTGTACCCGTAAGACCCTTCAGCACTGACCCTGCTGGGCCAGGCTCCATCAGGTAGTCGATGTTTTAACAACCAGGCATACGCCTTTTCCGCCCTGAGATCTGTAGCATACCCGCAAAATGCTAACCCTCTCAAAGGAAGTGCAGTCTGCAACGGTGTCACCACAGAACTTTTCGATTTTGAACCACCAGGAGGCGGCCAGGACCCATCAGCTCTTTGTAGTGAAAAAATGAATTCGACACCTCTCTTAACAGCAGGATGTGAAGGGTCAATTCCCATGTACCCTAATCTCGTTAGGGCCTGTGCCGTATTCAGCAACTGCGTACCTAGAGTGAGCCCTGCTGACTCTGTGGTCTTCCAGGAGCCATTGGAACCCTGCAACCTTAACAAATTCACTATGAGCGGGTCTTTCTCCCTCAAGTCAGCCAGCTCACAAACCTCTTCATCACTTTCAGGTCGGCCCAGGAGCTCACGCAGCACCAAGTATCTAAGAGAAGGTGAAGGGCTGGATAGTAAGAGAGGGACCCAGGTCATGTGATCCCCTCCAGTACCTCTTTCACATAGTGTGCAGTGATGCCACCTGCTAAACAGAAGTCTTCAGGTGTGCCTTCATTCACCACCATTCCTCCTTCAGGTCCACCCCCTGGACCCAATTCGATCAACCAGTCACATGATGCCAGTACATGCGGATTATGCTCAATGACAACTACAGTATGGCCAGCTTCCACTAAATGCTGCAATACTTCAATCAACCTACTGACATCCTCCATATGCTGGCCAACAGTGGGTTCATCCAGTATGTATAAAGAACCCTGAGGTGTTCTCCCACACAATTCTCTGGCAACCTTAAGTCTCTGAGCTTCTCCTCCAGATAGGCTATACCCTGGCTGGTGTAACACCAAATATCCCAGTCCAACCTGCTGAGCTGCTTTCAGCAAGCGGGCAATCCTCTCATGGTTCTCAAATAAAGGATACACTTCATCAATCGTGAGATTACATAATGCCGGGAGTGTCAATCCCTTGATCTTCACATCCCATGCTTCAGGTGAATATCCTGTCCCATTACATGCATCACAGGGGGAATACACATTTGGTAAGAATCCCATGTCCATTCGTATAGTACCCCTCCCGTTACAGAC
>JACVGW010000039.1:19731-23587 GCA_018992565.1 Theionarchaea archaeon
CTCCCAATGGTATATGAACATCAATATTCTTGAGGTTATGCTGGCGTGCGCCGCGAATATGCATCCAGTTTCTGGGTGATCTTCTCTTTCCAGGGTGTATCGTACACTCTCCCCGCAGCCACTTCCCTGTTACAGTTTCTGCCCGGGCAATATCTGATACCGAGCCTTCAGCCACAATATGCCCGCCCTCTACTCCAGCACCGGGACCTATGTCGATAATGTGGTCTGCCTTTCTAATGATCACGGGGTCATGTTCAACCACAATGACGGTATTCCCTTCATCTCGAAGTTCCTTCAGGGCACCAACCAGGGCATTCACCTCTGACGGGTGCAGTCCACGGGAGGGTTCATCCAGGAGGACTGTTAATGAGGTTAATTTACTTCCCAGGACTCCAGCTAACGTTACCCGCTCAGCCTCTCCCGCAGAGAGGGAAGCTGAAACCCTGTTCAAGTGCAAGTATCCCAGCCCCACCTGCACCAGGAACGTGAGTCTCCTCGTGCAAGTATCCAGACTGGACCTGACTGTCCGGGATGCAGGTTCTGTTATCGTGTTCATGAGTTCTGCCAATGCAGTTAGAGGCATCTCAGTGAGTTCATGAATGGTGTGCCCCTGTAAGGTGACTGCCAGAAACTCTGGCCGCAGCCTTCCCCCCTTACAGTGAGGGCACACCACAGCCTCTGTGTATGTTCCACCTACATCCCAGTCACGAATCCAGCCGAAAAATCCAGGGAACCTATGCTTGCGTACAGAGGATTGGCCTTTTCTGTTTACAAAAGTCACTGTCAAGGGCTCGGGATCGCCGAAAAGAAATGCATGCTGCGCTTTTTCACTCATCTGGTTCCAAGGAGTAGACTGTGGGTCAAAGTCATATCTTTCAGCCAGGGCCTGGACCATGTAGTATCCTGAATTGAAGGGTTTACACAGGAATCCCTTGGGGAAAAACCCTGGCGAGTACATAGCCCCCCTGCAAATGGGATTATCTGGATTCACAATTAATTTCTGTGGGTTGGGCTTCTGTATGGTGCCCACCCCCTGGCAGGTGGGACATGCTGAGAACCAGTTGGAAAATAAGAAGGCACTGGATTTTTCAATGGGAGCTGCAGCTCCGCACTGGGGGCATTTCCAGGTGGTGGTCCGATTCATTGAAGAGCCGCACTCCATGCACGTTCTCTCCCCCAGAACCGAGAGTAGTACTGTGAGATGGTGCAGAATCTCAGTATCAGATCCCACGGTGGCGCGTCTATTGAATTCACGGGGTCCTGCCCTAACAGATACAGCTACTCCAAGCCCTTTGACCGATTTCACAGGAGCTTCAGGACCTTCTTTAACGGATTGCCTTTCATACATGGACAGACTTTCCAGGAATCGCCTTCTGGCTTCAGCTTCCAGGACATCTGTGATTAGAGAGGATTTACCCGATCCCGATACCCCCGTAATGACGGTAAAGACATTCTTTGGTATGGTGACAGTCACAGACTTTAAATTGTGTGCAGAAGCCTCAGTAATGATGATATCTCTTGATATGTCGGGCGGTGGGTGAGCAGAAGGAGTTGTAGGTTCTAATTCTGTTTGAAGTGCTCTGGCTGTCAGTGAACGCTCTTCTGATAACAGATCGTCAGGTGGCCCTGCAAAGAGCAGTTCTCCTCCCTTGGGTCCAGCTCCAGGTCCCAGGTCAATAATCCAATCGGCTGCGCGCATAATATCTGTATTGTGCTCAATTACCACGACCGTTCCGCCAGCACGGACTAACCGATCCAGGACTACGAGTAGTCCAGATATGTCTTTGGGGTGCAGCCCTGTGGAGGGTTCATCCAGTATCAATAGCTTTCTGGACAAGGATTTGCTGCCCAGGTACTTGGCTAATTTGACCCGCTGTGCCTCACCACCTGATAGCGTGGGAGAGGGCTGCCCTAACGACAGATATCCTAATCCGACATCTCGCAAGGCCTCCAGAATGCGTTTTGCCTGGGTTCTTTGTGTTGCTGAAAGGGCTTTATGAGTGAGTAAGGGACGTGCCTCGTCAATAGTCAATTTATAAAAATCAGCAATAGTCAGGCTCTTATCGCCAAAATCCACTTTTCTGCTGAGTACTTCCTCTGAGAATCGGTTTCCTTCACATCTCTCACAGGTGATCCAGGTAGAGGGGAGGTACCGCATCTTGACTTCTACTGCCCCCATCCCCTTACAGAGGGGACACCTTCCTTCAGGGCGATTGAAGGAGAAGTGGGAAGGTGACAATTTTGTGGCGCGGGAGTAGAGTTCACGGATTATGTCGGAGAGCTTGGTGTAGGTGGCAGGATTGGATCGTGGATTTCTGCCTATGGGACTCTGGTCAACTACTACAGGGGTGAGGGGAGGTCCCTCGACCTTCTCACATCCTTGAGGGTTCTTTTTTCGGAGAGAAGGTTCTAGAACGTCAATAAAGGTACTCTTTCCTGAACCTGAAATACCAGTGACTACTGTGAGCCTGCTCAAAGGTATGGGTACATCAATATCTCTTAGGTTTCGAAGGCATGCTTTTCTAATTGTCAAGAATTTTGTGGGTTTTGTGCGGTGCCTGGGTAGGGCCACCCTTTCTCGAAAGCTGAAATACTGCCCCGTGGGTGTATCTGCCCCCCATAATTCTTCCAGGGATCCCGCGAAGACGATTTTGCCTCCCTGGATACCTGCGCCAGGCCCTAAGTCAATGGCATAGTCTGCGTGGGCAGCTGCCATTCTGTCATGTTCTACAAAGATGACGGGGCCTGAGAGTTCTCTGAAGGCAGGCACCAATCTTTGAACATCGTAGGGGTGCTGCCCAATAGTGGGTTCATCCAGAATATGCAGCATGTCTTCGAGTCTGCTGGTTAAGGCAACTGCCAGGCGTATGCGTTGAGCTTCTCCTCTGGATACGGTGGGTGAGGATCTGTCTAGGGTTATGTATCCTAATCCTACCGTCCGGAGAGCCTGCAACCTGGTTACAATTTCTGTGTGAAGGCGATGGGAAGTATCCGGGAATTCATTGTCTTCAAAGAGGGTGTGGGTTTCATCTACTGATAGAGCCAGGAGCTCTGGTAGTCTGAGCCCCTTCCATTTTACAGCAGCTGCCTGTGGGTGTAACCCTGTGTTCAAGCATGATGTACAACCTTCACCCTGGCAGTGGGGGCATGCTGTGTGGAAATGCTTTGGTTCCACAGGATGAAACCAGTAACCACAGTTCACACAGACAGGAGCACGGGATAAGATCTCCTCTTTCTCAGGAGAACGGATGATAATGGCAGTTGAACCCAGTGCAAATGCTTTCTTAACAGCGTCACGGGCCTGTGTGGCTCTGAGGTCTCCCGATAGTGAAGCTATTTCGATCTCAATAGTGTGAGGGGTTTGAGCATTGAGGGTTCCTGGTGTCCAGGGAAAGCTGTCCACAATGACGCGATTACCGAATTCATCAGTCAGCAATTGGAGTAATGTTTTATGACTCCCTTGGACATTGTGAAGTAAAGGGGCAACCACAGTGACAGGCGACTCTCTTGCTTTCTTCAGTAGGATATCCATGATTTCATCTTCAGTCAAAATGGATAATTCGGTTCCACATTGAGGGCAGTACTGATTTCCAAAATGACTGTACAATAGCCTGAGAAAGGGATGTAATCCTGAGGCAGTGGCCAACGTGGAAAGGGGATTCCGATTCAGTAAATTCTGACCCACAGCAATGGCAGGACCCAACCCAGATATGGTTTCAACAGAAGCTGGAATCAATTTGATTGAGGAACCTAATGAAAAGATTTCCAAAAATCTGCGGCGGGCTTCATGGTAAATGGTATCGAACACGAGTGAGGATTTACCTGAGCCCGAAACACCAGTGACTACTGTCAGTCT
>JACVGW010000003.1 GCA_018992565.1 Theionarchaea archaeon
TTGGAAACATGATTGAAGAGCAGGATGAAATCTACTGATTTCACCTGCTTCTGGGGATTCCCCCGTGCGTGGGTAGCGTGGTTCTGTGATGAAAGGACCATGAATAGAGTTAAAAAGGCTCATTCTTTCAGAGAGATATGAGAACCAGTGTTATACTTGTGCTGCTGGTGTGCTGTTGTATTGGAAGTTCTGAAAATTCTCCCACTCACAGTTGTGAAAAACCTCTCCTGGATTCTACTTTTGAAGCAGTGACACTGCCTGGAGGACCTGGTCTCCTGTTCAATGGTATGGCCTATTCTTCTGCAGGAGAATGTGATCAAGATGTACTGGGCCTCATGGAAATTTCAATTCCTGGTTCACCATGGAAGGTGTACACTGAGACAGAATCCCGGAACCCCGTATTCCTGTACGTAGAAAAGGACGATGTTCTTGAGAAGTATTCCAGGAACAATGGGGGAAAGGTGCTTTTTCTGGAGATCAGGAAAAAGAGAGAAGCGACCCAGACCAGTGGGGGGAAGAGAGGAGGACATGAAGGAAGTCCTGTGACCTACGTGTATGATCCTGAGGATAGAGTTTTGAGAGGGAACGTAGGATTCCCCCTGGATGAATTCCTGATGATGGTATGTGGATTCTTCCAGGAGAAAACTGGAGATCAGGAGGTCGGACAGGTCTGGTATCTCTATGGAATAACAGAGTTCCCCCGGACTATTTCTGATGTTGAAATCCTGGGTGTGGAAAGCGATGGTACAGTGCACCTTTTCATCTTCTGTGAACACCTGGTGATTCCTGCGGGTGAGTCCCGGGAGGTGAACAGGTCATTCCAGGAGGTCATCATTGACTCTTCATACGTTGTAGTTATTACTGTTACAATAGAGAATTACGGGGTCATCGACCTCGAGAGTGTGGTTGCAGAATAGCCGCTGGTGTGCTGATCCGGTACAACCCCCGGGGAACCCCCAATGAGAGAGAACAGAAGAGACCACCTCTATGCATCGGGAGTGCTCTGCACCAACAACCCCGCTTTTTTCACGAATTGTTCTAACAGCAAGGTTTAAAAGTTCACGTTTCGACATTTTTTCATGAAAGTGGCAGCCGTGCTCCTGTGTATCGTGGTGGCATTCTGTGTGGGATCACTGGCATCCGTACTTGAAATGGAGCGACATAACAATCCACTGTCTGCCCCAGAAGAGGAGGTCTCATACCATGTTCAACTCAACAATGTGTTGCTGCCACTCATTCTCACTCTCTGGATTGTCATCATTCTCGTTTCCCTCACCAGTAGATCAAAAATAAAGAAGCAGCGGCTGGTGGATGACAGCGTGTCCTGGTTGTCGACACTTGGCCTCGCTCTGGGACTGAGTCTCTTGCTGTGTGTCATGTACTTCACCTTCAGGGATCCCAGAACCCTGGAATCCCTCCTCCCGCTGAGAAGGCCCATGAATGCTGACACACTCTTCAGCGAACCGTTGATTATCAGGTCCCCGACAACCATGGAGAGAGGCATTTACTACATTGGCATCCTGATCCTGGTGTTACTGATAGTTCTTTTAATAGTGGCTTTCATTGCTTTTTCCATGAAGAGAGGGTATATGAGAACCTCTATTCTCCAGAAAATTGAGAGAGAAAGGAGAAAATCGTTTTCCTTTGACGGATCTCACAGGGAAATTGTGATCAACGCGTATGGAGCTTCCTGCGATCACCTGGAGACACGGGGATTCTCATTCGATAAGGCAAAGACTGCAACCGAGGTTAAAGAAGATCTGAAAGATTCCAACCTTGAACAGCTGACCTATTTGTTTGAGAAAGCCCGCTATTCACATCACACAGTCACCAAACAGGATTCTGATCAGGCCCTGGCTTATTACGGGAGGCTGAAACATGAAGGTTGAAAAGCTGTTTGATCTTGTGGGGAGTATCCTGCTGGCGACAGTCATCCTGTTTTTTGTCCTCCTGGTGATGTATTTTTCTTTAAAGGTTGCTTCAGCAGGAGTTGTGGTGTCTCTGATAGTACTTGCAGCAACCCTGTTCCTCTTGTGGTTCTACTGGAAGGATGTTTCTCCTGCAACCTCTCTCAGGCCAGGGACGAGGAAGGGACAGAAAGGAAGAATACAGGCTCTGACCAGGGTGATTGAGAGGGCCTCCAGAGGGTATGATGTTTCTCGAGAGCAGGTTGATACATTGATCACATATGTCACAGGAGAAGATATCCATGTTGAAGGAAAAGGAGAGCAGTACCTCAAGAACCTGGAAGAGGTGCTCACATGACAGTTGAGGAAGATTGCGCCAGGATCATGGATGAGATCAGTACGGTTATCGTAGGAAAAAGAGATGTCATGGAACATATCTTATGTGCCATTTTGAGCCACGGGCACATCCTCTTTGAAGACTATCCGGGACTCGCCAAGACATTGATGGCGTACTGCTTTTCACAGGCTCTGGGTTGTGATTTCAAGAGAATCCAGTTTACTCCCGACCTTCTTCCAGCAGACATTACAGGTACCTACATCTACAACCAGTTGAACATGACCTTTGACCTCAGGAAAGGTCCCATTTTTACCAATGTCCTGCTGGCAGATGAGATTAACAGGGCACCGCCCAAGACGCAGTCTGCACTTCTGGAAGCCATGCAGGAACGGCAGGTTACCCTGGAAGGTGATACGTACAGGATGGCAGAACCCTTCATCGTTATGGCCACTCAGAATCCCATTGAATATGAAGGGACGTACCCTCTTCCAGAGGCCCAGCTGGATCGGTTTCTCATCAAAACGTCTGTGGGCTACCCCTCGAAAGAGCAGGAAATAGAAATCATTGAGCGTAGGAAAGAACGGAAAGAAGACGAAGTTCATGTAAAAAGAGTTGTTAACGCCAAAGAGATCATGAAAATGCAGAGGGCATGTGAAGAGGTGTTCATTCATCATGATATACAGCAGTACATTGTCAGTCTCGTTCAGGCTACCAGAGAACATCCCGGCGTGGAGGTGGGTGCATCTCCGAGGGGATCTCTGGCCCTGTTCAAACTGGCCCGTGCCCGGGCAGCACTTCATGGGAGAGATTTTGTCCTGCCTGATGATATCAAAGATGTTGTCATGCCAGCACTGCGTCATCGCATCATTCTCAAACCAGAAATCTGGTATACCCGGGTGCATGAAGATACTATTCTGGCCCAGATACTTGAGAAAATTCCAGTGCCCAAGGTGGAGTGATACCAGCCATGTACTCCTCCAAGGTTTTCGCTATCCTGGGAATAGCCCTGCTCTTTTTCGTGTTGGGAATCCTGCTCAAACTGCCCCCTCTCCTCTTCATATCGCTCCCTTTCATGATGTATCTCATACTCTCCTCTGCAGGCTGCCCCAGGGCAGAATTCGTGGTGGAGAGGGGTGACCTTCCTGCCAGGATGCTTGCAGGCGATTCTACAGCAATCACGCTTTCAGTGAGACTCTCTCAGGGACGTGTTCCTCACCTCATGGAAATCAGAGATACAGTGAACACAGGTCCTGACGCATACTTCATGGTGAGAGGAGAACCACTGCTCTCGCTCCAGTACAGAAGAGGTGTAAAGAGAGGATTCCTGGAGGTTGGTCCCACCACCCTCTGCCTGTCCAACTTCTCCCGCACAGTGTTCAGTATCGCAGAATGTCCTGACTCAGCCAGGGTGACTGTACTCCCCAGAGTGCACCCGGTGAGAGTCGGGATGTCCCCTCGATTTACCACATCATTTCATGGACCCATTCCTTCACACAAAGCAGGAGCAGGTGAGGAATTCTACGCCCTGAGGAACTACCTTCCCGGAGATGGGTTCAGGACAGTAAACTGGAAGGCTACAGCCAGACGGGCAACTCTCATTTCCAATGAGTTCGAAGCAGAGAGGGTATCTGAGGCCATACTTGTCATAGACGCCAGCAACCATACAGGAATAGGAGAGGCAAAGAGCCTGCTGGACTATGAGCTGGATGTTGCAGCGTCCATAGCCCGGTTTCTTCTGGCCCAGGGGCACAGAGTGGGAGCTTTCATATACAGTGATTACTTCCACTGGATATCTCCTGGAACTACACATCGGCACTTTATCAAAATGCTGGATGTCTTTGCTGCTATTTCCCCTGCAGGGTTCCACAGAACGCAGTATGCTGCAGCCTACGTTTCTGCCTATGCACGCGGTGGCTCCCAGGTTATCATTATATCGTCATGTGAAGATCCTGGAGCACTGGATGCTGTGCTGGACCTGCGTGCTGCAGGACTCCAGGTCATGGTGCTCTCTCCTTCCCCTGAGAGCATCGAATGGCAGGAAATCAGCCATACTCGCTACGCTGAAGCAGCTCGAGCCCTTCTGCAGAAAGAACGGAGATTGACCTTTTCGCAGCTGAATGCTCTGTGCAGGGCGGTGGACTGGGATGTATCCTGTCCTCTGGAAGATATCTTGAAGAAGGTGGAACCATGGCTCCGAAACAAGCCACGATAAAGACTGTTATCTCCATCACTGCTTTGGGGATCAGCATACCGTTCTATGCCCAGAGCTCAATTCACGGGGCAGAGATACTCATGGCAGTCTGTCTGGCTGCGTTGATATGGGTGTACCTCCCACTCTCCAGGGTTCTGGTGGTTGTATGGGGGGCATTGCTGGTAACGGATATGCTGCTTCTGAGAATGAGTACGTATGCACTTATTTTTGTGGTAGCCTTCCTCATTGTCCTGTATGAGCTCTGCGATTTCTTGAATTTTCATTCCGTGGAAACAGATGTGCAGGAAACACATGATGAGGTCATGACAGCTCATCTGAAGTACATTGCACTGTTATTCTTTGGATGCAGCATTATCCCTGCCATGATCGCTTTGCTGGCCCAGGTTGTTGGATTGCAGATCGGGCAGGAAGCCGCCTTAACCATACTGCTCTATGCAGGGATAGTCCTCACAGTGCTGGCACTTGTCAAGCTCATACCTACGTGATTCTCATTTCCCGGAATTGCCTCACCATTGCAGCTATGGCCAGGATGAAAACTGCTGCCACCAGGAGAGGAATCACCAGGTCACCTGAGTCGTCCAGGAAACTCTTGGGCCGCCCCCAGAGTGTGACCATGGATCGAGATGAAGCATCGTACACCTGAACTACCAGAATGTCCCCGGGTTTCAGGTCTCTGTATCCTGCTCTATCCCAGGGTGAGATGAAGTTCTTGTAGAGGAAAGGGGTTCCATATTCCCCTGGATGTGTCGTGACTTCATTCAGAATGAAAGGTCCAGGGATATAAGCCGGGAAGAGATGAGCACTCTCCCCAGAATACCAGTACATCATTGTGGTAGGGATTCCCACAGATTTCAAATCCATCATACTCTGATAGGTGTGACAGATGCATGCTTCCTCCGTTGGGGATTCCCAGTTCTTGGCACTCACAAAAACAAAGAGTCTGTCGCGATCCTCACCATGTTCTTCAATAGTCTTCACCAGAGAAAGCCCGTTTTCCAGGTACTTCTCACGCAGGTAAGTGTCTTCCCACAGGTTCAGGAGGGTGACCCTCCTCTCTTCCAGGGTGAAGACATTGTGGGCTATGGCAAAAATAGCTGCATTTCCTCGCATCAAAGGTGAAGACGTGGATTCCATTGCAGTTATAGTACCATCACGGTTGACCAGGTACTGGTACGGAATATCCAGGAGGTAGTAGAGCTCGTCCTCGCTCATCTCACGTACGTTCACCATCAGGTCGGTATCCATAAAATAGTCAAGGAGGGTGACATACGTTGAAAATTCAAGGTCATTTACCCATTCATCCCCCGACAAAACAGTCAGATCACTCTCGAAGAGGGTCCAGTCATAGAACCGCTCTCCGTAGATGTCAAGGGAGACCTTGATCAGAGACATATAGGGACTGAGGGTCTCGCAGGGGAAAGCCTGGACAGTCTGCCACAACAGGTGATACCGATATTTCTCAAATCGGTCCTCATAGACCAGCCCTTCACTGGCGAAGTGGGCAGCTTCAATGGCAGACTCATATGTGTCTACAGGTGAAAACTCTGAAAGAACAGCGAGGAACCGAATAACTGATCCATTGTTCTCTGAAAAGTCTTGAAGGTACCCTCGTTCCTCCAGATAGGAGGCAAATGCACTGTCAGCCAGAAAGAGATGCGCCACATTTTCCGTGAAGTACGCGTGGCTCTCCTCTACAGGACGAGGAAGCCTCTCAAAAAGAGCAAAGCCCAGCTGCTGATCCTCATTCACAATAGCACTGAGCGAAGACCATACGCGCCAGGACTCTGTGGTCAGCGGTTTCAGTTCAAGACATTCAAACAGGTGGGGGTCTTTGTCTATAAGGCGATTGACATAGTGAAGCTGGGCCACATCCGTATTCTCAATAGTCAGAAAGGACTCCAGGTCTGTCACCTCAGTGACCAGCTGGGGAGAATAGTCATACAGCAATCGCAATTCCTGGAGAGCTACAACTTCTTCATGAGTGAGAAAATCACAGAACCACGTCTTTCCTAAAACCGTAAGGGAATACTCCACAGGAGCCTCTGCCAGAATCTCCAGGACGGTGACTTCTTCGGCGGTGACAAATGTCTTGAACCACTCGCAGGACAGGACCTGTGAAGCCACATGCTCGCTCTTCACTGAAATCGCGTAAATGAGGTTGACTGACCTGAGTTCCTTTTCACTGAGAGTATCACCTGTCCACCAGCAACCCATAACACTCTCTGCCAGGGAAGGATCCAGCTCAGAGAGGTCCACCACAGTCTTCAGGAAAGCTGCTTCATTTTCGGAAACGTAGTCACTGATCCATGCTGCATGGATGATCAGAGAAGCAGAAGCAGGGCTCCTGTCTGCCAGTGTACAGATATAGTCCACATACGTCACTTCTGGCGTGGTCCCTCTCCGGGCAGCCCACTTCACCCAGGGATACTCCTTGATAGCTGCATAGATCTCAGGGTGCTGTGCACAGAGGAACGAGGTATCCTCCTCTTCATGCTGCTGGATACATCCTGCCCAGAGAATAGCCAGGATAATACACAGTGAAATGTGTCTGACAGGGGGGTCATGACTGCGCATTGTGCTCATAGTTCATTTACTTGAATGCAATATAAACCCTATGACAAGCCCGAGAAAGAGAACCATCAGGAGCAGGATGGAATACACCATTGACCACCCCAGTGCACTGAACAGCACAGGCTCCAGGGCAGGGTTGATCCCCATGAAGGATGGTATGCTGTAAAGCAGGGCAGTGAGCACAAAGGTCACAAGGACTATTGCCAGGCAGACGAGAAAGGATTTCCTGATATCCTTTACGATGAGGACTGTCAGGTACCCCAGAATGAGACCTGATCCAAATAGGAACGACATATTGAAAGAGGGAAACGTAGTTATCCGCTCCAGCATCAAGAAAATGGTAAAGGAAGAAAGAATGAATGCAGCAAGGAGGATAAAGACAATGTGTTGTAGCACGCTTTTCTTGTCCTCAATGACCAGGGATATCATTCCATCACCCAGTATTCAACTGTGCTGGTATTCAAACGGAGTCCTTTGAAGGGAAGTTCCAGGACTATTTCAAGCTCCATCATCCATATCATCTTACCGAACTCTCTGGCCTCGTAAACGTATTCCATAGGATACTGGTGGATATCTCCCGAGAACTGGACAACAGTCTCGCCAGGAGGTAATGTCTGGGTGTGGTAGAGTGCGTCTGATTTTATGAACCGTCCATTAACGTACAGGAGATACCGAATCTGAAACGTTCTCAGGACCACAGACGAGGGATTGATACACTTGAGCCTCACAGTCAATTCTCCCTGGTTCCCTTTTTCCTTGAGTTCCAGGCCTATCAGTTCATACTCCATACCGTGTGAAGCCTCGGCGGCCTGAACGTACCGCACAAGCGTCGTATAGAGAAATCCTCCACTGATCAGCGCCCAGAAAAGTAAAAGAAGGAGGATAGCATTCTCTCTCTTCATACTACCCCCTCTGGAAACACGCAACCCAGTGACCGTTTTCCACCTCTGTCAGGACAGGATCCTGTTGAGTACATATTTCTTTTGCATATTCGCATCGTGGTGCAAATCGACACCCGGGAGGCGGATTGATGGGAGTAGGGACACGCCCCCGTAACTCTATCCGCTCTCTCTTCTCCTTGGGATCGGGCACAGGTACAGCAGATAGAAGTGCCTTGGTGTAGGGGTGGTAAGGATTTCCAATGAGCTCTTCTGTTTCTGCCAGTTCCACCATTTTTCCCACGTACATGATGGCAACCCTGTTGCACATGTACCTCGCCACTGCCAGATCATGTGTGACAAAAACCAGCGTCAGGTTGAACCGCTCCTTCAACTCCAGGAGAAGGTTCATAACCCCTGCTCTGATAGACACATCCAGCATGGACATGGGCTCGTCTGCCACAATAAACTCAGGGTTGATCACCAGTGCTCGTGCCACTGCGATCCTCTGCCTCTGTCCTCCGCTGAGTTCATGAGGAAATCGGAAGATGAAATCCTCAGGCGGGTTCAGGTCTACAGTCTTTAGCGCATTGGCCACCAGCTCTTCTCGTTCTTCAGGGGTTCCAATGTCCTGGATAATCAGAGGCTCTGCTATAGTATCCATTATAGAGAACCGGGGGTTTAGAGATTCATAGGGGTCCTGGAATATCATCTGCACATTCTTCCTGAATTCCTTGAGGGCAGACCCTTTCAAGTACGCTATGTCCTCTCCTTTGAAGTAAATGTGTCCTTCAGTAGGGTCAATCAATCGGACCAGGAGCTTTCCACAGGTGGTCTTTCCACATCCGGATTCCCCCGCCAGACCGAAGCTCTCTCCTTTTTCTATCTGAAAAGAAACATCTTCTACTGCATGAACAAAGTTCTGCTGTTTCTGGAAGAGACCTCCCTTGAGGGCGAATAATTTTGTCAGGTTTTGAACATCTAGTAACGGCATTGGATCACCTCAATGATAATTCTCCCGCATAATGACATGCTGCGTAGTGCCTCTCCTTGAATTCCTTGAAGACGGGCACTTCTTCCTTGCACAGTCTCTGGGCGTAGGGACAGCGGGTATGGAACCTACATCCTGTGGGTGGGTTGAGCAGGTTAGGCGGTTCTCCTGGAATGGGGGTCAGCTTCTTTAAAGGTCCTTTAATACTGGGGAACGAGGAGAGCAGCCCATGGGTATACGGATGAAGGGGAGATGCGAACAGTGTAACAGAATCTGCATACTCCACCACATTCCCTGCATACATGACAGCTATTCGCTCGCAGGTTTCAGCAATCACCGAGATGTCATGAGAAATGTACATCATGGTCATGTTGAGCTTGGCCTGTATTTTCTTGATTTCCTTTATGATGCTATCCTGGACAATCACATCCAGGGCAGTAGTGGGTTCGTCCGCAATGATCATGTCGGGATCACATGCCAGGGCCATGGCGATGATGGCCCGCTGCTTCATTCCTCCACTGTACTCATGGGGAAAGTTCTCTGCTCGTTCTGGGGACATACCAACCAGCTCATACAGTCGAGCTACCCGCTCATGTGCTTCTTCTTTGGTAACATCCTCGTGGATCATGATGGCTTCCACAATCTGATCTCCCACCTTGTACACTGGGTTGAGAGCATTCATGGCAGCCTGGAAAATCATGGATATTCCATTCCACCTGACAGCCCTCATCTCGTCTTCAGATTTGGGGACCAGATCTTCTCCTTTGAACAGAATCTCTCCATCCAGTATGCGTCCATTGTCAGGAAGAAGCTTCAGTATAGAGATTCCTATGGACGTCTTTCCACATCCAGATTCGCCCACCAGTCCTACAGATTCTCCCTTCCCGATTTCAAGAGAAACTCCCTCTACCGCTTTCACATCTCCTTTTTTGGTAGAAAAGTACATTCTTAGGTTATTGACTTCGAGAATCTTCACCGGATCACCTTTTTCTCAATCTCGGATTGACGATTTCATCCACTGCTCTTCCAATGAGGTAAAATGAAAGCGTCATCATTGTGATGCACAACCCAGGGGGAAGCATCCAGTACCAGGTGAATGTGCTCCCTGTTGTCCTGCACCACTGGAGCATGATACCCCAGCTCACCCGTGTGGGATCTCCCAGTCCCAGGTAGGAAACACCTGCTTCAGTCAGGATTGCACCCAGGACCAGGAAGCTCATGTACAGGAAACTGAGGGGGAGTACATTTGGACCGATGTGACGGAAAATGATTCGTGCATCAGTAGCTCCCGCCACCCGGGCTGCTTCCACAAAGGGCCTCTGCTTCAGAGACAGTGTTTGAGAACGGATAACCCTTGATATGCCTCCCCATGAAAGCAGAGCAATAATGAGCACCAGAACCCAGATGCTCTGCTTACCCACCGCTGCTGATACGACAATAATCAGAGGCAGGAAAGGCAGGGTCAGCACAATATCCACCGTCCTCATGAGCAGTGTATCTGTTGCACCTCCATAGTATCCAGACACCAGCCCCACTGTGGTTCCAATGGCAACTGCTACCACAGCCGCAGTCAGGCCAATGAGAAACGCAATCTGGGCCCCTGACATGAGCTGAGATAGAATGTCCCTGCCCCAGAAGTCCGTTCCCAGAAGATGGGTTGTAGAAGGAGGAGACTTGGAGACAATATAGGGGTCAAATCCAGTCATGGGGTGATAAATAGGATCTATGTGGGGCATCACAAACCCGAGAAGGGCAAACACAAGGAAGAAAATAAGGAACCCAATTCCCACCAGTCCAATCTTGTTCTCTTTGTACATTTCCCAGCTCTTTTTCCATTGCTGGATGCGTGCTTCCCACTTGGTTCTTGGTTTTTGTTCGTCCATTCTAACCACCTAGTACACAATTCTTGGATCTAAATAGGCATAGAGAATATCTGCCACCAGGTTTGCCACCAACACCATCAGGGCGATAAACAAGAACGAAGCCTGGGCCAGTGGATAATCAAAGGTCAGGGTTGCATCCACAATCAATTTACCCAACCCTGGGTACGAAAAGGTGGTTTCCGTGAGAACACCCCCTCCCACAGACCCGGCAACTGCAATGGCAAAAGCGGTCACCACGGGCAGCATGGCATTACGGGCAGCATGCCTGTCTCTGATTGTTTTCTCCGGTAACCCCTTTGCTCTGGCTGTCATGATATAGTCTTCTCGGAGCGTCTCCAGCATACTGGTACGCATCACCAGCATGCTCCCTGCAAAGAATGCCAGAGTCAAGACGGACAACGGCAGTGCCACATGGTGCAAGACATCTAGCGCCTTGAGCCATATACTCGACGTGGGGTCTGACCAGACATCAGGGCCTTTCAGCCCTCCTAGCGGGAATAAACCGAATTTATAGGAAAATATCCACAGCATGATGAGTCCCACCCAGAAAATCGGCATACAATAGAAGAACAGCCCAAAGAGTGTGGACCCAAACTCAAGCTTTCCTCCCCTCCTCCAGGCAATGATCTTGCCAAGTGTTATTCCCAGACTGTACGAAATGACATAAGACCCTGTCCACAAGAGAAGTGTTGCAGGGAGCTTCTCCATCACCAGATCGTAAACAGGCCGTGCATAGTAAAACGAACGCCCAAAATTCCCCCTGAAGAAATTCTTAAGATACAAAAGATATTGATACCATATTGGCTTATCAAGACCAAACTGAGCTCGAATGATGGCTTTGTGCTCAGGTGTCATTCTGGTATCCAGCATGAAAGCAGTTGGATCTCCAGGCATCATTCTAAAGAGAATGAACATAATTGTCATAATAATTATCAGGGTTAAGAATATCTGTACTACCCTCTTTACGATGTACTTTTGCATGCTCACGTTATCAACCTCCTCCTTTCAACTTTTTTGGTTCTGATTGCTGTCAAAAAAAATAAAGAAAAAAAGGGTTAATTTCGCCTCTTGAGATAGAACGCGCTACCTCCAATCACTGCAAGCGCCACAAAGAGCGTTCCGAGACACGTTCCGCCTCCTTCTTCTTCCTCTTCTTCGGCTGCAGGTGTCTCCTCTGGAGCTGCAACAGGTTTGACGTACATGATGGAGTCTGCAATTCCGTCAAGCTGATCAAACCAGCCAGAGAAGTGGTCGTTCCTGTAGGCTTCAACGGCCGCAGGAGCAAACAGTGGAATGTACGGTACTTCATTCGCCAGGTACTCCTGCAGTTTGAACGCTGCCTGAATCTTCTCTTCCCGTGGTCCACAGGTGACCAGGTCATCAGCCAGTCTGTCAAACTCGGGGTTGGAGTACTGAGGAATATTGTAACCATACTCCATGATCTGCGAGGAGTGGAAGAAGTCTCTCAGGTAGTCAGGATAGATGGTCAGAGACCAGCCCAGAACGAACATGTCGTAGTCACGCTCACCCATAGCCTTCTGGACAATAGTACCAAACGCAGTGGGTTGAGCAGCAACGGGTAGGCCAATCTGTTTCAGCCATTCCTGAATCAGCATACCGGACATAGCACGCAGTGGGTCGTAATCAGCAGGCGGTGTCAGGATAACAAATGGCTTGATGTACTCTCCCTTGTACTTAATGCCTTCTCCAGGGACAACAGCTCCTTCTTCAACAGTGGGCTCCACATCCCAGGAGTAATTTCCTGTCTGCTTGAGGATATCCACTGCTTCCAGGACTCTGTCTGTCATGGGCTTGCCATAGCCCCACTTGGTGACTTCAGTGTTGTACCACTGACGGTTGCCTGGGGGCACAACAGAGTAGAGAGCTTCACCATAGTTCTGCAACACTCTCTCCTGGATGAAGTCCCTGTCAACAAGAGTTGCCACAGCCTGTCTGAAAGCCACATCGCTGAAGGGTTCTCTTGCACAGTTGAACGCCATGTACCGCATTCCGTTTTCAGGATTGTTGGTTACAGTGACATTGGGATCTGCTAAGAGATCTGACACATATCCGGGCTGAATTGCCCACCATATGTAGTCAATCTCACCCTTTTTCAGTCCTAGAATAGCAGCATCGGTGGTATCATAAATCCTGTACACGATATAGTCATAGTACGGACCGTGAACCAATTGAGTCCCATCATCATACACATGGGTGCGACCGAAGTCGAAGTAGTCGGGGTTCTTCTTACACTTGACATATGAACCTCTCTGCCATTCCATGAAGATGAGTGGCCCACAGCTCACCATTTCACCAGGTTCTACTGGCTGGTATTCCTGCAGAGCCTTGGTGGGGCTCTCTGCAGCTCTAAACTCAGCGAGTTTGGGTTCCCAGATGTGACTGGGTATTGGCAAACTCATGAGAGTTCCTTCAATAAAGGTTACTCTACATTCAGAGAGCACAAAGTGCAGAGTGTAGTCATCAAGAGCCTCCACTGTGTCGACAAATTCCCAACTGGACAGGTAGCGGCCAATCTGGAACTCCTTGACCATGTTACCAAACAAGGCATAGTCGTGAGCAGTCAGTGGTTTTCCATCAGACCATGTTGCGTCGTTCCTGAGCTTAACGGTGTACTCAAGCTTGTCAGAGGAAACCTCCGGCACTTCAAGAGCCACATTGGGAACGATCTTGAAGTCAATCGGTCTGTATGTTACCAATCCTTCGTAGAAATAGGTCAAAACATTCCAATCCCATACATCCTGGGCCTGGAAAGGATTCATTGTCTTTGGCTCGTCTTGCATTCCAACGTTGAATGTCACTCCGCCCTGCGAGTGTACCGGTGCCATGCTAGCTACCAAAATTGCTACAATAGCGACTATAAAGAGTCTTTTCATACACGAACCTCCTTTTCTCTTTTGCCGATCGAGTCGGCTATTACTCCTAATAGCATCCTACTTATAAAGGTTTCTGTCAAGGGTCAAAGAGGTCCAGAAGGTAGCTAAGCAAACATAGAGGATACTCTTCCCTTTTTCTGTCATCCTGAGTCAAAAGTCAACAGAACCACCCTTTTCTGAGCACGACTGTGCACGTATTAATGTTTTCCCACCATACTCACATGGCGGCGATCCTCTGTCTGCTCATTGTGGCAGAACAAAAGAAAGAGTCCTTTGTCATCCATATCATTCTCTCATGAATCCATCTTTACCAGAGACTGCCATCCTCTCCCCGTATTGAACTCCCTGCATAGAGATGAGAACCTAGACCAACAATGAGAATATCACGGCCACAACGAAGAGAAAGACCAGTACCAGAATGTAGGGGAGAAAAATCTGCCAAAGGGCAATAGTAAAGGCGATGACATCTTTCGTGTCGGCCTTGTACTCCAGGTTATTTTCCATGTCTTCCATTACGTGCACCTACTCCTCATCTGAATAGAGATTTAAAAAGGTTTCTTGTGCCGATTCTGCAAGAAGAGAGAAGTCATTCGCTATTTCAGGGGACGCCTTGCTGCAAACCTTGAGAGCAACAGCCAGCATGATGAACCCTCCTGCATAAAAGAACACATCATGTGATAGAACAGTGGGCACATTCTCTCTGAGAAGAACAATCAATATGACCAGCCTCACTATATTCCACGCTGAAATCATGCCGAATCCTGCAAGAGAGAGGAGTACTTTTTCCTTGAAGGACGTGGTAGTGGCAAAGATCATTCCCACAAGTACTGCAATGAAGAACAGAGAGAGACAGGATTTCTCTATGGAACAGCCCTCCAGAAAGACAAAATCACTCCCTGCCACATATGTCGTATAGATTCCACATGCATCAAGAATCCCCTTTGTGATCAAAGCAACTGCCTTCCTGAGCAGAAAATAGTCTGAAATATAGTAGATGATCACAGAGACTATGGCTGCTTTAACCACGAATGCACTGATTTCGTTGGAGATGAAGAAAAAGTACAATTTTTCCAGCGCATTCTCTTTCCGAGGATATTCACGGGTCATCAGTTCGTCCAGGAATATGGGCAGCAAAAGAATAAGCGTCATGATGATCACCCAGAAGGGTATGATCACGTTACTTGGTTGACGGATATCACTGTACTGCGCCCTCTTGTCCAGGTTCACTTCAAAGATTTCTCTGGTAGACATACCTGTTATGAAATATGTATTATCTTCTCCTGCTGCAATTGCTCTGGGAAGACTGTCAGGAGCGTAGTACCATAGAGTGGTCGTCTTGGACCTTGGATTGATGTGGTATACCTTGCGCGAGGTCACTCCTGTAACGATGATCTGACCGTTCTTGTATGCAATGTCTCCTGCGAAAGGCGTGGGTGATTCAAGAGTCTCCAGGATTTCTCCTGAATCTGGATCATATCGATATAAGAAAGAATTGGGGTAAATGTTGGCATAGAGATCGGGATACTCTTCAAGCCCAAACACATCCAGAACCCACAGAGACTCACCGTCCCAGGCCAGCCCATAGGGAGTACTGTAGGGGGCCACATATGACCCCTCGATGGTCCCGTCCATAGCCACTTTATAGATGGTCCTTCTGGCATAGTCAGCTACCCAGAAGTCCTCCCCATCAAACGTCAATCCAGCGGCCTCGAAGCAGGGCACCTCTATTGTCCGAATGACCTGCTTCGTGTTCAGATCGTATTCCAGGAGCGCCTTGTCAAGACCTGAGGATATCCAGAGAGAGCCCTCGAGATAGTACAGCCCATTGGTGGTGTAGGTAGGGCGCTCAAAGATTTCGTCATTCTTGTATCGATTGGGGACAAACTTTTGCCCTTTCCACTCCTGGTATTCCCTGTTGGCAAAGAGAGCAAATAAGAAAAAGAAGAAAACGGCCACGACCAGTTTCTTGTTGTCGCTTTTCATTTAGATCAATGGATAGTGACAGGCCACAAAATGGCCGTCTCCCATATCTCGCAGCTGAGGAATCTCTGTGGCACAATTTTCTTTGGCATATCGACAGCGGGGATGGAACCTGCACCCTTTAGGCGGATTGGCGGGCGTGGGCACATCGCCTGTAAGGATGATCCTCTTCCTCTTCCTCCGAGGATCTGCTATGGGGGCTGCTGAAAGAAGTGCTTCAGTATAGGGATGGTACATCTTCTCGAAGATCTGCTCTTCCTTGCCCATCTCAACGACGACACCCACATACATCACAGCTACCCGATCACTGATGTGCCTGACGATGCTCAGATCGTGAGTGATAAACAGCATGGTCAATCCTTCTTCCTTCTGGATGTCAGACAGCAAGTTGAGTATCTTTGATTGAACAGAGACATCCAGTGCAGAGGTGGGTTCATCTGCCACAATCAACTTGGGCTTGAGGGCAATAGCCCGGGCTATCCCAATTCGCTGTCTCTGTCCTCCAGAGAATTCGTGTGGGTACCGGTATATGTGGAAGGGCGCCAACCCAACTTCACTCATGAGACGCAGAATGACCTTCTTCTTCTCTCCTGACTTCAGTTCACCATGGATGTCGAAGGGTTCTCCGATAATATCGTACACTGTCATCCTTGGATCCAGTGATGAGTACGGGTCCTGGTATATCATCTGAGCTTCTTTCCTGAACTCCTTCAGTTCACTGGTCCCCAGCGTGCTGACGTCTTTTCCTTCAAAGAGGATTTCTCCTGCTGTTGGTTCGATAAGCCTCAAGATAGTCTTTCCCAGTGTCGTCTTTCCACATCCAGATTCACCCACAATACCCAGGATCTCTTTAGGCAAGACATCGAAACTCACATTGTCGACTGCCCTGATATCTCCCACCTTTCGCCCGAAGAATCCTGCAGTAATGGGGAAGTACTTCTCCAGATTCTTAATCTCCATAATTGGGTTCATAGCTTGGTCCCCTCCCTTCTGTGCCAGCATTCAACATAGTGATCACCAACCCACTCTCCTTTTGGTTGTTCTTTTTCGCAGACCTCTGTTGAAAAGTCACACCGAGGGTGGAACCTGCAACCAGATGGAGGATAGATGAGATTCGGGACAACACCCTTGATAACACCCAGCTTCTGCTTCTTCTCTGTCACCCTGGGTACGGCCTCATGAAGTGCTATGGTATAGGGGTGAAGTGGAGCATGGAAAATGGTATCAGCATCTCCATATTCAACCAGCCGTCCAGCGTACATCACTCCCACATGATCAGACATCTCAGCAATGACACCCAGGTTGTGGGTGATGAGCAAGACTGTTGTGCCCAGCTCTTTCCTGAGGTTGTTTATCATATCCAAAACCTGTGCTTGAACTGTCACGTCGAGGTTTGTGGTGGGCTCGTCTGCTATCAGCATCTTGGGATTACATGAGAGAGCCATTGCAATCATGACTCGCTGCTTCATTCCTCCACTGAACTGATGGGGGTAGTCCTCCACACGAGCCTCAGGGTCAGGAATTCCCACAAGATCCAGCATTTCTATGGCTTTTTGTCTGGCCTCTTTCTTATCAAGACCCTGGTGAAGTTCAATCACCTCTCTCAACTGGTTGTCCACCGTAAATACAGGGTTAAGCGCACTCTGGGGATCCTGGAAAATCATCGATATGTCGTTTCCTCTGATCTGCCTCATATCGCTCTCAGAAAGAGCAAGGAGGTTCACACCTTCAAAGAGTATCTCTCCCTCGATTATTTTCCCAGGAGGATCAGGAACAAGTCTGAGAACGGAAAGGGCAGTGACTGTTTTTCCACAACCAGATTCACCCACCAGTCCCAGCGTTTCTCCCTGTTCAATGTGAAGATCGATTCCTTCCAACGCTCTTACTATGCCATCCTCTGTGTAAAAGTAAGTTTTCAGTCCTTTAATTTCCAGTAGATTATCAGCCAAAATATCACCTTTTCAGTCGAGGATCCAGTGAATCTCTGATTCCATCACCCAGCAGGTTGAATCCCAAGACGGCGATGAATATCATGATACCAGGTAGTACTGTAATCCACCAGGCTGTCCTCATGACATCTCTCCCTTCTGCGCATATTCGTCCCCAGGAAGGAATCACAGGATTTCCGAAGCCCAAGAATGCAACACCTGCTTCAGTCAGAATCGCAGCTGCCATACCGAAGGTTGCTGCTACAATGACAGGTGCAATTGCGTTGGGAAGCATATGCCTCAAGATGATTCGGAGGTTGGATGCTCCCAATCCTCGTGCTGCTTCTGTAAACTGCCTTTCTCTGAGGGACAGAATTTCACTCCGTATTAGTCGGGCATACCCTGTCCAGTTGATGAAAGCGATGGCCAATCCAATCATGATCAGACCGCCTTCAGGATACAGAGTCACCAAAATTACAACTATTGGTATGAAGGGCAGTGCCAGGAAAATATCCACAAGTCTCATGAGGAATATGTCCAATACTCCTGCGTAGAAAGCAGAGATTGCTCCATAGAGGGTGCCAACTACTCCACCAACGCCTACTGCAACAATCCCCACCAGGAGGGATCTCTCAGCACCGTACAGCAGGCGAGAATACAGACATCTTCCCAGAGCATCAGTGCCAAGTGGATATTGAGGGTTTTCACCTGGAGCAAGATAGCTGTTCATGAGCGAAACAGTATTAGGATCATTCGGTGAAATCTGCGGGGCCAAAACTGCCATGAGCACGACCACCAGGAACACTGCCAATCCCACAATACCTGCTTTGTTTCTGATGAAGCGCCGGAGGGTGGTCATGAGTATTCCTGCACTTCGTTCGGCCTCGCGCAACTGCTGCTCCAGCTCTTTGTCCATTTCAGGTACTTCAGTAGTTTTCTTCTTCTTTTCTGCCATTGAAATCACCTATAGACTAGAACTCCACTCTTGGATCAAGCCACTTGTAGGAAATGTCAATCAAGACATTGGCCACCAGAATAAGGGTTCCCAGTACCACAGTTATTCCTACAATAACGAAATAGTCCCTATGCTGAATTGCATAAACAAAGTACTTACCCAGGCCGGGCCATGAAAACACGGTTTCTGTTATAGGTGCTCCTCCCAGAGTAAGTGCAATCTGCATACCGGTAACAGTTATTACCGGAAGCATTGCATTTCTCAATGCATGTTTGTAGACGACTACTCGTTCCTTGAGTCCTTTAGCCCTGGCTGTCATGATGTAGTCTTCGCGCAGGACATTGAGCATTGACGATCGAACCAGCCGCGCATTATACGCAGTGGATGCGAGACCCAGAGTCAATGTGGGCAAAGCCAGATGTTTCAGGTAGTCCAGGTAGTATGAGAAATCATGGGGAATGTCCCGTCCCAGAAACACTGTAGAATGGGCGCCTCCGCTGGGAAGCCATCCCAGTATCAGGGCGAACAAGAAGATGTTCATCAACCCTAAGAAGAAGATCGGGAACGAAACACCCAGCAACGCTGCTGTCATCACCAGATTATCAGTTTTTGAATACTGCTTAACTGCAGAGACTATTCCCGCTGGTATAGCAACAGCTATTGAGAAAACCACAGCAAGCAACTGATATGACAGTGTGTTTACAACTCTGGCCCCGATTTCCTCGGAGACATCTCTCCCTGATAGGAATGAAGACCCAAGATTCAAGGTTGCAAACTGTTTGAGCCAGTAGAAGTACTGGATATACCACGGTTGATCCAGGCCGTAGATCGATTTTATGTGTGCCACGTATGCAGGATCAGTGTCGGGCTGCAATGCCAACATGAGATCGACAGCATCCCCTGGCATCAGGTACATTAACATGAACACTATGAAAGAAATTCCCATCAGCATGGGAATAATCAGTATCACTCTCTTCAAGATGTATTCTCTCATTCCCATATCGCACATCCTCCTTTGTTTTGTCTAAAGAAAGTCTCCTCATGTCGGGGCTGTTCTTCTTGTCCTCAGTCGTTTTAACTCTCCCTTCAAAAAAGGGAAAAAGGGAAAAAATTGATCTTAGTCCTTTTTCTTTACCATGTAACCAATGGCAAGTCCGACGATCAGGGCAACTATTCCAATCACAATGAGTGTCGTTGTAGACGTGCCGGCTCCTGCTTCTCCGCCTTCCACAGTCACTTCCTTCTCTATGATGTAGAAGCGGTATCCTGCCATGTCCATAAGTTCTCGTGCCTTAGCCAGGTCATATGAATCTGGGGCAACGTTGGTGTTGAACGCCCATGAGGGAACAGCAACAGGATTCCTTCCGGGTACACCATAGCCACCCAACAGGTTATCAACAATTCCCTGTCTGTCAATACAGTGGGAGATAGCCTGTCTCACATACTTGTTGGCCAGGTATGGGTTGCGGCAGTTGAAGTGCAGGTGCTGGTATCCGAACTGCTCTGACGTCCACAGCTTGACTCCGGGAGTAGCCTCGAGCTCCTCACCAATGATTGTCAAGTTGTAATAGGTGTCCACAATGTCTGCTTCGCCAGTTTCCAGGGCAACACGGGCTGCCTCTCTCTCAGGTATCAGCTTCAGTACCAGGAAGTCGCATCCAGCATCTGGGAGACCGTACTTGGCACCCCAGTAGTCGGCATTCTTCTTCAGCTTCCAATACTGATCGGCTTCCCAGGAGTCAAAGACGAAGGGTCCAGAACCAATAACGGTCTCTCCCCTGTTAACATCAGACTCCATCCAGCCAGTGGCAGCTTCTGCTCCCGTTATGGGGATACTACCGTAGACGTGCTTTGGCAGAATGTTCACATCACAGTTTCTCAGCCACGCAGCGTGGGGCATTCCCACGAATACTCTCAGCGTGTACTTGTCAATGATCTCTGATCCACCATACACATCTCTGAATGTCCCGTATCCCTGGAATGCAGTATCCGGGCTGACACAGGCGTCAAAGGACCACTTGATGTCTTCACTGGTCATTTCTACGCCATCGTGGAACATGATACCTTCTTTTATCTTGATGTCAAAGTACTCCGGGAATACGACGGGTTCAGCAAGTTTGGAACTCACATTGCACTTCTTGACATCAGGTGCAAGAGCTTCAATTGAGGCATCATCCAGCATGCTGGGTGCAAAGACAATGGTAGGCCCTTCTGTTGCAGAGTCAGCCAGTACTGGTGACTGGTTCAGATTCTCATCGTTCTGCCATAGTGTCTGGAATATTTGCTGGTTGCAGTAGTACCCATACACTGAGTTCCATCTCCATACCAGCATACCCTCGACAGCTGCAGGCGTAGCGTATACAATGGTGTCCTTTCCTGGAATTGACCAGGACGCGGCATCATAATTCTGTGTCCACAGTAATCCACTGAACCCATCCAATGTGTCCACTGAAGCCCACATGTTGAGTGGAATGTATACAACACAGTAGGGCTTCTCGTCTGCAACAATCTCCTGCCATCTCCACAGGTAATCCTTTCTGGTTTCCTGATTCAGTTCGACTCGTGCTTTAGCCAGCATCTCGTCGGACTCAGGGCAGTACCAGAATGTAACGTTGTTACCAATTGGTGTCATAGCAGAAGAGTGGAATATGTCGAATGGGTCAGGGTCTACACCCACAGACCAGCCGAACGAAGAAATATCGAATCCATCTTCAGAATAGGCTTTTCCATAGTAGTTGTTGAACTCTCTGTTGATCAGGTCACCGAATTCCAGCAACTTGAAGTCAGCCTGAATGCCAATCTTGGGCATCTCAAGGTTAACAGCCTGAGTATACTGCTCTCTCACTTTGTTACCAATGGGTGCAATTTGCGTAATCGTAAAGAACGGTGGATACTTTGAATAATCCTCAGTAAAAGGCACTTTTGTGATCTGCTGTTCCTGAGCAATCGCTGTTGTCCCGAATAAAGACAGTACCAAAGAAGTCAAGAGAACAATCGACAGCACCATTGAGACTTTTCTTGTTTTTACATTCATATGTTTTCTACCTCCTTTGATCGGTATTGTATCCAACTACAGTGAAAGACTTATAAACCTTTCGGTTTCAGTAGTATATACTATATTAAGTCGTAGCTAAAGCAAATAGTGGCATACTACACTACATAGTAGGTATTATCTTAAATAGTAAATTGAGAACTCTGAATTAGCTGCTTCTTGCTCTGGCATGGTGGAAATGAGCTTCTGCGAACATTCAAAAAAAGAAATACCAAAAAAACGAAAATCAAATTCAGATCACGATGACAATTCCCATCTTCTCCAGAAAGAAATATATACAGATTAACAAGACTGCAATCAGTCCCAAAACAAACAATAGATTCATTTTTTCCTTTGAAATCCTGTAATCTCTGACAAAAATCCCCATAAGTAGCACATCACATACAATGGCCACCAACAGCAGCAGAGCTTGTACATTCATGTAATTCCTCCTTTTTGAACATCATTTTACGAGTCTGCAGATGCAGCATCGTGGTTTCACTCCATTCACATAAATACTTTTGGATTGTCTCAACGACCCACTATCTGATGAACAGCTCATGGCAATCTTTATAAAGAGATGATAACCAACTCCTATGGTGATCCCATGAAACAGATTATGGCTGTACTATGTTGTCTTCTGGTGCTTGGCTGCACCATTGGTGTAAATCTTGACACGCCCGAAAATGCAGTGAGAACATGGATTCGATCCTATAACGATCGAGATGTTGAAGGTATATATATTACACTCTCAAAAGCATACATTATGGCTAATGGTGGTGAGGAGCGAATAAAAGATAACATTAAAACCATGTTGGAGGAAGCAGAAGAATCAGAGACAACCTTTGCAGTGAAAGGTATTGGAATGCTCGCCTTATCAGCAGAACAGCCAGGATTGCCATCAGACAGAACCATATATCTGGCAAGAATGGATAAGGAGTATACGGCGCAGGGCGAGAAGGTGGTTGAAGAGGTCTTTTTCAATTTTGCAATTGTGAAAGAAGACGGTAAATACAAGATCGAAGACTTCTGGGACTGAGAAGGAAATAGATCTACCACACGTGGTATTCTTTCCTCGCCATCCTTTCGTATTCTAAATGATGTACTATATAGTGTAAGTATGGCTGTGGGATTGAGCAGCTACGGTCTTATAATGTGCCTGCCATGAAAACATGTGCCCCTTCTCCTGCCACATATTCTGGTGCACACTGCACTACCTCTGTTGTTATTTCTGGGAAGCACCTGGTATGGGTATTTAGAGAGGGTTGTTATGAGGAAAGGATGCACAAGATGCCCTCTTCGTCCCCGTATCTCTGGAATTCCTTGTTCTACTGACGAGAGTCAGCAATTTACCACTCGTTTCTTTTGTCAGGCTGCAGTACGTTCCTTCTCCTGGTAATCAGGCTGGGTTTCTCACAGTGTATAAACACTCCTATCACTTTATGCTTCAAATGGAGTATTTAAATGGTAAATTGTATACCATACCGTCAGAGGAGAAACCTTTAAAAGGTTACCACGACAGGTAGTAGTGATGAACATTAAAAGACTTGGTCCTCTTGAACGAACTATAATGGAAGTCTTCTGGGAGAAGAAGAAAGCTGATGCACGGGAGGTCTATTCGGAACTCAACAGGGAAAAACAGATTGCATACACTACCATCAACACTACGCTCACGAGACTTCACAAGAAGAAACTACTCAACAGGAAGCTGGTGAAGGGAAGAGGAGGATACCGCTATGTGTACACGATTGCCAAGTCAAAACCAAAGTACATAGATCAGGTCATTCGCTCTACCATAGATGATCTCCTGATGCGGTTCGGAAATCGGACTATCAATTACTTCTCAGAAAGTCTGAATTTAGATGAAGAAGATGTGGAGAAACTAAGGGCTCGTCTCAAGGAGTTGTCTCATGAATGAGTGGCAAAATCTTGCGCTTGCAGTTACCTTGATTGTGGTGGCACAGTTCACCAATGAAGGCATCATAGCCCTACTGAAGGTGAGGAATGCCACCACCCGATTCCGAATAAGGCTTATTTCTCTGCTCTCCTGTTTCTTCATATTCTTGTTTGTTCCCTTCAAGATGGTTGAACTGACTATCTTGTCAGGAGAGATTCCTGCTGGCAATGCCAGCTCTTCCCAGATTGACAACTGGGTCGCTCGATCTGCCACCATGACGTCAACATATTCTGGATTTGCCCGGGCAAGTGTGGTTTTGCTGGTGGCTGCAGTTGTTTGCTTCGTGGTGATGCTGCTCTTCAGCAAGCAGATAGTAGCCAGGGTGTTTGAATGCGAGCCAGCAACAGATTCACGACTTCTGACTGTGGTGAACAACGTCTCCTCCGAACTGGGAGTCTCCATCAAGCAGGTGATGGTGTGCAAGAAGAAATGTGATGCCTTTGTCTACGGGTACCCTCCGTTTCTTGCAGTAGGAAAAGACCTCCTTGATGTTGTGAATGACAGTGAACTGCGGATAATCATACGACATGAGTTGTACCACATTAAAGGGAGAGACACACTCCTGAAGCCAGTTCTCGCCGCTCTGTGCATTATTTTCCTGTACAACCCCATGAGTTGGTTCCTGTATAATAGAGTGTTCACTGACAGAGAGTGTTGCGCTGATCAGGCGTCGATAACCTGCACTCAAGACACCCGGACATTTCTTTCCCTGCTCCTCAAATTCCACAGCCTCGCATGTGGAGCGCCATGTTCTCTCGCCGTTCATTGGATTGGAGCCACCAACAGGATTGACTCTCTTCTCTCTGCTGAAAAGAGTCGGAAAATCCCTGTTTTCCTGTGTCTGTTCTTCACGTTCTCTTCACTCTTTGTAGGAGGCACTCAGCTCTTCGGGAACCAGTATGTGGAAATCAACAGCTCCACACCTCTTGATCCCGAAGCCTATGGTCCGCAGGCTGATTTTTCGGGCTATTTCTATGATATTCCTGTGGCAGAATGGTACAACAAAACAATATCAGAAACTGAAGTGAGTATTCCCTTGCAGGAAAGAGATCTCAGAAAACTCCTGTCTGCAGATGAGCTTTCCAGAGGGGAGATTACCATTAGGATGGCCACACTGCCGCTGGGAAGGAGACCTCAATTTTTCGGGAGAAATGACATTGTAGATGGCAACTGCAACCTCATCATTGAATTAGAAGACGGCAGGTTATTCGTTTCCATACGACAGAGCAGTGGCCCTGGATTCACTCAGAAAGAAGCCGTTCTCAATGGAGGACCTGCCACCCCACTGTAAGGGTGGCCCCATGCCTGAAAGGTACACACACCTCATACTCCAGCTTGTGATCTGAACATTCTGGATGTGGGGCTACAGTCAGTCAATGTGGAGAGTGGATACTCTCTCTTATGGACTTTTCAATACAAAAGCATTTATGTAGAATCATGTGAGAGGACGCAATGATCAGTGTTGAAGATCTCTCCTTTCAGTACAGCACACGTGAATCACTGGTGCTGAGGAATGTTAACCTGGTTGTCCCTCAGGGAGCCTACATTGCACTTGTTGGCCCTTCTGGTTCAGGAAAGAGCACTCTCTGTTTTACCATGAATGGAATCATACCTCACTCTATTGGAGGTCACCTGTCAGGGAAGGTACGTGTTGACAGCCTGGATACACGAGAACACCAGGTACACGAGCTTGCTGAAAAAGTGGGTATTGTTCTTCAAAATCCCGAATCTCAGTTATTTGCCATGAGTGTGGAGGAGGAACTGGCTTTTGGTCCTGAGAACCTGGGGCTGCCTCGAGAAGAAATAGTGGCCCGTATCGATGAGGCCCTCCGCATCATAGGGATAACGGATAGGGAGCGATTCCCCTTTTCTCTGTCCGGAGGAGAAAAACAGAAACTTGCCATTGCTTCTATTTTGACCATGAACCCCTCCCACCTCGTCCTGGATGAACCAACATCTCAACTGGATCCAAGAGGAAGACAGAGTGTCTACCATGTCCTGGACGGCCTCCACGCTGGCGGGATGTCCATCATCCTTATTGAACACAATACAGAACACATTGCAGAACATGCCCAGCAGGTGCTGGTGGTAAAAGACGGCACTGTTGTGGCCTCCGGATCACCCGGGGATGTCCTTTCCCGCGTGGAAGAGATGGAAGCTCTGGGAATACAGGTCCCTGAGGTTGCTGAACTGACCTATGAACTCTGCAAGAGAGGAGTCATAGAGAGAGTAGCAGTCACACTCGAAGATGCTGTATCCCTGCTTGAAAATTTAACCTTAAACAGGAAACGTCCCCCAAGCATGAGAGAGAAGTCAGGGTTCCTGAACCAGGAGACGTCACAGCCCTGCAGTGCAGCACCTGCCATTGAGGTGAGAGCCCTGTCCTTCCAGTACGACGATGTCCCTGTCCTCAACAATGTCTCCCTCACCATTGGACGGGGGGAGATTACAGCCATTATAGGACAGAATGGATCAGGAAAGACGACACTGGTGAAGCACTTCAATGGACTGCTGCGCCCCCATAGAGGAGAAATCTCTGTATTTGGAGAACCTATTAAAGACAAGAGCGTTGCCCAGCTGGCCCAGAAGGTAGGATATGTATTTCAGAACCCTGATCATCAGATCTTTGCAGACAGTGTATTCGAAGAAGTAGAATTTGGCCCCAAAAACCTGCATGTGCATCCAGAAGAGAGACAGGAACGTGTGTCTGACGTCCTGAGGCAGACTGGCCTCCTCAAATACAAGGACACACATCCTGCCAGCCTGTCAGGGGGAGAAAAACAGCGGCTCGTCATAGCATCTGTCCTGGTGATGAACCCTCACATTCTTGTATTGGACGAACCCACCACCGGCCTGGATCTCACGAGCTCCCGCTCAATTATTGAACTGGTTAAAGCCCTTCACCAGCAGAGTCGCACCGTGGTCCTGGTGACTCACGACATGAAGCTGGTAGCAGAAATGGCCAACCGAATACTCATTTTGAAAGAAGGGACAGTGGCTGCCGAGGGGAGTCCTCATGAGATCTTTTCAAACCAGGACCTGCTTTCTGACAACTTCCTTGAAGCGCCCCAGATTACCAGACTCAGTAATCGCCTTGGATATGGAACATGCCTCAGTGTGGGAGAGTTGCTGCAGAACATGGAGGGTGGTCCATGATTCAGCAGACCATGTTTATCAGGAAAAGATCCTTTCTCCACTCCCTGGACCCGAGGACAAAGCTCTTCGTATCCATTAGCCTGTTTCTTGTGGGTATTATGTTCAGTGACTACAGGGTTTTGACAGTTCTCTTTGTGCTTGAGATAATTGTCCTCAGACTTGTAGCCAGGATCCCTTTTGCGAAGCTGTTCCCCTATCTGAAGTTGATTCTCCCTCTTGTGGTGATGGCACTTGTGATATGGCCCCTCTTCCAGAGAACAGGGACAGTCCTTGTATCATACTGGAAGATCATTATCACGGAAGAGGGAATCCGGATGGGTATCGCCATGTCCTTCAGATTGCTGTCCCTGATCGTTGCCACATACCTGCTCCTGATGACCACTGAACAGAGAGATCTGGTTCTCGCTCTTGTTACCTCCGGGCTGCGGTACGACTTTGGATTGATGCTGGCAATTGCCCTGAGCAAGGTTCCTGCCCTGGCAGGGATTGCCATGACCATTATGGACGCACAGAAGGCACGGGGACTGGAACTGGAAAAGGGCAATATTGTAGAAAAAGTGAGAAAGTATATACCTATATTAATTCCATTAATCATATCGGCCATACGGCTGGCTGAAGCATTGTCCATTGCCATCGATTCCCGAGCATTTGGCAGAGGTAACCGCACGTATTTGAGAGAGCTTCACTTCACAGTGAAAGATGCGCTGGTCACTGGCATGACTGTGGTGATACTATCAGCATGTGTAGGAATACGCGCTGCAGGATTTGGTGTTATGGAATTGCCATAGTGGCTGTGGCTTCCATACTGATATCTGCTACATTCAAGAACCCTGTAGAGGGATGGGCTGTCCTCATGGAAACTGATGATTTCCCTGAAGGATATACTGACCTTCCCATGGGATTCGTGAATGTTGAAAGAATGGAGGAGCTGCTCCAGTACCATGGGTGGCAGGAATCGCACATTCTAGAAAGGAGAGACAATATTACGGCAGATACAGTGAGAGAAGGTATTGAGTTCCTGCAGGGAGCAGACCACAATGATATTGCTCTATTCTATATTTGTTCTCACGGGGGATACGTGAGATACGATCTTCAATGGAATACCCTCATGCCTCCGCTCTGGGAGACTGTCACCAGTGAGAAGAGGATACTGATCATAGATTCATGTTATGCAGGTTCCTTTCTGCCAGAGAGTGAGAGTCCCTACGTGGGGATTGGCTCAGTCTCAGCAGAAGAGCTCGGGTGGGCAGGGCTACCAGAGGAGAACCTGCCCATTACAGGGTTTGTGTTTACCTACTACTTCTGTGAGTCTACCCGGGGAATACCAATTGAGGAGGGATTTGAGAAGGCCGTTCCCCAGGTGAAGCAGTATATGCAGGAAATAGTATATCCAGCTTTCAAGGATCTCTATCCTCCCGAGTACTACAACCTGTACGATCCTCATCCAGTGTTGCAGGATTCCTATCCGGGGGGACTTTCGCTAGAAGTTGATGATGGCAGGACGTCTCTGTCTTACCTGCTGGCTGTCCTGATACTTTTTGTCCTGGGACTGGACATCGCCCTCAGGAAGACAACCAGGTGATACCACTGGAAAATGTGTGATGAATCGGGCTCTACACAGAGTATGAGAGTCTCTCACTCTTTGTTTCTCTGCGTACCGGCCAAAAGCTTTATATTTCAGCAAAGGCAATTCCTCGTGTGGAATCAACAACTGATATTCTGGAGAAACTTATAGAGGAAGAACAGAAAATACGACAGAAAGCAGAAGAATTGGGACTCCGTGTCGGAAAAGGACCTCCAGAAGAAGTTAAAAAACCTTTCAGGGCTAAGGAAGGAATCCCCAGAACAGAACTCACTGAAAGAGAGATGGCCCGGCTGTTGGCGGAAACAAGAGATATCCTTGATATTTATAACACAGATTATGTTGCCGAACACTTTGATGAGGCAAATAATCTGTATCACTCGCTGAAGGACAAACCATTCTCTCCTGATTCTCTCATTGGATCACGAATTGTGCAGAACATTCAGGAACTGAAAGAGAGAATTGATGCGGTCGGAGAACAGGAGTCGCCGACAAAGCCGCTTGAGGAATTGCTTTCTGATGCAAAGAGGGTTCTCGATTCTCTGGACTCACTGGACTCAATTCAGGCGAAAAGACGGTACGCTGACCTGTTGAAGAGACAGCAGGAAATGCCAAGGAATGTGGATGAGCCACTGGAAGTCGAAATTGATGAGTACCTGGTGGAAATTGGAAAAAGAATCCAGAGATCAGAAAAAAAGACATCGGAAGAGATTGGAGAAGAACTTCTGGAAGAGATCAGCACCTTGATTGGCTCCGGTACCTTTAATCCCGATGGATACAACAGAATTGCAAAAAAATTCCAGGAGATAGCAGATGATCTTCCTGAAGACCTCAAATTGAAAATAAGAGACCGCATACGCGAATCCTATGCCAAGATGAAGGACCTCGAACAGAAAGAACACGTTGAAGAACGCGTACGGGAGGTACGTGCCAAGAAGTTCTACTGGGATTCCTTTGCTCAGGAAGTGGAACAATTGAAAGCCGACCTGGAGCGGGCATCACCTGGGGAGTTCTTCAGGCTCTATGACATCTATGATCAGCTGCTGGACTCTCTGGAACATGCAGATCTGTCTGATGTTCATGCTGCCCAGATTGACCGCGTAAAATCAATGGTAGATCAGTGTTACTACATGCTTGAAGAACTGAGATCGCGAGCGTAGCGTCTTACTTGGGTAGTCTTCCCAGTTCCACCACTCCTTTGGAAACGATGCGCTGGACTGTTGTTCTGGATCCGATCTTCAGGCTGCCATCACACATGACTTTCTGAAGGACGCTGTCAGATCCCACGTAGATATCTCCTTTACAGTACACATCTTCTTTCACTTCGCAGAAGTTCCCTATTTCCAGCTGGACTTCTATGTTAACGGGCGAATTAATGATATTTCTGTCTCCTAGAGAAGCATCCTTGCCTTTGATGGAACCCTTGAACTCGCACTCTGCCTTGCTCTTCACTGTTGAAGCCACGACATCACCATATACCATATTCTTGTCGCCGAGGTGTACTTCTTCTCCTGCCTCGATATTCCCTTTTATAATGACTCCATCTCCCAGGTGAATGCTGCGGCTTGTTTTCAGCCCTCCGGTAAGAACTAGATCATCAGAGAGGCTGATGTCTGAGTCTCTAGCCACAATGGCAAAGGTTTTCAGGGAAATCTCATCCTTCTTCTGCTGTATTACCTGCTGAAGTTCGGAGATTTCAAGGTTTTTCTCTTCAATCATCTGTTTTAGCTGCCGCTCCGTCTCCGTAAAATTCTCCACCTTATCCAAGAGAGCCTGGTTATCCTCAGTGAGCCTCTCGGCTACTTCTCTCAGCTTGGATACTCCGCCGTATTCCTTTCTGTACGTCTCCAGCTCTCTGGTGAGACGGGAATTTTCATCCCGCAACTCGGTGGCCATCCGTCTTAGAGATTCTATGACCTCATCTTTTCCTTTATCAAAGAGCCCCATGCTGTTCAACCTCCATTCTTTTTCTCAATACCATATATATAGCTTTTTCCATTGCCATTGTCAGGCTGGTGAAGACCACTTTTGTTGCCAGGTTAGGCTCTCTTCCTCTCATGTGGGCAAGCAGGAATTTTCTCCTCACTTGAATGACAAAATTGAGCTCACACCGAGGAATTCTTCTTGACCAGCTCAAACAAGCACTGATTGGCCCCGGCAGCTTGACAGGAGGTCTCCCTGTACATGATGTCTTCCTCGTTGTAGTATCTGGAAACCAGCCCCTCGAAAAATCCGGCAAGAAAGTGACACACAGGTTCATCACTTTTCTCATAGCCAGAAGCAATTGGGGAATCAATAACCTTGAATCGCATTTCTTCGGGATGAAAGGTGGCCTTGACAAAGCCAGTGGCCTCCAATTCCGCAAGAAGATCCTGGATGGTGGCACTTTCTTCCTCAGATTGCATAATCTCCATGTACCTGTCACCAAATTCTCTTCCTGCAGAATATAGAACCTTTGCCGCGGACGTGCCTATGGATGCCTCCAGTGTTTTCTGAATCTTCATGAAAATGCTGTTGAGCACCACCAATTTCCGCTTTTTTTCCACCGGCAGCAATTCTTTCATCATACCTCATTTCCATCGAGACTTATAAAGGTATAGTAGACGAGCAGAGGAGCAGTACGCACTCCTTCCTGCTGGCAATTCGAACCCTGCTGTCTCCCGCGCCTGTCATCGCGCCGGGAAGGCACTTTATGAGCCAAACCAACTATCCAACCGTCTCTGTCCAGGTTGGGCTTTCTCGTAGGGAATATTCAGCAGGTCTTTCAGCATTCTGGCATTGGTGATTGCCTGTCCCCGGGGGTGGTTGTTGAACTGGAGATACAGTGTCTCAGTTGACAGGCGCATGTTCTGGACTTTGGGTACCCATTCCTTCAATTCCTCTTCTGTGTACTGGTAATCATACCAGTGGGAGGGGTTTCTCCCGTGCCATCTCACATATCCAAGATCTGATGTAACCCGCACAATAGGTTCCATCTTCACAGAATCTGTAACAACAAAGGCAGTGTGGCTGTCTCTGAGAAAAGAGTCGTCTGTCTTTGAATCCCACGAGGTATGACGGAATTCTACAGCAAACCGCACATTGTCAGGCAGAAAGTCCAGAAACTTCTTCAGGTTGTCTTCGTACTCTGTGGAGAACTTTGGAGGCAACTGTATGAGAAAACAGCCCAATTTTCCCGAGTCAATTAAGGGGAACATCAGAGAATAGAATTCCTTGAATACTGGTTCTGCGTTTTTGAGAAATCTCTTGTGGGTAATTTCTCTGGGAATCTTTGCTGTGAATCTGAAATCATCAGGTACCTTCTTGTTCCAGGACAAGACGGCATACTTATTGGGAAGAGCATAAAAGGTTGAATTGATTTCTACCAGGTTGAATTCTCTTGCGTAGAACTCCAGCATCTTTCCCTTCTTGATACCTTCGGGATAGAAGGGGCCAATCCAATCATCGTAGCTCCAGCCACTGGTTCCTATAAACAGAGTTCCCATAATATGGATTTACCTGCAGGGAGAAAAATGTTGCGGTAGATGTACCACCCTGAGTTTCCATGACCTCACTTACTGTGGTCATTGCCCCTGGAATTGAGATCTCTCACTTCGCACCAGCACACCTCCTTTGTGTCATGGCACCCGGTCAATAACGATTCACAGACACAATAAGATACTGGTGGTTCATCGCGAAGAAAGAGCAGAGCAGCGGAGAAGAGGAAACCAGAGGGGGGACTCTGTCTCTGGACTATAGTCAGAACCCTTCTGGTGCAGAATGGAACCCTCATCGCTTTAGAAAGAACCTGATCACTTCTTGTTCTTACGTGAATCCCAAAGAATGACGAGTGAAGAATGGGTTCAAATGTGTGAAATCTGAAGTGGGTGCGTGTCCATTTCTGGGTCAGATATCCCACAGAAAATTCGATATTCAGCCTAAGGACTCATCTCGCGAATAATTACTATCTAGCATTACCACTCCTGAACGATATATGCACTACTCTCCCTGTATAGATATTAGGTAGTAGCTCTAGAGGGAGTGATGATAATTCCAAGCGAAAGTTTTATAAAGTACAGTAACTACTAAGCCAGAGTAGTTACTATTTTGAATAGTATCTACAACTGAGACAATCCCGGGCCGTTCACTGGATGAAGATGTCACCTCCTTTGATCGGTATTGCACATTCGATCCGACATCACATCTGGTGGATGGCAAGGGAAATGGAGACCAAAGGAGGATTAAAAATGAATACAAGAAAAATTTCGGCAATCCTGTCAGTTGTGCTCGTTGCTTCTCTCGTAATATCCCTTTTCGGAACTACCACCGTCGCTCAGGAGGAGACGATGACGCAGGTACCTTTCACCGAAGACTATTCAAAGTACCAGCCATTCTTCACCATTACGCAGATTGCACCCATTGGTAACAAAGTGAGAGAGCAGTACACCCAGGCTGTCAATCTTGATATGCCCAAGATTGGCATTCAGGCTGACTTCAAGTTGCTGGAGTTCGGTGACCTGATCAACAGAGAGTTCAACAACTACTACGGAAGCACATTTGCGGAGGACGGATTCGACATTTCTTCGTTCGGTTGGTCTGTGGGTGTAGACCCAGACCCATTCGACATATTCCACTCTTCTGCTATGACACCAATTGGTAACAACGTCACATTCTGGTACTGCCCTGAGTCCGACGAGATGCTGGCTAAAGCACGAGTCGAGGCAGATCAGGCAACCAGAAAGGATTACCTGTGGAGATGGCAGGAGATTATCGCTGACGAGAAGCCTTACTGCGTAGTATATGTGCCACTGCTCATATGGGGCTCAACGGACAAATTGGAAGGATTTGACCCACTGCTATGGCTGCAGAACTATTCCTTGGAAACCTGGGAGATCCCAGGAAAGGACACCATTGTATATGGATCACCTGCAGCTGTGGAGGGTATGCTGCCCTGGAGATGGAACTCAGTGTATGGTCGTTATCTGCACTCACAGATATTTGAAAGCCTGTGGCTTGTAGATAGCAACCTTATGATAACACCACGACTTGCTGACTCAGCAACAGCAGGGCCTACCATTGTCTTTGCCCCCAGCGCTATTGACGATGCCTCAATTGAAGCTCTTGGACCTGATGTCAAGGAGTGCAAGGTGAATGACAAGCTCGCTGAGCCTGTCGTCTTCCCCAAGTACTTTGACCTCAAGATCAGAGAAGGTATCATGTTCCACGATGGCGTGGAAATGACCAGTGAGGACGTCAAGTGGTCAATGGATGCTGTTATCAGCGCAGACACTGCATTCCAGGGATGGGGTACATTCAGAGACATATACGAAAGCTCAGAAATCCTTGACAAGTACACAGTAAGAGTATATGTTGGAATGCCTCATGCCGCATGGGTTCTGTACTGTAACCCAACTGTGCTGCCAAAGCACGTCTACGGTAGTATCCCCATAACGGGAGCAGAAGCTGCCACCAGCTGGATGGAATCTGACATCAACAGGGGAGAGAACGTTGTTGGTTCTGGACCCTTCATGTTTGACTCCTGGGAAGCTGACCAGTTCTGGAAGATGAAGAAGACACCCAACTACTGGGGTACCAAGTACGACGTTCCTGACCCACAATTCGAATACTTCTTGATCAAGTTGATACCTGAGAGAGAAGCTGCCCGTGTAGCTCTGGAAACTGGTGAAATTGACATCATGGATACCTACTACCAGCTCGGTGCAATTGCTCAGGACCTGGAAGCTACTCCTGGCCTGAAGCTGTGGACCACAGAAGACTTCGGATACCAGCACCTGCACTTCAACTGCCGCAACCCATACCTGGCCAACAAGTATGTGAGACAGGCTATCTCCCACTGTATTGACAGACAGGGAATTGTTGATAACCTGTTGGGTGGCTATGGTGTACCCGGTGCTAACCCTGTTGCTGTTCCCTCATGGGCGTTCAACACCAACATTGCCCCAGATTCATACGATCTGGTTAAGGCACGAGAGCTCATGGACATGGCAGGATACCGTTACTTCATCGTTGAGAAAACAAGCGAAGCAGGTGGAGAAGAAGAGGCCGGAGGCGGACTCTGTCTTGGAACCCTGTTCATAGCCCTTATGGTTTTGGGCGGAAATCTGCTGTATCTCAAGAAGAGAAACTAATTTACTTTTCTCTTTTTTTCTTTGCTTTTCCACGGTTTAGTCTCAGATTCTGTAACAACCTCAGATCTCAAGAATTCTAACTGTAACTCAGTAGACCCTCTTTTCATGTCCACTCAGGGTTCCTGCTCAGATTTACTGTTGAGAAATCATTCGCCAACTCTTCCTGCAATATGGATCACTCTCTGAGGGAAGGGTATAGTAATTCCTGCTTTTTCCAGCCCTACCTTCATTTTCCACAGCAATTCCATCTGTACCGTATACCAGACCTGCGAAGGGGCCCACACTCTCACATTCAGGCGGACACTGCTGTCCCCCAGATCGTCCACAAAAACAGTCGGGCGAGGATTGACAAGGACAAAAGGATGGTCTTCGAGTACCTTCCTGATTACCCTGATTGCCTCCTCAGCATCATCCTCATAACCTATCCCTATAGAATATTCAAATCTCCGTGCAGGGTATGCCACATAGTTGGTAATATTCGATGAAAACACCTTCTCATTCGGTATCCTCACGTACATACCATCATATGTCCTCACTACAGTAGATAGCACACGAATGTCCTTGACAACACCCGAGATGTCTCCCACACATACCTGGTCCCCAATCTTGACAGGTCTTTCAATAATCAAGAAGAGTCCAGAAATCAAATTTGACACAACACTCTGGCTGGCGAATCCCAGTACGACGCCCGCAACCCCTCCGGCAACCAGAAGTCCTGTGAGGTGAAGACCCAGCAGGGGGAGTCCAATGACAATGCCCACACTGATTATACCGTAATATACAAGTTTTTCCAGGAGGCTGAGCATATATTCAGCAACTTTGTCCTTCAAGGCTCTTCGTATATTGGTCCTCACTATCCGGGCAACCACCACTGAGACAGCAACTGTTGCCAGAAACACCACAATGTCGCGCAGGGTAACGTCTCCATAAAGAGAAAAAGACTGATCGATCATAGCCCCCACTCCATGAGAAATGATTCCCTCTCCATGACTAACACTCCACCGTGGTTAAAAATTCTGGCCCCTTCCTTCATGCCCTCAAGGGGAGGTTCTCCCAGAAATGACGTCTCAGCAGTGCCATTACTGCGGATTTTCACCACAGCATTCACCATTGCCACCTCCCTGTAGAATATTCTCATGTAGTGTACATCGAATACAAGGTTCCGTATTTCTTTTTGCTGGGAAGCAGAGTTCTCAATTTCCAGGTTCGCCACGCCTTCATACAGCGGGCTGACCTGTGGAATGTGAGTGTGAATACCACTTTGCCACATCTTACAGATGACACCATTATCGGGCTCTCCATACAGTGTGTACTTTGGTCTTGTCAGGGTGAAAAGATCTATGGGCTCTTCTTCCCTCTTTGTATTAATGAAAAACCCCTGGTTCGTGGATTCCTCAGGTTCAGGAAAAACACCAATCTCGATGGGAAAGGTCAGAAAAAGGGTAATGGTGCTCTTGGGTGCTACCAACACGGGACATGCCAGGTTAATCAGCAGATAGTGCGTTACCTTTTCCGGCTGCGTCACCGGTTCAACTGGGTTCACCTGGAGGTTGAGAGGAGATGACATGATTTTCTTGAGTTCACTATCAGACTTCCGATGATACACATATACTCCCTCATCCTGATATGTTTCAAGAGTAGTAGAACCGAGGATGACTGGCTTCCCGAATTGATAGGAACCGAACATGTCCCCTTTTCTCTCTTACAGTTTATAAAGGTTACAGTGCGGCTGAGGACATCTGGAGTCCATTCAGTCACCAGGATAGTCCCATTCACGCTCGACACGTGTTCGGGCAGTATCTTCACAGGAAAGAAAGGCTTAAGAAGATTCTCACCTGTCAGAGTATGGAGGTGCACCTATGATGGGAACAGTACCTGATTCGCTCCTGACTGCACTCCTGGAGACAATCCCCATAGAATTCTCAGTGCTGGACAGAGATGATAGAGTGCTGGCATGGAACCGCCATGATACACGGATCTTCAAGAGGCCTCCCAGCGTCGTGGGAAGGAATGTCCGTGATTGCCATCCAAAGAAGAGCCTGCATAAGGTTGAACAGATTCTGAAAGAAATGAAAGAAGGAACTCGAGACAGGGCCAGGTTCTGGATTGATCTGGAGAGGAATGGAAACCCCTCAAAAATCCTCATCGAATACTACGCTCTGAGGGATGCAGAGGGGACTTACCTGGGCTGCCTGGAAGCCAGTCAGGACATCACAAGCATGCGAGAGCTGGAAGGAGAAAGACGACTGCTGGATTAAGGGTTGAGGAGTTTCTCATCTCTTCATCCCGTTCACCTTTGATGTGTATCTTTCTGATGGTCACAGGTCAATGTTGAAGAACATCCTCAAGAAAAACCCTATGACAAAGGTTATCCCCGCTATACCAAGACTGATAAGAGCCATTTCCAGAAATCGCCTCTTAAAGGACACATCCTGCACCACAGACACGTAAAAAGTGAACACCACAATCACCATGACTGCATTAAATAATGCAATTCCAAGGCAGACGTAGTACGCGTCAAAAAGCAGGTAGGGAAAAATCAAGAGCAAGACCGTCCCCACGTAGGCGATTCCAGTATATACAGAGGCTTTCACTGGATTCTGATCAATTCCCTCAGATTTGGTGGACAAGTACTCTGAGGCTGCCATTGACAGAGAGGCTGCAATTCCTGTTATCAGTCCCACCATGGCAATGAGGCTTGTTCGCTGTAGCGTCAGAGTAAACCCAGCCAGGGCACCTAAGAGCTCCACCAGTGCATCATTGAGCCCCAGGACAATGGAACCCACATACTTGAGCTTTTCCTCGTCCAGTAATGCTATCAGTTCGTGTTCATGGACATCCTCGTCTTTTTGAATCTCTTTGGCCTCAGGAATGGTATCTGAGACTCTCTCATATATGTGCTGCGCCTTTTCTTCCCCCTTCTCCATCAATTTGATTCCAAATGTCAATCCCAATATCCTGGAGAGTATATAGTAGTACGTGATTTTCAACCGCGAGGGTTCCATGTCTCTGCCAGTGTACTCCTTCCAGAACTTGTAGTGAGTTAATTCATCCCGGGAAATCCTCTGGAGTATCTCTTTGTTCTGAGGGTTTCTCATGGACCTTGCCAGTCTCTCATAGATACAGTGTTCTGTTATTTCGGTTCTCTGTGCTGTCAGTATGATCTCTCTGGTCCTCTTGTCCAGCGGTTGCCGTGACATGGTGTAAAATGGCCTTTCCCCATATTTAAGAGTTTGTCCCTTCCAGGCTACTTCTGGACTTACTTTTTCCACAAATAGAGGCTGCTTTTTCCGCAAGATTTAAAAGGTTGAACCCTGATAAGATGAGAACAATGGAGGAGACGCCATGATAAGAAAGAACTTTGTCGGTTGTCTTATTGTTCTCATGGTTACTGCAGCAGGTATCCCCTCTGCAGGTTGCCAATCCAGCTGGACAGTGATGATCTACATGGATGGGGATAACAACCTGGAATCTGCTGCTATTGATGATGTGAATGAACTGGAGGCTACAGGGTCATCCTCAGAGGTGAATATTGTGGTACAGCTCGATCGGATTATTGACTGGGACAGTTCAAATGGCGACTGGACCACCACGCGAAGGTACTACATCACCCACGACCCCAATGGATATGATGGTATCATCACCTCAACACTGCTTGCTGACCTCGGTGAGCTCAATATGGGCAATCCTACCACTCTGGCCAATTTTGTCACCTGGGCGCGAACCAATTACCCTGCTGATAACTATCTCCTGGTACTGTGGGATCATGGAGACGGCTGGAAAACACGGTTGACTCAGATTACTTCAAAGGGGAGAATCACCAGCGTGCAGAAGAGAGAGCCTCTCAAGGGAGTATGTCATGATGATACAGATGGCGATTACTTGACCATGCCTGACTTGAGGACAGCACTGGATGCGTGCACAGGCGGAGGAGCGAATCCTCTTGATGTCATCGGGTTTGATGCGTGTTTGATGGCCATGCTGGAAGTGAATTATGAAGCTATGCCCTACTGCTCCTACATGGTGGGGTCAGAGGAATCTGTACCCTTTGATGGGTGGGACTATCTCACCACCTCGAACTGGCTGGTCGCCAATTTCAATTGCACGCCTGATCAGCTTGCTTCCCGGATTGTCACAGATTACATGAACTCCTACGGAGTCCTGGGGTTCGAAACCCACTCTGCAGTGGACCTGTCACTCACCTCGGCTCTTGCATCTGCTGTCAGTACCTTGGCTATTGACCTGACCAACGGACTGCCGGGGTATTTTTCAGAGATTCAGGCTGCCAGGGATCAGGTGGAGGTTTACATGGACTACGATTTTATTGATTTATACCATTTTGCTCAAGTACTGCAGAATGAAATTGCTGATTCTCACATCCAGAATGATACCCAGAACGTGATGAATGCTGTCACTGCTGCCGTGATCCAGGAGGGCCATGGTGCTTCTAATCCCAATTCTCATGGTATCTCCATCTACTTCCCCTATGGGTTCTGCAGCTATCTCTCCTCTTATTCAGCGATGACCAGCCTGGCTGCTCAGACAGCATGGGATGAGTTCCTGACAGCGTACTACACCACTGTCCCCCCACCCATCCACTCGGTGGCTGTCATTGATGATGATAATGGAGGATGCGGGAACCTCACCAATGTTGAATCCTACTACACAGATATCCTGGATGTTCTCAGCATTCCCTATGATTACTATAATGTTGCAATACATGGGACTCCCAGCCTGAGTTACCTGCAGTCTCATGCTCTGGTGATCTGGTTCACAGGCTCGGATTTTTCCTCTACCTTGTCCCCAGCAGACGAGAACGTCCTCATACAGTACCTGATAGGAGGAGGGAATCTCTTCTTTTCCAGCCAGGATTATGTATGGGATATCAAGAACGATGGGCGGTATCCCACCACGTTCCTGAGAACCTACTTGCATACAGTGGATGAAGGAGAAGATACTGGAGTGAACTACCTTACAGGAGAAGATGGTAATGAGGTAGGAGATGGTTTCTCCTCTATCCCCATGTGCTGGGCTCCTCCAGCTACCTGTGGATTCATGGACTATGCAGATAGGATTGATAAAGATGCTGCTTCAGAGTATGCTTTCCGCAATGAGGCAGCAGAATATGTGGCCCTGACCTGCTCGGGGACGTATGACGTGGTGTTCTTTGCCTTCAGGTTTGAGGGTATTAGCTACGCAGATCGACTGCTCATTATGCAGCGAATCATAGATTTTCTGGGTCCTCTTCCCACGCTGGGCTCTCTTGGTGAGCTGTTCAGCACCAATACATACTTGGTTTCAGGAGATACGGCATACCCCACTGATGTTTTGGGAGCCAGCAATATTGCTTTTGCTCTGGGGGTTGCAGGCGCTCTGGAGAATCCAGAAGGGAGAACTGATCTCACCCTGACTGCCTGGGAACATGCCAACGGCAACTTGATCCCGGTGGGAGGACCTGCGGTCAACCCCATAGCCACTGAGTTCGGTACATACTTCGACATTACCTATACCTACCTGCCAGGGGTGAGTTTTGAGATCTCTGCAGATAGCCACTCCATATTCCTGGATCTGACCCACTACCCCCAGGAGGATATTGCACTGGTGTATGTGGGCCAGGAAAATGGTAGATATGTCCTCTTGGTGTGGGGGTATGGATGGCAGGGCACCTATGCTGCCTCTGTATTCCTGGAAGATACGACCAACTGGAGCCTGTACCAGGGATCACATATGATCATGGTGAGGTGGAATGACGGCAATTCTGATGGACTGGTCCAGGCTGGGGAAATCGTGGTGGAAGCACATGCATAAGAGGCGTGTCGCTTTCGTGGGGCTCTTGCTCCCGCTCCTGGTTGTCGCAACAGGGGTTCCCATCTCCTGCTGCATTTCAGACCCAACGGTGACAGTGATATACGACGTGAATGTGAACATGGAATTACTGAAACTCCTCAGTAAGGAAGGGTTTTCATACCAACTGGTGGAAGACATTGTTCCTTCTTTTGGTGCCACTGGCACACGGGAATTCGTCATGTACAGAGCCCACTACGGACTGGCCACCGCCATGGTAGCCTCTGACATGGTGGTTTTGAAGACTCACGAGGAGAAATATGACTGGGAAACCGGGGTAAAAACAGAACTCCTCTTTCTGCAAACAATTGGAGCTATAGGATACATGGATATAGAGACAATATCCCGGGTGGCTTCCTGGGAGACTACCTCAGGCAAGAACCTGTTTCTCATTCCAGACGAGGTAGACACTGTCGTGTTCGGGGATAACCAGTATCCTGCAGGACAATCAGTGACAACAACCTACCTCTGTATCAAGAACAGGTGGCTTGCTGTGCCAGGAAATGGTCTCGTTTCTGTGGCGGGGAGTGTCCTCACCGTGACATTGCTGCGATGTGGAGGAGAAATCTCAGCAGACACCAGCAAATTGTCGCTCTTTGGTCCCTTCAGAGAAGTCGTCCTTGTGTGCAACTCCATAGATTTCGAGATGACTGGCAGAGAACTCAGGACTATCCTTACTGAAAAGGGATACAGGGTAAGAAGGATAGACCCTCAGGAATTTATGGTATACCGGTGGTTTTCGCCGAGAATCATCCTCCTGGGTGGTCATGAATCACCTGAGGGCATGGGAGACATTGTTGCCTCTCTGCTCACTCAGTCTGAGAAACAGATGATTGAGAATACAGGCCCATACCTGTTTTCAATTGAGGGTAGAGATTTCAGGAAGCAGTCCATGGTCATCCTCGCTGGAAAAGACAGGGAAGGAACTCATGATATCACAATGGACAGAATTGATGATATTGTCATGTGGATTGAGGCGTACTCCTAGTACATACCATTTTTGAGCGCGGGTAACTCTCTTTCAGCACAGTCTCAAGTCCATAGCGCGAAATACACTACACTACAGTGAAGTCCAACCTTGCTGACGCCGAGGATTGGCTGATTTCCAGAATATCGCTGGACATATATACGCAGGAAGGATAAAAACCAATATTCTCAATCAGTATGCCACTCTTTTTCAAAATATTCGCAATTCATGCCCCTCATATTGTGTTATTTACAATTTCTTGCCCATATTACTCAAAAAGCTTTATAAGCCTGCATGGGCAGAAGAGGAAAAGAGGGAGACTTCTCATGAAGAACCTTCATAGCCTCGTCTACAGCGTAGCAAGAGCCATGTACAGGCAGGACCCTTACAAGGTAACATATGCTGTGACCTACCAGTGTAACGCGCGGTGTAAAATCTGCAACATCTGGAAGAAATATGTACAGGTGCCACAGAAAAAAGCAGAAGAATTGACCTTACCTGAGATTGGTGCTATTTTTTCACAGTTTGATCTTTCATGGGTTTCACTCACAGGGGGAGAACCCTTTCTGCGGGATGATCTTGTTGACATTGTATCAGCTATTGAAGAGTGTAGCCCTCATCTCAGCCTGTTGACTATTCCCACCAATGGATCCTTGCCTGAGACTGCACGCAGGGCTACAGAGTCAATTCTGGAAGAAACCCGCATCCAGAATGTTGTCGTCACAGTGAGTGTAGATGGAGATGAACTCCTGCATGACGAACTGAGAGGTGTGCCCGGCCTGTGGAAAAAGGCTCGTACCTTGTATCACATGCTTTCAAGCATGGAAAATGACAGATTCAGTGTTTTGCTGGAATTCACCGTCTCTAAACACAACGCAGGCTATCTGGACAGAGCTATCCGCTCCTTTGGCGCAGACTACTCACAGGTGGTGATCACGGCTGCCCATTCGTCCTACTTCTACCGAACCGAACTTCACCATCTTCACAACTCGAGTTCTGCTCAGCAGGTGAGTCAGTTCAATGCTTCATGCCCACGATATGATCCTCGGAGCATTCTTTCTTTTCTCTATACCCGATTACTTGAAAAATATCTGAAGGGGACTCCTGTTCCTCTTCACTGTGTCTCTGGACGTTCATCTTTCTTTTTGGATCCATATGGGGTCTTATATCCCTGCATAACCATGGAAACACCTTTTGGCAGTCTCCGTGAGGATTCCTTACACAATCTCCTGAAGGGAGAACGCGCATCTGCTATTATCCACCGCATAAGGGATCACAAATGTCCTGGATGCTGGACACCCTGTGAAGCATACCAGACAATAGTGGAGAACTTGCCCCGTGCAGTCATCGCAGCCTGCACCAGATAGAATGGTTCTTTGTTCTGGCAATGTACCTCACCATCTGCGGAGAGAACATATTTAAGCAATAGAATTGTTTCCATCAAATGCTGAAAGGAATGCCTGCCCAGTTTATAAAATTCTGCCTGGTAGGGAGCACCGGAGCTCTGATCCATCTGGGATTGCTCTATTTCCTCACTGAGTTCTGCAACGTGTGGTATATCCTCTCGGCCGCCCTCGGGTTCACTGCCGCTGTTTTGAACAATTTTGTGTGGAACAGAGTGTGGACCTTCAAGAGCAAGAGCCCCCGCATTCCCCAACAGCTCTTCCTGTTCTTCATCGTAAACATTATTTCTCTCTGCATCAACCTATCCGTGCTGTTCCTGTTGACTGAATATGCAGGCATATGGTATGTAAAAGCACAGATCATAGCTATTCTTGTGGCAGTGAGTAACAACTTTCTCGGAAACAGGAGGTTCACCTTCTCGATGCTTATTCTCATCTCCTGGTAGTCTTCTCAACTCCGATAACCTCGCCTCATGCATGATCCATGCCCTCTGCCACCTGCTTACCAAACCTTAAAAGGGGAACTGCGTCTGTGTACCTGGTGATTTGTTGGATGTTCCACGCTTCAAAATCGAGGACGTAGAGCTGCCCATTATGACATGCGGATCGGCTCCTTTCATAGGACTCGGATACTTCGGATTTTCAGCTTTCAACTACAGAGTGAAATTCTACAATCATCCAGATAACATGGCAGACATATTTACCCACTTTGTCAGGCAGGGATGCAAGAGTGCACATGTGCTGTGTTACGACAATATCATGAAGGCAATCAGGATGGCTTATGAAGTGGAGAAGTTTCCCATCATGGCATCTCTGGTTTCCGCAAAATCCATTGCTTCGCAACTGAAAGCCCTCTCTCGCCTGGAGACAGTCCTGGTCTTTGTGGACCCTTTGCAGAGCGATGCCCTCAACGTGTCCACCCTTCAGAAAACCATCAAATCCATACGAGATGCAGGAATGGTACCGGGCCTGGCCACATACATACCTGGCAGCACCATCCCTGCAGTTGAAGATATTGGACTGGACATTGCTGCATATTTAGTTCCTGTGAATAAGCAGGGAAAATACATGCAGCCCACAAAAGAAAAGACACTTGCTGCCATAGCCAGCACAGACAAGAAAATCGTAGCGATGAAACCCCTGGCCATAGGGAAGATATCGCCCCGAGAAGGGTTCCCCTTCGTTCTGGAACACTGCCATGGATTCTGTGTGGGATTCACCAGCAAAGAACAGGTTGATGAGGCCTATCACGTTCTCAGTGAGATTACCCCCTAGTTCTGGAGCATAAGAGAGGATCAATTGTCCAGACTAGGACTGAGATGTGAGGAATGCATCAATGAGCGGTGTGCAGTCCAGAGCCTGTTCAGGATAGTCTCTGGTGAAGGTCTTGGAGGGAACAGTGTTTGTCACCAGCAGGTCCTTTCCCAGAATATCCACAAGTCGTCTCAAGTTATCCTCCCCAGTTATGAGAGGAAGTGCATGAGTTGCAGCAAAGGCGAATTGCGTGGCACCCTTTTCAAGGGTATGCTCCCTGGTTTTCAGCAGCGTGCCCCCGGTAAGAATAAGATCATCCACAAAAGTAAGGCTCTTTCCTTCTACAGGGAAATCACCCATGAGTGTACTCTCTACTGAGCTGGTTCTCTTCTTCCCAAATCCGTCCAGTCCCAGTCGGACCTGTGCTCCTTCATCAGGAGCGACAAGTTCTGACCCGGGAAATCTCTTCTTGATTTCCTCAAGCAGGTATGGTACCATGGACAGGTCAATAATTCTTCCACTGGCTCTCAACGTAGTGAACCACTCCACATTCCAGGGGTGAGGATCAATTATACCCACTCGGGAAACGTAGTGCAGAAACACCTCAAGAGCACTTCGTGCTGAATTACATTCCCCTGTCCTCACTGCATGATCCTGCTTTCCCGAAGGCATACACGTGAGAAGGAGAAGTATCTCCCGGGGATTCTCAAGGGGAGAATGTCTGTATTCCTTGTGGCCCACTTCCTCCACTGAATAGAGGTTTCTGAGCAGGTGCAGGATCTGGATTACCTCGAAAATTCTGTCCTGAGTGGTGAATTTTTCCTGTTCTAATTCGCCTGAATAGTTGCCTGACTGGATAACACACACCTTTTTCCCCTGAAGCTTTTCAATTTCCTCTATGCGCGTGTATAAGTCCCCATTGTAAAAGAACCGTCTTCCATCGTAGTTCAGTCCTGAAGTGAATACCTGATACCCTCTCTTTTCAAGTGGCTCTTTCAGATGTTCAGCGCCAGAAGCCAGAATGAGGTTCCACATGTCCTCACCTCCTGAGTTCTACCAGGCCATGCTCTTCCAGGAATCCAAAATACCATTTCAGAAACTCAAGTGAGCTCTGCCCTATCTCATAGGTGAGCAGTCTGTTTATTTCTGAGAGTGTCCTCTCACCATCACTCCAGTACACAGCCAGAGTTTCCAGAAGCCGGGACGCTTTGACACCTTCTTGTTTCTTCTCGAAAGCTCTCCGCTGTTCAAAAGACATGTCCAGAAGGACCTTTCGTGTTGAGATTGGCCCAGGATAGACTCTCACAGGTACCCAGGTGCATTCCTCCTGGTTCTCCTTTTCAGGGGCGCTCTCATACTGCTTCACTCTCTCTTTTTCTGCAGACACCACCTGCTTCAGCTCGTTCTCAAGGGGTTCTGTATCAATTTCTGCCAGCGTTTTGACAGAACGAATAGCATGGATTTCTCGATCCAGGAGATAGTCAAGCTGCCCCACATAGTCCCAGGTCGCATCTCGTTCTTTTTCTCCTTCTATTCCTCTTCCTTTTCCATCTTTTTGCTTTTTCTTATCAGTCCCATGCTTCTTGAGTTCTTCATCAGCCAGAATGGTGACAATCTCCCGTCCTTTTCGTATGATTCGTTCCTTTGCCTTTTCCATGACGATGAAAGCCAGCCATTGTGCTTCCTCTTCTCCTGCTGCAGCTATGAAATATGCATAGGTAGCTGTGAGAATACTGACTCTCTTCATTGAAGCAGGATCAATCTTGTCTATGGTATCCAGTGACGAATGATAGAACATGTCGGGCCACTGAATAATCATGGGGCAGGGAACTCCCACTGTTGGATCCGACAATACCAGGTGATCACTCCCACCAGAAAAGGGTGTGACTGCATGTCTGAATGTGGCATACTTGGTACTGCCAGAGAAATTACCGATCTCATGGGTGAGCTTCTCAAATATGACTTCAGCCAGGTCATTCACAAAAGAAGGCATAGCATGAGGAGTCCTCTCCAGCAGCAGGGTGGAGTTGCACACCTCCTGGGTTTCCCCCACCATGTCCAGGTTAAGCGCTGCCACCATCCCGGGCAGGTCCTTCTCATGGGAGGCAAGGTACGCCACTGTCCCGTGAATTTCAGGAACCAGAAGAAATCGGATGCTTCTCCTGGGGTTCTTCAGCTTGTTCTCGTCAATGAGATGCTTCAATGCCCTGGCAACCTCCATGAGTGCCCCATCTCCAGAAGCATTGTCATTGGCACTGGGCTGAGGATGGCATAAATGAGCAACCACCAGGACCTCCTCATCTGACTCGCCGGGAATCACTGCATCCACCACTTCCATTGCTCCCGGGTACAGTGAAGACTCAATCGTCATTCTCCCTTTCACGCTCTTGGTTTCTCTTACCATTTTTCTCAGGGCTTCTCCTTTTCGAGGTGAAAGTACAAACCCTGACGCTTTCTCTCCCCAGAAAGAGAAATAATGAACAGCATCAGGAACATCAATCCGGGTTCTCTCACTGATTTCCCGTATTCCAGAGGTTAGTATCCCTGCAGCCCCATAGTGCAGAGCCAAATCTTTGATCTTTTCCAAAGACAATGGGGAATGAATGATTTTTCCTTTAATATTTTGGAAATCTTTTTCATCATCGCCGTCAATATGGACTATTTCCGCTTCAACAGCCACAGGATGGCTTCTCTGTATCAAAGAGACTTTTTCATCTCTGAAATCTGCCCATATTTTCCCTTCAATCTCCAGGACAGCAGAGTCAACCTTCCACTCGTCAGGAAGCAGGTATGACCAGTACATGGTCCTGCCATCAGCGGGAAACTCGCACACGTGGCAGTCGAGACCCCACTCTTTGAGTTGGTTGCAGCACCACAATGCAGCCTCTCTAAAATGGGGTGAAACCTGTATTCGGTGAAATCTGGTAACCTCATGAGCCAGATTTTTTGCGTTCTGGCCTGATATCTCTTTTTCTACTGCGTGAAAGATGTAGTCAAACATGGACTGAGATGAGGACTACGGCTTATAATTGTTATGGTTTAGAGGTCTGAAAATCATCCTGCCACTTCGATTTCCTCAAAGGCGAGCTGCTCATACCGCTCCATGACTCTCTCATAAAATCCCGGCAGAAACGTTCTTCCATCCTTTGCTGGACATCTGTTGTTGATAAGGTTGTGAGGGTTTCTGATTCCCCGCATTCGATTCGGTGATTCCTCCCATATTGCCCTGAGAGGTGTCTCCAGCACATTGCCATAGACAGTCTCTTCATCGAATCGTCCTGGACATACCTGCACAATACCATTGGCTCTGATGTACAGACCTACTGCAGCCTGGTTACATGGAGTACACCCCACATATGCTGCAATACCTTCTGTCTGGATTTCCTCGTGAGTCTGCACCCCTTTTTTCACATTGTACACGTAAATCCTGGCGTATAACTCAACTAACCGGCTTTGCCATTCTTCTGCAGTCAACACTCTTTTCTGTCTCTCCAGCTGGCTGCATCCCTTTCCGCTGACCATTGAAGGTGTCATAAAGATAGGAGTCCCCCGTTCCACAAAGAAGGCATAAATATGGAAAGATTCCTCAAGGTTTTCAGGGACGATAGGAGCATTAATCATGCACAACCTGTCGGTCACACTATTCCTGTAGAAAGCAGATTCAAACAAATATTCCAGAGCTCTGTCTCTCAAAAGGGAATATTCCTGCAACCCTTTGATATCCCCGTTTTCACTAACGGTGGTCACTAGACTATTCTGTCTTACATGGTCAAATGACTGGAAGGAAAACAGGAGCGACACTCCTTGATTTCCGGCAAGTTCATCTACCAGTGCCTCTGCGTCCATTCCCTGGTACTTCTGCGCCAGTTCATCACTCCCCAGAATGGCACCTTTGGTAAAAATGCAGAAATGGACTTTTCTCTCCGAATACATGTCGATGATTTCGAACAACTGTGGGTTCATCAGCAGCTCACCCGGGCCCAGGAACTTCACATATTCGAAATCATGACCTTCTGAATCTGCTATCTCCCTGGCCTGGTCAATCACTCCAAAAGTCTCTTTGAGAGTCATCATTCGGTTAATTCTCTGCGTTCCTGATCCATCGAGTGCTGCTTTTCCATCGAACCCCACTTTGTACTGGGAATAGACTGCACTCTCCTCATTGAAACAAAAAGGGCAGTTATGCAGACACAGTGCTCTTCTGTACAGAGAGGCCACACATTCAGTCTCCTGTGGATCGTTGTGCCGTGCCACCACATCTTCTGGAATGTGTTCCAGATCCAGCATATAGAGCCCGGGAACTGCATCTGTCGTGTACAGTCCTTTTGCCGTATTTTTCCATCCATGCCTTACCTTTCCTGGAAAAACTGCCGGGAATCTCTTTTCCAGCATTTCCTTTGACATACACATCACACTCCTTCTTTCGGTTTGAAGCAGTTTCTTAATGTATGCTATGGTTACTATATAAATCTTACTATTTCTACGTCAATGATGAATAACCTTAATAAAAAGGTAATATATCCTTTTTCAATCTCACTTTTTCACACAATAAGGTTGCATCCATTAATTCACAAAGAGGAGAAAAGAGAAAAAAGTCAGAAGAGCAGTGCGAAGAGACGCCAAGGCACTTCGGTCTCGATTCTATCCAATATAACAATGGGCAGTATGCAAAGACTATCGCACAGCTACGAAAGGCTCACAAATCCCTGGAGTCTTGAAAATCTGTGCTTCTTGGGAAGCAGAGGTCCATCTGATCTGGAGGTATCCTGTTTCATTCTTCTGTTTGCTGCAGAGCCTTTACAGAAACGATGGAAATGAATCGTTCCCTCTCATGGTCGACATACAGCAGGTGCACGCTCTCCAATTGATATACAGCCTCGTCCAATTCGTAGACAGACATTCCAGTCATTTTCTCCAACTGAGATCTGGGCGTAACGCTGTCACAGCACTTAAGAACGACAGTTTCCTGTTCAGTAAGCAGATACGTTTTGTTTCCGCTGAAACTGTTGGTTTCTTCAATGAGAGATGTTCCGTCGCGGAATTCCAGCCAGATGTAGGAAATATCAGCTCTCTGATACTGTTCCAATAATTGGACAAATTCATCCCACAGCTGATGGTGTTCCAGAGTGCGAGCTCTGAATCCAAAAAAGTCCCATCTCTGATCCGGTGGAATGCTGTTAAGCCTCTCAATTTCCTCATATAGTATATTAACCACCCACCTGGTCTTCAGTGCATCAGGAAGGGTTTCATTGTAGTATGGTGTCCCTTTGTACAGGCTGAGCTCAGAGGGAGTCAAATGATACCATGGCAGAAAGAATCGCAGATACATGAGATTCTCAATGCTCTCAATTACATCCTCTTCACGTTCCTGAGGAAGGTTTCGAATGACATTCGAGCCAGAAATATCCACCCCGTAGTCCCTTCCGAATTTGAAGGCCTGTATGTTCTCTGAAACTCGGTGCATCTTTCTCATGCCGTGCAGCAGTGGATCGCTCAGCGACTCAAATCCTATCTGGATATGCATTCGTATCTTGCTCATCATCTCAACATAGTCCCGGGATAATGCAGTGGGAGAAATGGTTATCCACATGTGATATGGCTTTTTCCGTCTATCTACGCTTGCCAGCAATCCTTTGAGGAGCGCTCTGAAGTCAACATCACGTTTCCTTCCAAAGTCAGTATCAAGAAAAACAAACCGATGAGTGGCATGCCTCTGTGATTGATATTCTATTTCATCGACAACTTCCTGCACTGGTCTTTCGTAGTAGGAATCCCCTCTGTTTACGCCGCAGAATTTGCATTTATTCCATTTACATGACCGAACCCCCAGTATTGGAATCGCTGGGGAAATATCCAGTCCATACTGATCGACTCTTTCAAAGTAGTCTGTGTGGTCTGCCCATGGGAGAGCTTCCGGGCGGAAGTCGCCAACCTTTTTTGTGCAGGTCAAAACACCCTTCTTGCGGTAGACCAGCCGGGGAACCTCTGAGAGAGCTTCTACATCTTCCATTCGCTTCGCCAATTCTCCCAGGGGGACCTCACCTTCACCCCATATGGCAAAATCTACATTCCTCTGTACCTCCATGAAAGTCTGTGCATCCTCCAGAGTTGCCAGCCCTCCCACAACAACGCGGATATTGGGGTTCAAACGTTTCAGAGCGGACCAGATATAGCTGTTCAATATCCATTGATAGAAATTCACGGTGAAGCCAGCCATATCTGCATCTGCCATGTCATCATTCTCAAGTGAATAATCCACAAAGGCTTTGAAGTCCTCCCCAATCCTGGTCATTTTCTCACGAATCGCATATGAAGTGATGAGAGACTCAATCGTGGTGAGACCCTTCACATGTGGAGTCTCAAAGAAAAAACGGGATAAATAAATAGTCAAAACAGTTGGCGCTTCAAATATGTCAATGCATCTCTCTCGAAATCTCGAAAAAAGAGATGTCAAAGGGGTTATGATCTCGTCAGGAGGGAGGTACCAGTAAATATTCCTGACAGCAAGGTGCTGGGATGCTGTGCTCTTGAGGTATCCCAGAGCAGCATTCGGAATTTCCATGAGATATGGGAAATTCGCATGAAGATGGAGAGCTCGGACCATGCACTAAGGTTTATCCTGACTATATATAGGTTTGTAATTTTCCGGTTATTACAAAAGGGAGTAAGCACGTCTTTCCACAATCTTTTATCAGTGCTGCCTCTTCACACATCTAAAATCTCTAAAATAAGATAAAATCGTTTTTTATAATGAAATCACTCTTGTGATAAGAATATCCATAGTTTGAGCTGAATTTCATAAGTAAAGAATAGATAAAGTTTCAAATTTAATATCTTTTTCAAGGAAAGTATATTTTCAAACTGCTTCTCGAATATAATTCTACATGGGGGGCTCAATCACTTGACATCCTGATCCCACAAAGTCAGTTCAAATAGCGAAAAAGAAACGAAAAGCTTATAAGTATTATGGTTAAGTAATGAAAGAGGTGATTTGGATGGTATTTAAGGCAGATGAAGTTGAAGAAACAGATTCCAAATACAAGTTCAAATTCAAGTTCAAGTTTAAATTCCACTAAGCTGTCACGTTCTTTTTCTTTATCTTTTTCCAAGGTGATTTTCGTTATAAAATATCAGTAACTGTTCAGATGTACGTATCGCTCACCATGCCTTTTTATAGGGGTAACAATGAAAATACTGTATGCTCGACATTCTGGAAAAAGGAGTAGCCACAGCAAGAGGGATGGCAGACTACATTGAACTCCGAGGTGAAGAACGTGTATTGACATATATAACGTATTCTGATGGGAGAATTGACAATGTGAGTAGCATCATCCATTCGGGTGTGGGATGCAGGGTGCTGTATGATGGAGCGTGGGGATTCAGCTGTGGTCGGATGGATGCTCTGGAACACCTGGTGAGAGATACGTGTTCTCTGGCCAGGGCAGCATCATATCACAGAAAGGAAAGAATAGAGCTGCAGGACATTAACCCACAGCAGGATGAAAGAGCTCTTACGTGCAGGACGCCTCCTCACCACGTTGCTCTTGAACGGAAAATCTCAAGGCTGAAAACCGTGCATGATCTCATAAGGGTGTATGACCCCCGAATTGGGGCAGTCTCTATCGACTATGAAGATTCACATGGGACAAAATGTCTGGTCACCAGTGAAGGTACAGCACTTACCCAAGAAACAAGCCATCTCTATAATCACTGCTGGGTAACAGGAAAGGAGAGTGGTGCACTGACAGCTGCCAGAGATATAACGGGATCAACGGAAGAAGGGTTTGAATTTTTTGAAAAAGAGTCAGAAGAAAGAATAGCTGAAAGGGTATGCAGTCGAGTCATTATGCAACTGAACGGGAGAATTGCCAGAAAGGGGACATTTCCCTGCGTTTTGGGTTCCAGGGTAGTGGGGATCCTTGCCCATGAAGCACTGGGGCATTTGGTAGAAGCTGATCTGACAGGAAGTTCACCCTTCAATAACAGGCTTGGAAAAAAAGTCAGTACAGATTCTGTGAACGTGGTGGATGCACCCGTCAAGGGGACATTTGGCAGTACCTCGTACGATGATGAAGGTGTTCCAACTGGACCTGTGGATATCATCAAGAATGGAGTCCTGTGTGGGTTGTTGACTAACAGAGAGTACGCTTTCAAGACAGGAATTCCAGTATGTGGAGCTGCCAGAGCAGAAAGCTTCTTGTACCCTCCCCTCATCCGAATGAGAAACACTTTTTTTGACTGTGGAGACCTTCACGAGGAAGAACTACTTGAGGGCATCAGATTTGGGTATTACTGCAAAGACTTTCGAGGAGGGGAGGCTGACCTGAGTTCCTGGTTCCAGATAGGTATCCAGGAAGCATTTGAAATAGTAAATGGTGAAATAGGTGATCCGGTAAAGGAGGTCTCCATCAGTGGGTTGGCCACAGAAGCTCTCCTGTCAATTGAAGGAATAGGTAACACTCTGGGATTTCTTGGAGGGTACTGTGGAAAAGGACAGCAGGCAGCAGTCTCAGCAGGTGGTCCACCCCTCAGATTCCCAGAGGGTGTCATCTTGTTTGGAGGGAGAATGCCATGAAAGACGTCTGTGAACATGCAGTTCTTGCGGGTGAAACATGCGGTGTAGACGAGATCGAGGCATTCTGGTCCCGTGATACTGTGATCACTGTTGAAGCAGAAATGGGTCAGATAAGCACGGCTTCAAAAGTATGTACTGAAGGAATGCGCATACGGGTAGTAAAGGAGAAAGCTGTGGGTTCAGTATATAGCTACCGAATGGATAGAGACTCTGTTGAATGCGCAGTGAGAAGAGCAGCCAGCGCTGCCCGGGTGTCCTCGCGGGATGAGGACTGGCATTCATTACCCTCACCTGGAAGATATAGTCAGGTGTGCCTCTGGGATCTTTCAATAGCAAGGGCGGACCTGGAGGACCTGGTGACTCCCGTTGCAGAGACATTCACGTCAATTCCTGATGGTGTTAGAGTGCACTTTGTGGGCAATGAGGTCGTGGTGAGAGAGCAGTGCTGTCTCAATACCAGTGGAATTGCCCATGAGGACAGGACAACGCTGCAGAGGTATGGTGTCATGGCAGTTGGGAAGATGCAGCAAAGGGTATCTCCTGCTTTCAGAGAGGTAGTCTTCTCCAGAAGCTTGGATGTTGCTGTTCACGAAAAAGCTGAAGTGCTCTGGAAGAAAATTGCTCTCTTCATGAATTCGGAATCTGCTTCTTCGGGTGCATTCTCCGTAGTTCTTTCTCCTCCAGCACTGCAGGAAATCCTGTATTACACCTTATTTAGAGCAATTTCAGGCGAAAACGTATCCAGGGGGAGATCACTCTTGAAGAGAAGAGAGGGGGAAAAAATAGCACATTCTGCCTTTTCATTGCGCGACAATGGAATCAGCCCCCGAGGAGCAAATTCCCATGAGATGGATGATGAAGGTGTTCCCTGCCAGGACACGAATCTTGTTGAAGAAGGTATACTCCAGGGCTTCATCTGGAATGATTACTGGGCAAAGAGGGAGGGCTACACAAGCACAGGAAATGCTCATTACCAGACAAGAACCAGTGCACTCGCGGTCCAACCCACCACCATGGTAGTGACCCCAGGGGACCATGACGAAGCAGAGCTTCTTGATATTCAGGACGGATACTACATTCTGGACGTTCAGGGAGCCCATGCCTCTAACCCTGAATCGGGTGATTTCTCGGTCTTGTGTAATCCCGCTTTCAGAATCAGAAATGGAGAAATATCAGGTGGATGTACGGGCATGATGATGTCAGGCAACGTGTTTTCGCTGATGAAGAAAATTGATGCTATTGGAGGTGATGCCAAGGTATTACAAGCGGGAAGTTTCCCTTCAATACGATTCAACCAGGTGAACATTGCTGCAAAAAGAACATGATCTTCAGGGATCAGTCTTATCTTTAGATCAGCACTATCAGCCGTCCAATCCTCCCCACACTGAGTTGGATTATACCTCTGTATGAATCTGCGTATCCATTCTCCACCCGTATCTTGTCACCAACTCCAATCCAGCCTATCTGCTGGTTCCAGAGCACCAGGACGACCCGGCCTGTCTCATCTTTGAGAGCAGCATTACTGACGCTGAGCGGCTCACCCCTTCGAGAGCGCACAGGACGAGGCTCAGATTTCTCTACAATTTCACCTTCAATTGTGACATTTTTCATACCCGCTCTCAAATCACTGACCTTTGCCAATTCATGAGAAGCAGATGGATCACGTATCCATTGATACCATCGACCCCTCCAGTCAGGGTTGCCGAGATCCCAGCCTATTTGAGTGAATCCCAGCTTTTCATAGAAGCCGGAGGTCCTTGTGTTCCACTCGGGAGTCCCCAGAGTCCACACCTGTACATCGGGATACAGATCCCAGAGAATCTCACATGCGCGAGTTCCAATACCATTTCTGTGATGGGAGGGGTCAACAAAAATGCGCTCCAGCACCTTATGGGTCTTCCCTGCTGATCCCACCATGATACCTCCCAGAAGCGCATCATTCACTACGATCTTGAAGTAGTCCAGAAATCCCATGAATCGCACCTGTGCCTCTGGTGAATCATAGCCAGGAGGACCTCCCACTCCAGGGCCAGGGGCCCCTACCTCACAGTCTGTGTGGAATGCCTTCTTGCAGATATCTGCCAGGATCGGGGCATCTTCTTCCCGTGCAGGCTCCAGTCGGACTTCAGTGTCTATTTCCATATTCATCTACCTGTACAACAGTGGATTGTCCAGCCAGTCTTCCAGAGGAAATCTCCTATCACAATCTGCAGCGGTCTTCTCCATATCATGCTCCCCCTTACAGAAAAATCTTATAAACTTTGAGGTGCCCTCTCTTCTATTGATTTCTATACCCACAACCAGGATGTGGACGCTCCTTCACAGGGTTGCATCATGGGGTTCCTCACTCTTTTTTTTCTCACTGGCGAGATACAATGCCGCAAAAAACAACAACACAATAGAAGGAAAAAACGATGCATCAATACACATGAGGAAAATAGCCAGCACAATGGCATAATACGGAAGGTTACAGCGATCTTTCAGGGCCTTCCTGTACAGGGTATTCAACCCTGCTCCGAAGAATCCCATCCACCCCAGTTCAAGAATACCTCCATCAAAAATCATAGGGCCCATAATAGTAGACGTAATATTGCAGGGATAGCCAAATAAGTAAGGACCAATGACAGCGCTGGTGCTGAAATGCAGCCATATTCCTCCGTGCGTAATGCCCCACCATCCTGCTTTCTGTACAATAGAATTTATCACGCCAAACGTGAAAGCTGAACGATACAAGAGCAATTCCAACGCATTGTATTTCCAGTCCTGATACGTTACGCCAAGATATCCCAGGGCAACAACCAACAGAAACAGGGGGATTGCTGAAAAGAAGATATGGCGAATGCGTATTTTTCCCAGCATATAGAGAGACACAAAGACCACCAGTATCAATTCCAGAACATAGACTCTGTAGGTGAACAGTGCCAGCAGGACCAGTGTGATAGCAAAGCAGAGTCCCACCTTTCTTACGTCCCATTCTCTGGCCATGAATGTCAGCCCCAGGAATATGAAAATGTACCCCGCAATGAACACGACATTGACATTTGCCTGTCTCAGTTCCGGATTGAGAGCAGGAATCCCTTTCAACACCAACTGAGATAGAATCAGGGCCACGCCCAGAGGTATGAACCACTTCTTGTTAGCGTGTTGAATTGCCATTAAGACTCCCACTGCCACAAAAGGCAGAATGAGGCCAGGGAGGTGATATTCCTGATATGCAAAGAACGTGGCCAGCACGAGTGTTATTGCATAGTACACTCTTCTGCTGTCTGGAAGGACCAGCTGGCATCCTGCCACAAAGCATGCGAGTCCCACGCCAAGGTACAGGAACGTCTGAGGATACAGGGAGAACCTATCAGAAACATAGGGGAAACTCAGTAGTCCAACACTCATATACCCTGCAAACCCAAGGACAAAAAGGTAGGGAGACACCAGCTTATACTGCATGCACCTTCACTGGGAGTATCTTTAAAATCTTTACGGCAGGAAGTCCTTGTGCTCGATCTTGTCCGGGAGGTACTCCTTGGCCACAAATTCCAAGCTCTTGTTGGCCAGGGCCTGCTGCTCAATCCTGACCCCCAGTTTCAGGCACAGCTCCAGTTCCTTCTGCCACTTCTTATGCTTGAACCATTCATAGGACTTCAATTCTTTTATTCGTGACTTGTCAGTGCTCTTTAATCTCTCTGTTACAGAATGCAGCCCGTATTGTTCAATATCCCTCATGGTCATACCCACAAACTTGGAATCAGGTACACTCAATCGCTTGGAGAGATATGCCAGGTTCATGGATCCCTGTTTTATGGTGGAGTAGATGTACCACCCATAGGGATCTCCATCAGTGAAGGCAATGACAGGCAGGTTCCTTTCATAGTGCAACCGGTGTATCAATCGTCTGACGCCCCGGGGGGCCTGACCCTGGCAGGCGATGATGATTGCACCATTGTTCTGAGCGAATTTTTCCTCAATCAATCGGTCTGCCATAGCAGCAGTCTCCACCACCAGAATGTACTCAGCACTGACCTCAGGGAATTCAATGTCCTCCACTGTGCCAGGAACAGCCCATCCTCCTCTCCCCAATCTGCTGGCATTGAACTCATCGCCATCATCCCGGATTACAATATCACCATACATGTACCCACGCCTGTCTGCTGTCAGGTTGAGCTGCTCTCTCAGAAGGTCCAGGGAGACTTCAATATCCTCAGCAATGGCATTGCTCTCTGTCTGATCGTCAAAAGTGTTCTCTCTTGATCCTGCAATACTGTGTTTTAAGGCATAGTATAGTTCACGAATACCGGCATGTTTTCCTTCCTCCACCAGCCTCCTGCAGTAACTGGCCACCAGTAGTGTCTGCATGAATTTTCTTGTATGAGCCACATTCATGTAGTACCTCTTGGAATGCTTATCTCCCAGTACCAGCATTCTGCTGCTCTCATCGAAACTGACATTACCCAGTCCGCGCTGGGGGATTTTCATGTAGGGGCTTCTCCCCTTGTCAATCTGCTCATATACAGATAATCCGAATTGTTCCAGGTTCTCTTCGATTTCATTCATGATAATCAGCCTGCCTGTTCACCATATTTCTTTGCAATAACTGCATACAACTTCTCCTCAACAGGAGAGCTTTCTTTCTTCTTGATGAGCATGCTCAGAGCACGTGCAGTCTCCGGAGCGTATTTGCGAAGAGTATCCCGCTTTTTTCTCTTCTCGTGAGCCCGTCTCTTTCCTCTCAAGAAGCTCTTCAGGGACCTGCCCACATCCATGATCCCATTCCTGATTTCTGAGTAGATTTCCTCTTCCATGGCTATGGCCTGTTTTCCCGCAGATGTATATGGTATGTGCGTGGAGACCAGGTTGATGAAGAGGGTGAGAGGTGTCTTATCCTCTTCTTTCACCCCATACCGCCTCCAGTCTATGGAGTTGACTGCTTCAGTAATGGCACAGCCACCCTGGTCAAAGATGAGGGGTGCGCTGTTGGCATAGCGGATAATGTCGATGCCGTTGGTGGAGTTGTGGTTCCCTCCGTATGCAACTCCCACTTCTACAATAAAGGGGATTCCCCCCTTGTAGGTAACTGCAGAGCGCGTGGTGGCATACACGAATTCGGGATTGATAGTGGTTTCCAGCCCTTTCCTCACGTTTTCATCTCCTATGGGGATCAGTCCTTCTGTGGGTGGTGCCATGAATTTCACCTGGCTGAAGGCCTGTACCAGCTCTTCTGCCTCCTTCCAGGTCAGCTTGCTGGGGTTCTTGCCCAGGGAAAAAGAAATCAATTTCTCTATGTCTCCCAGACGTGTCTTGCTTATACGGACAAAATCATTAAGAAGAAATGAGGAAGCAGTTCTCTTGTCTGTATATCTAGCCATCAGGAGCATGTCATGGGGAGAAATTCCCTGTGGGTGGGGCTTGATTTCCTTGGGTGACGTGGGGACCGTGGTAATGCTTCGCTCAAAGAGGAGTTTTGAGCCATCCGGCTCCACAAAGGTGATGTTGGCGTGAGGGTTTGAGATAGAGGTCATCCTCAAGTAATTGTACGGGCTGTATCGGGATTTATTGTAGAGCACTTTCTTGGCCTCAACCAGCAGTTTAGTTCCTCTCCATTTCTCGTCATTCTTCCGTTTCTTCTTGTGGACAATCCTCCCGATATTATGTTCCACATCAATCTGCACTTCGCATTTTACAACGTGCGAATCGCCTGTTGAGGTAATGACAACGGAGGGTTTTCCTGTGGTGACCTGAGAATACATGACAGCACCAGAAATGCCAATTCCCTGCTGACCCCTGGACTGAATATTGCGGTGGGCCTTACTCCCCGCCAGCATACGTCCAAAGACCTCTGGTATATAATTCAGGGGGATACCTGAGGCATTGTCCTCAATGGCAACCCGGTAGTGCTCACTGCCAAGTTCCTCTATTTCCACCCTGATGTCAGGGAGAATTCGTGCATCTTCACACGCATCCAGTGCATTCGTTACTCCTTCGTGGATCAGAGTGGTCAAAGAGCGTATCTTACCTGTGTAGCCCAGCATGGCTGCATTTTTCCTGAAGAATTCAGAAACGCTCTGCACCCTGAAATCCTTGAAGATATCATTAGCGTGACGGCTCTCCTGATTCATGGATATACCTCATTTGTAGTAATTCCAATTTTTTCATGGTTTACGTAATATTCTGCTGTTTCATCTTTTCGATGAATCCTTATAAAATTTACGGTAGTGCAGCAGAAAAATGAAAATCACGTGCAAGGGGCCCTCTGGATACAGCAATACGATATAATCACGCCTTCTTGTCAGGTGCTATGCCTTCTTTTTCCATGAGGTAGTAAATGGTTCTCCGTGGAATCTTTAATGTCCTCGAGATTTCAGTTATAGGAGTGCGTTCCCTCAGAAGCCTGGTAATCTCTCTGGTGTCCTGTTCTGTATACCGGGAAGGTCTTCCAACTGAGATATCCCCTTTCCGGAGGGAAACGCGGGCCCTCTCCAGATAGTCTCTCACTCGCTGGGACGTCTGGGCAAAAATACTGGGAGGTAAGATAATTATCCTGAGATTTTCCCCGTGCTCCAGGAGAGCCAGCAGTACATCCATTCCGAGAATCCGCGGGACATAGACTTCTCTCTCCGTGAATCCTTCCTTGATCTCAGTAATCAGTTCTTCCTTGTTCCTGGACTCGAACACTTTAATCTAGGATTCCCCCTTGACTGCTCTCACTATGGGAGAGAGTGCCTCTTCAATGTTCTCTGCTCTCTCTATGAGAGTGCCTGTCACCACAATATCAGCTCCTGCCCTCACCACGCGGGACGCCTGTTCCGGGGTGCGAATTCCTCCTCCCACCAGAATGGGAATGTCGACTACAGCCCGCACCATGGAGATCATACTGTCAGGTACGGGTTCAGAAGCCCCTGACCCTGCCTCCAGGTAGACCAGGTCCATACCCATGAACTGAGCAGCAAGAGCATAGGCAGCAGCTATCTTTGGTTTTCTCCGGGGTATTGGGTCAGCTTCAGCTATCCACCCCACGGTTTCCCCAGGTTCAACCACAAGGTACCCCATGGGTAAGGGTTCTAAATTGAACATCTTCACAGAATATGCTCCCAGGGCCTGAGCTTTTGTGATGAAATATGGGTTTCTGGAGTTCAGAATACTCATGAAGAAGATGGCATCCGCATGGGGAGATACTGCAGACCAGTTGCCGGGAAAGATTATCACAGGCAGCGTGCTGCCTTTCTTGACGGCCTGGATGGTGAGATCATTAGCCTGCCCTACTGCAGACGTAGAACCCCCCACCATGATAGCATCGCATCCAGCTCGCTGGATTGCAGCAGCCACCCTGTCAATAGTGGATATATCCGCTCCATCGGGGTCAATTAAAGCGAAATGAAGTTTTCCCGTGACAAGCTTTCCAGCAATGTAATCTGAGACCCTTCCCATAGCCTTCACGCTCTGCGTTCCTTTGCTTTAGGCCTGAGTTTATCATATCCGCACTTTCTGCATCGCTTTGCCCGCCAGGCATTTCTGGCATTGCACTTCATGCATATCCTCACATTGAACAGTCTTTTTTGAGCTTCAGGTGATTTCAAATTCTCACTCTCCTAGGTAAGCTTGTTGAATACTGATGATTTCTTTGCTGGATTGAGCTTCAGCATAAGATTCAAGTAGTTCTTGGTTCAGATGCATAAAAGTCTTTCCCCACCTGAACTTCGAGAGGATATTTAAAGCTTTCGACTTCTCCTTCAGAATGTACAGTGCCGCAGCGAGGGCTTCTGCTGTAGATAGCTTGGTAGGCTTACCGAAATTCACAGGGTTGGCTGCTACAAGGTACGGAAGGGCTCTCCCGTGTCTGAACGTCCTGGTGAACTGGCTCTTCTTGTTCCAGGAATAGTCCAGGGCTGTTATAGAAGGGTACCTGGCATCCTCTGGAGAGAGCGCTTTGATACTAAAAGGATCCAAGACAAGGGTGGAGGGTGGGATCTCACGGAACGAGTGGACAAGAGTGACGAGGTTGAATCTGGCAAGTCTCAGAGCAGTACATTTCTTTGGGTTACAGTGTCCAGCATGATAAACATATACTCTCACAGGTCTACAGAGAGAAGGTACCTTTTTAAATCTCACCTTCTGCAGGTTAGAGAGAAGCAGTGTGATTGTGGGGGCTGAGGGAGGTCCCGAATACCTGTTCTATACTCTCAACATCTCATGGGAAGGGTTCTGGATTGTTCTCATGCCTCAATCCATCTGCATGATCGGTCCATACACCTGGACAGAAGACTTCCACCTCAGGCTAACCGCACGGGGGAGGACAAAAGAATTCGTTCTGGAGGTTGCGAAGCACTCCAATAACAACCTTTTTTAGCCCTCAAGAAGATGCTGCTGCATGGTATGGCGCTACCTTGAAGTGAGAGAACGTGAGGTGCCCAGGTGCAACGCAATTCATGCTGTTCTTGCCAAGGGCATCAATCAAGGGATAACTCCCAACACCGTCTTTCTGGAAGAATGCCCTGGCTATGTCCTGTCTCTGGGAAGGAACCAGTGCCCTGAAGAAGAGATAAGTATTGACGCATGCAGAGCCCTGAATGTGAAGATTGAGCGGAGGGACACTGGAGGAGGAGCAGGGCTCATGGTTCCCGGATCCACCTCATGGGGAGTCTGCGTTGATATTACAGATCCTGTGGTCACTCACGACATGAACGAGAACATGAGACGGCTATCCCACGGAGTTGTGAGGGGTCTCCAGATTCTGGGACTGAATGCCTACTTCTCTGAGGTCAATGACATTGATGTTGACGGGAAGAAAATTGGAGGAATCACTGCTTTGATGAGAGGAAAAGCTCTCCTGATCTATGGTTCTGTGCTTTCAGATTTTGATGTGGACAAGTGGACACGTATCTCAAGGAGTCCACCAGTTAAGTTGGAGAAAAAGGGAGTCTCTTCAATACGAAAGAGAGTCACGACTCTCACGCAGGAACTGGGAAGGAGTATATCTCCTTCAGACGTGAGAAAAGCTCTCATTAAAGGATATGAAGAAAGTCTCAATACGACTCTTCAGAAAAAAGGACTATCACCTGCTGAACAGGAAATCTGGGAAGAAGAAATCAACCGGTTTTCCTCACCGGATTTCATTTTGAGACCACGACACCCATGTAGGCTGAGGCTGGGAAAATATGTCCACCCTGCAGAAAAAGGGATCATCATTGTCTCTGTCTATCTGCTTGAAAATAAGATAGCCGATATTGGCATGTCTGGAGATTTCATGCAGATTTCTGATTTTGACTTTGACGAACTGGCAGGCTCATTATTTGGCCTCCCTGCAGAAAAAGAATATATTTATGAAAAAGTGATGGACTTCTTCCACACGAGAAATGTGACTCTCTTGGGAGTCACGCCAGAAGACTTTGCCCATGCAATCATGGGTGCTGTATCATCGTTTCAAGAAGCTGGCTGACCAGGCGCGCAGCCTCAGGGACTGCGTTCTTCACGGGCTCAGTAGGTGATTCAGAAAAAGTATCTGTATCTGAGACTTCAATCCCCACCACGACAATGCGGGAAGGCATTTCTTCAGGAAACAGGACCTTTCCAAGGCGGATAGCTTCAGAAAACGATACATCATGACTGGAAGATGTGTGAAGTGCCCTCGGAACCTGCACTTCATTCAGGATAGAAACGGTCCCGGGGGGATCGCCGAGCTTCACAGCATCCACAATAATCACCACATCATATCCTCGAATATAATCAAGCAAGGAGAATCCACCCACAGAAGCCTCTACAATTTCAGCAGGCGCACCTTCCAGTTCCCTCGCCACAAGAATTCCCACAGCATCATCAGTCAAAATTGGATTTCCGATACCCATGACCAGTATCTTCATTTTTTGTCCTTCTCTACTGCTCTGATTTCTGCTTCCAGCCAGTGACGTATTTCATCGTGATCTGACATCAAGCACCCCAGGTCGTCAAGGGAATCCGGCCTCACCAGAATAAGCCACCCCTCACCGTAAGGATCATCATGTACCGGAGAAGGGGCATCCAGGAGCGAGGCATTCATCTCCACGACCTCTGCAGAGACAGGCATGAACATCTCCCCAACCCATTTCCCTGACTCCACTGTACCGAAGATTTCATCTTTTTCGAAGCGTTTTCCCTTCTGTGGAATATCCACGTATTCGATCTTTCCTGCGAGCTTCACTGCAAAATCTATGACACCTATCCTGAGAAGATCTCCCTCCTGACGCACCCATGCATACTCTTTTGAATAGAGCAGGTCATCAGGCATGTCGTAGTCTCCAACCTTCATGAAGCGATGTATGACACGATCTATAAAAAGATGCTGGTACCAGTAGAAGGGAGCCACTTGCTCATAGGTGACTGCGGTCCTATCCGGAACCCAGCAATCGACAAGGGAATGCCTGTCATATGATCAGAACTTGTATAGCAGATACCCTTCTCTGTAGGGATGCTTCAAAAGAGACAATCCTCATAACCCATTTACCCTCATGATACTGTCCTCCAGATGTGAACGCCTGCATTCAGTGTACCACAGGAAGGACAATTCTGTAAGAAGAGGAAAATCAGCTATACAAAATTTTCACCAGGGTCTTATCTGGAAGGAATATCTCAAAAACACAGAATAGAAGGAAGACCAAATTACGCATTTAAGAAACCCAAAGATTTATAAAGCAAATGATTCCCATAGTAGATGATTGGGAGGGTAAATCCCCCAGAGGCTCAACAAACTATTGCCCCCATATTCTCCTTCTTAAACACGAGGCCTCTCAAGTGGAGAGCCCATATCCCAATCAATATACAGAGTCAAGTCAACAGATTCTCCAGAATCCTTTCATTCCAGCTCTTTTACGGCAAGAGGATTGATTGATTCACCATATTGAATTCATTGTATGATCCAGAGAGGCATATGGACAGATCTCTTTACAGGACTTCTCTCCTTGACTATTCTACCTGGCTCCGTGGGGCTGCAATAAAAGAACCTGAGAACCGTAATCTATAAATATTGTTCTTTAAAAAGAGAAACCATGATAAAGGTGAAAACAGGTGTTGCTGGATTGGACAAAATGTTGAACGGTGGTCTCATTGCAGGACGACCCTATCTCGTTTCGGGTGTCCCCGGTGCAGGGAAGTCTATTTTCGGGATGCAGTTTCTCATGCAGGCTGTCCAGGAAGGGAAGAGTGGTGTCTACATCACCATGGAGGAGAGAAGGAGGGGACTGAAGCAGAATTTCGAAGTCTTTGGCTGGGATATTGACAAGGTCCGTGTTGTGGAAGCCACTCCTGAGCTGGGCAACAATATGTGGGAAATCAGAGCCGAAGCGTCCTTCATCAACATGACGCTTAACATGAACAACCTCACTGACACTATCAAACAGCATCTGGTCTCAGGTGTTGATAGGATCGTGCTGGACTCTATAACTACGCTCAAGATGCTGTATCCCTCCGAAGTGGATGCCAGAAGGGAGATTCTGTCCATGATCCACTTTTTGACAGATACTGGCTGCACATCCTTGCTCCTGGCAGAGAAATGGGATGATGGAAGATCAATGGAAAGCTTCCTGGCTGAAGGATCAATCGAATTGCGAATTATCGAAGAAAAAGGGATAAAAAAGAGGGCCCTTGAGATCAAGAAAATGCGAGGGACTGATTTTGATGAGCAGTGGAGACCCATGAAAATCACCAATCGAGGCATCATCGTTTATGCGGACGAGGCGCTGTTCAAGCCGTGATACCATGTTTGAAGTGGCCATTTCTTTGAACAGCAAAGAGGCCAGTTCACGGCTCCTGGCATTACTGGAAGAACAGAAATTCGATTATCAAATTGTCAGAGGAATCCGTGACCCAGAAGGATTCAGGGAGCTCGAGGTTAAGGTTCTCTATCCCTCGATTTTCTGGGTTACCATCACTCCCCTTTACGAGAAGAAGTTCAAGACTGCATCCCTGTTCCATGTGCATGGGTTGGAAAGTAAATTCGAGCAACAGGGAGCAACCTACGAGCTGGCGCCTCAACTGGCCCGCCAGCACATGGAAAATCTATTGTTTAAATTCATTTATGTTGGGGAAAGACCCTGGAATTTTGAGAAAGGTTCCTTCTTTTCACGTGTTGAACCAGAAAAAGTAGCTGCCAGGCAAAAATGGGAAAAATTTCTGGGAGAGGAGCTGTAAACAGCAATCATCCTCCCTGAAAAGCCATGATCAAGAACCAACCAATAATGACGGCAAAAGACCCGTAAAAGAGCCACTGAGTCCTTCGAGCTTTCTTTCTTCTCTCTTCATAGATACTTTCACATCGATCCGAGCAGAATTTTTCGTCTGCAGGAATCGCTTTTTCACAAATAATGCAGTGTTTATGTTGCTGAATTGCCATGTCATCACCTGAGACGGTTTCAGAAGCACACTTATAAGGGTTTGCATTCTCAAAATGCGCACTCCTGGCTGGAAGCTGCGAGAATTCTTAGTATAATGGTCACTTTTCGAGATATCCTTCGTCATCAACCTCTCCGAACAGGCTCTCAATCATCTCTTCCATGAATTCTCTTCCCTTGTTAAACAACTCTCGTCCCCTGTCAGTAATAGCGTAGTACTTTCTATTAGGCCTCCCTTCCTTGCTTTCTACCCATTCTGTGGTTACATATCCTTCCTTCTTCAGGTTGTAAAAAACCACATAACTGGTAACAGTGGCAGCGTCCCACTCGAATCGGTTCCTTATCTGTCTTTTTATCTCGTAGGCATACATTGGTCGTTCCATCAGCAAACGCAACACGTACAGCCACATGACTTCTTTGGTCATCTTCGTTTTCAATCTCTCCAGTGGCACTATATCACCACCATTTCAATCATTGATCCCCTTAAAACATTTTTCCTCAGCCCCTATTTTCTAACCATAAAATATATAAGGCGTATGTCAGTACTAGTTCCATGGCGAAAATTAAGCTCGCAATAGCAGGAGTAGGTAATTGTGCCTCCTCACTCATACAGGGACTGGAATACTACAAGAATGCTGAACCTGAACACGTGATCGGATTAATGCATCATGATATAAATGGGTACAAGCTCTCAGATATTGAAGTAGTCTGTGCCTTTGACATCGATGAACGGAAAGTGGGGAAGGATGTTTCTCAAGCCATTTTCGCTCCCCCCAACTGTACAGTAGTGTTTTCAAAGGTGCCTCATCTTGGTGTAGAAGTTAAGATGGGCCCTGTCTTGGACGGAGTTGCCCCACATATGGCACAGTATGACGAAGACAAGACCTTCAAGCCGAAGAACTCCCAACCCTGTGATGTGGTGGGGGAGCTCAAGAAGAGCGGAGCTGATATGCTGATCAACTATGTTCCTGTGGGATCAGAGCAGGCTGCTCGTTTCTATGCTCAATCCTGCCTGGATGCTGGATGTGGATTCGTCAACTGCATGCCGGTGTTCATTGCATCTACCCCCGAGTGGGGAAAGAAATTCGAAAAAGCAGGCATTCCGGTGGTGGGAGACGACATTAAATCCCAACTGGGAGCCACTATTGTGCACAGAGTGCTCACCAAATTATTTAATGATAGAGGTATCAAACTGGATCGGACATACCAGTTGAATACAGGAGGAAACACGGACTTTTTGAACATGCTGGCAATGGACCGATTGAAATCAAAGAAAATCTCAAAGACAGAGTCAGTGCAGTCTCAGCTGGATACACCACTCAACCCAGACAATATTCACATTGGACCTTCTGACTATGTTCCCTGGCAAAAAGACAACAAAATCTGTTTTCTGCACATGGGAGGACGGATGTTCGGGAGTGTTCCACTGGAACTGGAGCTTCGACTGTCAGTAATTGATTCGCCAAATTCCGGCGGATGTGCTATCGATGCTATCAGATGTCTAAAACTGGCTCTCGACCGCGGGATCTCAGGTCCGTTGTTGTCAATCTCATCGTACACGATGAAACATCCCCCTGTCCAGTACTCAGATTCAGAAGCCAGAGTCTATGTAGAAGATTACATTGCTGGAAAAAGAGAGCGCTAGCACATTCAATAGAAAGACACTCCTTTTTCTTCTTTTGCCTAGAATTTTGCTGTAGCCTTACCCCACTATCGTCGGCCTCTTGAGGTTGCCACAGCGCAGTCTCGGGAAAGCTATAATTCCATGGGGGCCAGATAGAAGGTCAGCCTGAGCCCTTCCACAGGAAAGCTGATGCGCAGAGGAAGGTTCTTGTCTCCCATGTTGATACGCACCCTGTCCGAGATATAGGAAGAATGGAGAAAACTGATAAGATACCCCAAGTTGAATCTGGAACAACATTTCTCCCTGACTTCAAACTGCCGTATTGACTCACTGTTCTTCTCAATACGAATCTTTGCTCTTTCAGTGTCTCCTTCTGCAGAGATTACCAATGCGTCAGGTGTAGCCTCAAAAAGAACAGAATTGGCCACGATAGCCGCATCACCAATCCCCTCCTTGAATACAGAAACGTCCATTTCTATGGAAACGGGATAATCGACGTTAATAGAGGGCAAAACCTCCACCTGGGGTTCCAACAACAGACACTGGAACTGACGTTCTATGGAGCTCTTCAAAATAAAATCCATAGTTCCCCCATTCAGTTCCATGAACATGCCGTCACCCATATGGATTCTCCTGGACACTTTCCTGAGCGCATTCATGGAAAGACCAATAGTCTGTTCATCCGTTGCAGAATACTCATTGAAGAACGAGCTGTACAAATCCAATTCAACCTTGCACACAAGTGAAGGATCACAGGCCTCCATGCTCAGCTGGTTCTTCCTCAAAAAGAAGATGGCCTCATCTACCAGGTCCGACATTGATTCTATAATGTATTTCAAGTTCTTGGCGTCACTGAGGAAAGCCCTGAACATAGTGATTTTCTTCTTTCCAGGCTATTAAAGCTTTCGCTCCATTGGGTCTGTTCAATGAGTTGGCGATTTATCTGTTATAAACAGATGAGAGCAACAATTCGCATTTTAAAGATAATTCTAAAATTAAATAATTCTTGGAAAAATATGAGTACTCTAGCTAAGATGCAAAGGTGGAATATAGAGTATGTGAAGAATGATCACACGATGCAGAATAACATGCAGGAACGTGTTGACACTGGTAACTGGAAATCAATATAGAACCTTAGCAGGTGAGAGACAATGAGAACAGGCTAATGTGAAAGGAAAGGAAATGAAAAGAAAAAGAAAAAAAGGATAATTATCTCCTTAATTTTACAGTAGCGCCTAACAAGATAAGCAGGCTAACCAGGGTAGTTCCGAGGCAGCTTGTTGAGTTGTCAACACTGCACGTGACGGAGTGCTCAGCTTTGTACACGCCACCAACGTATCCCTCAGCCTTTACAGTGTGGCTACCATCAGAATATGCGGTGGTATCCCAGCTGTACTGGAAGGGTGATGAGGTGTCTTGGCCTACGTATGTACCGTCAATGTACCACTTAACAGTGTCACAGTTGCTGGTTGCAGCACATGTAACAGTGCCAGAGTACGTCTGTCCTGAGACAGGGGTGGTAATGGTCACAGTGTAGTCGATGACATTGTCCACGTTGACAGTCACAGAGTCAGTATCTGCCAGAGTACCAGACACGTATCCATCAGCCTTCACAGTGTGGTTGCCATCGGAGTATCCGGTGGTGTTCCAGCTGTAGCTGAAGGGTGATGAAGTGTCATCACTCACAAGTGTACCATCGATGTAGAACTTGACTTCATCGATTGATCCAGTAATGGATGTGGTAACACTGACAGTTCCAGAGACTGTTGATCCGTTGGAGGGGTTTGTGATTGTCACTGAGTCAGGTGGCGGTGTTGAACCTCTCTGTGTGAGACAGGGTGACTCGGGGTCTCCTACCAGGTTTCTCTCGTAGAAGCACCATCTGTAGGTAGTGTTGCTGCTGGCTGAAGATGCCAGGTAGCTTCTTGCCTTGTTCAGCATGTCACCGAGTTTCTCCTTTCCGTCACTCCAGCAGGCTCTGAACTCAGCAATACAGTACTCACCAGAGTACATGCATGCGTTGCCTGTGTTGAACCAGCCGTAGTTGTCGTTATAGATGGCTGCAATAGCACCATTGTTGGCATCCATGACGTACGCTTCTGCCAGACAGTCGTTAGCTTCGATCTGTCCACTGATGCAGGCGACACTGGTGGTCCAGGGCCAGAATGTATTGGTCATGCTGGCAACATCTGTGTTGTACCAGCTTACTGTACCACCGATTTCGTAGTTGATATAGTAAACATTGGTATTTCCGTGTCCAATGTGAGCTACTGCTATTGCGTCCTGAGCCCAGTGAGAGATCCACGCTGACTTGGAAACAGTACCATTCTCCTCAAAGAGGTAGTCAATGTAGTAGCTTCCTGGAATGTAGTCGTCACACCCGTAAGCCAGGCATCTGGCGTCAGGGCTGTTATTGGACTGCACTCTTGACTGGTGGAGCAAGACTCTCAGAGGCTTGGCAGCCTGTTCGTAGGCAATGACCTTGTTGACGAAGTTCTGAGCCTCTGTTACAGACTGACATGGAGCTCTTCCTACAGCCACTTCTGCACCGAAGTCGACGCCATCACTGGTCTCACCATAGTTGCCGTCACCATCTGAGTTGTGACTGCCATCCAGGTGACCAAAGTACATGTCAGCAAGCATGTCGGAATCAGTGTATCCGCCAGTGGATACATAGAATCCTCTGTAGGGGACAGCAGCAGTGTCTCCACCCAGAAGGACATACTTACACCCATTGTTGGTGTACTTGTCAATGATGAAGTTTCTCATCTTCATCTGGGTGTCAGTACCAGAGTAGTTG
>JACVGW010000125.1 GCA_018992565.1 Theionarchaea archaeon
TAGTAACTGCAGACGTCCTCGATGAGTATGGCCTCCCCCCCGATTTTTCTTTTATCATTGCTGACCCGGAGAACACCCGTTACGTGAGAGACCTGGCGCACTTCTCTTACATCAAGGAGGGGTCTGAGACTGTGGGGTTCATGGCTTTCCATGAGCAGGAGTCTCAGATGGTGATTCATTATATCTCCCTTGATGGAAATGTTTCCCTTTCCAGTGCTGAAGCCTTTATCAGCGACCTTTCATCTGGAAAGGAAGTTTACGCTGTTACCTACGATTGCAACAGGGCAGAAACCCTTTTCGAGGCTATGGGATTCTATAGAGAGGCAGGTCTCCAGTACATGGAGATGGAGACTATTCCCCATTTCAGATCCCCCTATGGACTGGAATTCGTATCCATAACCACCGCGAAAGTCCCCAGAAAAATGTCCAGTCTGTACAATACCTGTTTTTCCGTCTCTGATGGCAAGAGGACTCTGGAGGAATTCGTCAGTGACCCACTTTCTACCACAGGGACTGATCTCATCCTGCGAAGAGAAGGGAGGAATATCGGGTTTTGGGTTGATGTCACCTACTTTGGGACTGTGTGCTTCAACTGCTGGATCGGTATTGTCCCCCGGCACAGGAGAAAAGGGTACGCCACCCAATTAATGGAGTACGCTTTGACTGCAGCCGCTGAAAAAGGATGTACAAGAGCAGGTCTCCTTGTAAACCCGCGGAATGACGCTGCGGTGAAGTTCTATCACCAGATGGGATTCACAAAGCAGTGGGGAAGGCTCCATTTCAGAAGTGAACTCGACTGAATTCTCTATCGTGCTTTCACGAATTGAGGGGTGGCATCTCGCACTGGATCAAACTTCTCCCAGTCTCTGACCACAGTGCATATCATAGACACCTTGGAATGCAGCGATGTGGGTAACCTGAGAATTCGTTTAATATCTACGGTGCATTTCCCATCGACAGACTCTGCATTGACCAATGACAGTTCCTCAAGCAGAGATTCCAGAGCTTTCTTCTTTATAATCTCCTCCAGACGCACTTTGTCCCTGTTGATTAAAGCTTCAATGATGGAGTCTCTGTTCTGGAGATGGGTAGAGCCCCCCCTCATGGCAAGGGACTTCATTTTAGAGAAGGTCACAGAACTCATCTTCCTAAAAGCTGAGGGGTATCCTTTTACCATGAACAGGTCTGGAGGGACTCTGGACCCTGTCACAAAGGTGAAGACACTGCCCCTGTTTCTAATGCTCATGGCTTCTTCGTCAGTACACCTGACGTGATACCCTCTACCTGAATAAATCAGGAACAGCTTATTCACCCCAAAACTCTCTTTCAATGTGTCTATCAGAGTCAGAGCAACATCCCGGGCATCTTCCAGGCAGGTTTCACATACTTTCCCTGGCTTGCATTCGCATCTGCGGGCAGGAAGGTCACGAGCATCAATGTCGAACACCAGCTCAGCTCTCAGCCACCCTTCCCTCTGGGAGGGTACCTCGTAGTGAGAAACACTGGAATACACCGCATATGGTGCAGTCTTTCGGATCCTGGAACTCAGCTCTTCAAGAGAGGAAAAGGCATTGTACCTGTCATTTGGACCTGTTCCGTCATTATCAAAGGCAAATTCCAAAAAACGGAAATATTCAGTAATAAAAGGAGGGAGGAAGTGAGGGTTCCATTCACGAGCAAAATACTCTCGTCTATCCTGAAGGGTAGCTTCTCTGAACTCCATGGTCTTTCTCTATGCGAGTTATTATATCTCTGATGTCAGCTGAAATCTCCTTAATTGATTTGGTTCCATCAACAGTGATCAGTGTCCCCTTTTTGTTGTAGTACTGGATGAGTGGCGCTGTCTGCTTTTTATACGTTTCAAACCGGTGAGTGATGGCTGCGGGGGTATCATCAGCTCTCTGATAGAGGTCTTTTCCGCACTTATCACACAGCCCTTTCTGACGCGGTGGGTTGTAGACTGTGTGATAGATGGCATTGCACTCGGGACAGGTTAACCTTCCTGAGAGTCTTTCTACCAGCTTTTCCAGAGGTACGTCAATAGTAATTATGGCGTCAAGAGGGAGGTTCATCTCTTTCAACACACCATCTAGTGTTTCAGCCTGCTCAAGGTTTCTGGGAAACCCATCTAGAATAAACTGGTCTGTGTCAGAGATAGCTTCTCTCACGAGGCCAATGACAATTGAATCGGGGACAAGGGCTCCTTTTTCCATGTACTCACGGGCCTTTAACCCTGCAGGAGTACCTCTGTCCGCTGCTTCTCTCAGGAGGTCTCCTGTGGAAATCTGACGGATTCCCCGAGTCTTGGCCACTATCTGAGCCTGGGTTCCTTTTCCACTCCCCGGGGGTCCAAGAAAAACAATCCTCATACAGTCACCTGGGCATACAACGAGTAATACCATAAAAAGGTTTTCAGTACCAGCATCAGAAATCCATGTGGTAACCACATCGTCTTTCCCAGCTACTCCACAGTATAATCAGAAGGGTTCTTCAATTCTTTCTCCAGAACGGCCAAATTCTCCTTGTCAAATGCCCTGCCATCATAACTCAAGATAAATCGGCACTGCTGCTGAACGACTCTATCATCGAGACAATACAGGAATTTCATGATAGTATCAAATGTATTGTGGACCATGAGAAATTCGAATCCCTCAAACAGGACGCAGCAGACAGGGTATTCCTCTATGAAGGTGCTGATCATGTGAGTCAATTTGGCGAGATCGGTGGGACTGACACTCCACGAGTTCTCTTCATTAATGGCAAGCCATATCATGGGAACACGGTCTATGTCCCAATCCCTGAAGAAGATATCAGGGTGTTCTCTGCTGACCACAAGCCCAAAGTCACCCTTTATCAGCTGGTCCCTGAAGATTGTCCTGGCTACCTCGTAGTCGGGTGAATCTACTCTGTAGGACCCACCTACAGGGAGCTTCCCTGCATGATGGAGAAACGGACATTGTTCCCTGTTCTGAATGTAAATCTGACACCGGGTTATCTGGCCGCATTGGTGGCAGTTGATGCCCTTTTCCTTTGCACAGACATATATTGGGCATTTCTGTTTCTGTTCCTCCTCTTCTGCTGCACAGCTCTTGCATCTTCCAGTCTGGAAAGAAGAACATAGGGAGCATCTGCTTCCACACAGAGCATCTCTCAAGGTTAATGTATTCTGTACAGGATAAATAATGGGACTTCCTTCCACATACGAGTACTTGAAAGCCACCGTACTGAACAGGGCGAATAGAGATCCAATTTTGGGTAGTCCCCAACCCAGCAAAGGAGAGAAAACCTCAAAAATGTAAGCAAATGCCATGGAAAACATAAACCCCTGCATCATAACATCTACACGATGTATCTTTCTCAGCTTTTTGAACTTCATTCTCTCAGCGTACAGCAGCGTGAATACGGCGACTACCAGTACGAGGTGAATTGCTGCCAGGTACACGAAGAGGGTACCCGGCTCAAATAGACTTGATGTACCTGCATGAATAAACCTGTTTGTGAGAATAATGGCGATAAAAGGAATGCACAGGGCTTTTGAAAGGTAATACGGAATTTTATATCCGTGTTCAGAGATATGGTAGACGAGATGATACAATTCTGAAGGCATGATGAAGAAGGGTATATATGATAATCGGGTCAACCACATAGCTCCCCGTGATATAATTAATGCACTTCCTTCAGCAATTCCCCATGCACCTATGAGCAATGTTACCAGGAAAAACCGTTTCACTATCTTTGATTGAGGAGACTTCCGGTATATCCACACTCCAATGCCGAGGTTACACAAAGCTCCCAGCACAGCTACAACGCCATAAACCTCCATTACATCTACTCCCTTTCATCCTCCCCTCCTTTTCCTGAAGAAAAATAGGAGTACAATCATAAAAACCTTTCCATCCTGAAGAAGCAACCTCTTGGATCAGTTGAAACTCTCTCTACCCGGATTGCTGTTCTCCCTATTTCGGATACAATTTCGGATTCTAACAATGCTATCCTACAACGTAGGCTTCTCCCGTTATTTCTCCTTCAAACCTCTTCAAGTTGAGATCATCTATAGGCATAGATGGTTTCCCGTCCACAATCAATTCAGCAATCAGTTCAGTGACCTTGGGAGCAATCATGAACCCGTGTCCACTGTACCCATTGGCCTGGCAGAACTGGTCAACTCCTTCTGTCCATCCAAGGACAGGTTGCGCATCCGGGGTAACATCGTACAGTCCTGCCCACTGGCGGAGAACATTGAGATGACCAAAGGCAGGTACCAGCTCAACTACAGTTCTGGCCATTCGCTTCATGAACCGCAGACTTGCTGAAATATTGTAGGAGGATGGTTCCTCAGGGTCACCAATCCCTCCAATGATTGGGCCATGCTTCTGCTGTGAGAAATAGACGCCCGTCTTGAAAGATATAACCATGGGATCCAGTACATGTTCCACGGGTTCTGTTACCAGTATTTCATGGCGATAGGGTTTGTTAGGTAAACTCACCCCCACCATGGAAGCGATATCCCTGGAATAAGCTCCTGCAGCATTAACCACGGTATTGGTTTTGATGGTTCCTTTATCAGTCTTCACAGCCCGGATCTGTCCATCTTCAACTACAATACCAGTCACAGCGGTGAATTTGCTGATTTCGACCCCCATTTTCTGAGCTTTCCTGGCATAGCCATGGACTACTCGGAAAGGGTTCGCATGTCCATCAGTCTGACAGAATGTGGCCCCCGCTATAGGGTCAATATTCAACAAAGGAACTATCTCCCGGGCTTCTTCGGGAGTGATGAACCTGCTTTCAAGGCCCAGAGAGTTCTGCAACCTGACATTCCTCTTGAACTGGTCCACCTCGTCCTCGTAGGCGATAATCAGGTACCCTCCCTGCTCGTACTCAATGTCTGTGTCAAGTTCCACTGAGAGCTGCTCAAAAAGGCGTACGCTCTCCATTGCCAGGGTGATGTTGGCGTCTGTGGTGAACTGCTGTCTGATGCCTCCACCGCACCTGCCGGATGCTCCCACACACGGGACCTGTCTTTCCAGGACTATGACGTCAGTCAGTCCCTTCTTGGCCAGGTTGTAAGCAATCCCACACCCGGTTACTCCTCCTCCTATGACAACTACATCGGCCTCCTCTCTCATTCTTCCTCACCTGCAAAAACTGAGAGGGGTAAAGGTTGCAAGGGAGGTCTGGTAGTGGGGCGGGATACCTCAGCCAGAGATTTCCCCGTTTTTCTGGCCACGATTCGGGTTATCAGAGGAATACATGTCCTCCCCTGGCAGGGGCCCATACCACACCTGAGCACACGCTTGATCTCTTCCAGTGTGGTATATCCCTGGTCAATAGCATCCAGGATGTCTTCTTCTGTTATGTCCTCGCATCTGCATACAATCTCTGTCATAGAATCCTCCTCACATTGCGAACTCTCATGGCCAGCTCTTTGGGCACGAGAACAGACAATACAGCAGTCTTGTTCTTGTGAACTCTCACTTTCACAATCTCGCCTTTCCCGCATGAGGTACCTTCTCTGTCCAGCAGGTCTACTGTTTCTCCTTTTTCAGGGAGAGGGACAAACTCGTAAGGCAGCATCACTACTGCTTTGTCCTGAGAATAGTC
>JACVGW010000040.1:0-11647 GCA_018992565.1 Theionarchaea archaeon
CTGGCAGAGTGATATGATCTCCAAGCTGGACTTTGAAGGAATTTCCTTCATTGGTGTGTATGGATTGTGCACAGATACAATTACTCTCATCCGACCCGATCTGGGAAAGAAGCTGGCCACCGTGGAGCAAGTGCTGAATACACCTGTGCTTGAGACTACTATTGGAAAGTCATACCTCATAGGCGTTTTTGCTGCAGGGAATTCCACCTGTGTGGTGGTACCCTATTTTGCAGAGGATGCGGAAACAGAATCTCTCAGAGAGCATGTGACCTGTGCAGTGTATCCTGAAAAGTACACAGCACTGGGGAACCTGATGCTGGCCAACGACAAGGCCTGCATTGTGAGCCCAGTCCTGGATCCAAAATTCTTTCAGGATGCTCTTGGAACCGAAGTAGTCAGGGCACAGCTGGGTGAGTTTTTGACGGTGGGCAGTGTAGGGGTGGTGACCAATAGGGCAGGAATCCTCCACCCGCAACTGTCTGATGAAGATATAGAATTTGTGGAGGACGTGCTGCAGATTTCCTGTGAACGGGCTACTGCCAACAGAGGGGTGGGATATCTCAAGTTGTGCCTGTTGGCTAATTCACATGGCATTTTGGCAGGAAGGGAAACAACAGGGCCTGAATTGGTCCGGATTGAAGATATTCTGGAGGGTTGAATATGTCAGAAAAGTCTGAATCCAAGAGTGCATCAAAATCAAAGAAACCAAAAGAACTGAAAAAACCTGGAAATGCAGAAAAGGTGAAGCAGAAGAAATCACCTGCAAAGGGAAAAGAAAGAAAGATGAAAACCTTTACTGTTACAGGTAATTTTGTCATGGGAAGTTCGCTGCAGAAATTCCAGAAGAGTGTTAGTGCCCGGGGTGAGAAAAGAGCCCGGGAGAAGATATTTCAGGACCTGGGATCCAAACACAGAGTGAGACGTTCCCGGGTGTTGATTGACAAGGTGGAGGAGGCAAAATGACAGACGAGAAGAAAGGAGTAACCTTGCAGGAGATGAATGAGCAGGAACTGGCTCTCAATATCCAGGTTCTCCAGGAGCAAGGCAGGATACTGGCGTCCAATGTAGAGCGGCTATCAATCTACCTGCAGGAGCTTGCAACCTCCAGAGCAACATTAGAAGGAATGCAGAGCCTGAAAAAAGGAGATGAAATTCTGGTCCCCATCGGAGCATCCAGTTTCATCAGGGCACGCATCGATGACACAGAAAAGGTTATTGTGGGTGTGGGTTCCAATGTCTCTGTTGACAAGACACTGGATGATGCAGCTACCAGCATGCAGGAAAGAATCGACCTGGTGGAATCCAGGATCAGAGAAAGTCAGGACGCTTATGTAAAGGTGGCTCAAAAACTGGACGTTCTAACAGCAGAGGCACAGAAGCGCGTGCAGTCTATTTCCCAGTAGTACTGCTTTGAACCATGCTGAGTCGGCCAGGAATCAATACGGATTGCTATGAAGTGAATCTATGTTTGACAGTCTGAGGAAAAAACTGGACACGTTTGTTCAAAAGACCATTTCTGAAAAGGATCTGGACAGCGTGTTGTGGGAATTGGAGGTCTCACTCCTGGAAAGCGATGTTTCCATGAAGGCTTCTGAGAAGATGATTGAGACTTTGAAATCGGAACTGGTAGGATCAAAAGTAGGGTTGACAGAGAGGAAAAAGAATATTATTCAGGATGCTTTGAAAAATGCAGTTACACAGGTTTTGAATGCAGATTCTGTGGACCTGGAAGCCTTAATTAAGGAAAAAAACCGGAAAGATGGCCCTCTGGTCATACTGTTTGTGGGGTTCAATGGTACAGGGAAAACCACCACTATTGCGAAGCTTGCCCACATTCTGAAGCAGAAGCATAGCGTAGTCATTGCAGCCTCAGACACCTTCAGGGCAGGGTCCCAGGAACAACTGGAAAAACATGCAGAAAGAGTGGGAGTCAGAGTTGTCAAGCATGGATATGGTGCAGATCCTGCAGCAGTGGCATTTGATGCAATTAAACATGCCAGAGCAAAAGACGTGGATGTGGTGCTGATTGATACTGCTGGAAGAGCAGAGACAAACAAGAACCTCATGGAACAGATGAAGAAGATTAAACGAGTGACTAGCCCTGATCTGACCATTTTTGTTGGTGATGCTCTGGCAGGAAATGCAGCAGTGGAACAGGCAGAGAAGTTTGGAGAAGTGGGCATTGATGCCAGCATATTGACCAAGATTGATGCAGATGCCAGGGGTGGGGCCGCTCTTTCCATCAGCTACATTACAGGACGACCTATTATCTATGTGGGAAATGGACAAGAATACGATGATTTGCAGCCCTTTAACTCGGAGTGGCTGCTGGATAGGTTGGTTTCATAGGCCGGAAGAATCGATTGATAGAGGTGGGTTTCATGATGCAAGAAAGATTCAGCAGGGAGGGATTGTAATCTCCCCGAATTTTGATGTAGTAAGTAGAGCACAAAGTATAAATACGTGGGGATTGAAAAAGTCACATACTCGAGGTGTGCTTCATGGATTTCCCTGATGGAGAAATTCTACAGCGGCTGGATGCAAGAGAACTAGATTTGGCAGAAGTAATAAAGTCCCTTCAGGACAGGGAATTTACCGGAGTTCTCAAGTATTTTGGTGACAAAGTAGGCAACATCCTCTTTATCAGAGGAGAAATAGTCGCCATGACCTATGGGAACACTGCTGGAGACCAGGTAGGAGATATCCTCCTGGAAGAGACGGCCAAAGGAGGAAGGGCGGAAGTTCACCAGCTCCCTCCTCAGACTGCGCGATCCGCGCTCCGGTACTATATCGATGTTCTAGGGCACCCCATCGCTATCTGGAAGCTGGAGGATGCCCGTCGGGAAGTCATGAGGCGTGCTGGGATAAATGAGCCTGATGTGGCTACCCTGGAGCAGATGCTGGAATCTGAAGGAGTAGCACATCTCCTCAAGCGATCTGCACCAGAGATAATCGCAGCAAAGAAGGAAGTCACCTGTGGATGGGACGCTGTGGGGCTGATGGACCAGTACCCTGTTCCTCCCAACGCGCATATGAACATTCTGGTAATGGGAGGACCGAACCCATATAAGCAGCTGTGGTGCCAGCAATTTATCTATGGAGAACTGGTAAAGGGGTTGGGAGCTGTTTACTTCAATTTCAATACTACTCCAGATGATATTCGAATGAACTTGGTGCGGCTGGGAATGGACATTGAGAAATTCGAAGAGGAAGGCAAGTTCTTTTTTGTGGATTGTTTCCCATGGCGATTGAAAAAGTCTCCAGAAAAGTTTCATGCAGCCATTGACAAATCATCGCTTCTGGATTTTGGATTGGCACTGTCAGAGGCTTCAAAAGAAATAGATGCTCCTTCAAGTGTGGTAGTGTTTGATTCTCTGAGCAACCTGATGATTTATTTTGACCCGGATCAGGTCATCAAATTTGCCGTCAATCAGGGCTCAAAATTGAAAGAGATGGAATGGACTGGACTGTATATCGTGGAAGAAGGAGTAAATGATACCAAGATTGAGAATTCATTGAGGTTCTTGCTGGATGGTGTATTTGTTATCGAGACTACCAGGAAGAAGTATCTGGGTGAGTTCAAAATCGAATGGATTCGGGGAATTGTGGACAAGCCCACAGCTTATTACTTTGATGTTTCCAAGAAAGGACTGGGCCTTATTTCAAAGAAAGGTTGAATCTTTTCCTGACAGATGTCAAATGTCCAGCACGCACTGGAAGAAGAGTAATTCGTCTTTTTTTCCACTTTTGAGGCCAAAATAGGTAGCAGCCTTGACTTCGGTTTTGATCTCGTGTTTTTCCTGGCTGAGATATTCTCCCCTTGCAGTTCCTGAAAGATGCAGCCCTTCCCTCTTCTTGATGTGAACAGTGAAATCTGAGAAAATCATCTCTGTAATGTCTCTCTGTGCCAGCAGTTCATTCAGCCACTGTACAAACAGTGATTCATAATCCTCTGCAGCAGCTTCTACCTTGATTTCCTCCCGGGGAGTGACCCCATCCAGGTTGACCATCACTGAGAACATGGCTCGGGCACCATTTTCAAACGCTTCCTCTATGGTTTTTCCCCAGGACCTGATTCCCACATCAGCTTCATGATCCAGAAGTTCAAACTCTTTCATAGTCCAACCAATGCACTTCATAAGAAAAACCTTTCCAGTAGAAAACCGGTTGTTATTTATAGGTACTGTGATGTGCACTCATTATGAGAAAGGTGTTCGTGGTATTCCTGGCACTCATTCTGGTGGCAGGTGCGGGAGTTGCCCAACACTCTCGTGCTTTTGACCCTTCAATTACAGTTGATACGTGGCCCTACAAGTACTCCATGGCCTTCACTGTCACCTGTGATGATGTCTCTTCAGGATACCCTCTGGAGTATTTACAGGAAATCCATGCCCTTCTCACTTCATATCATGTGAAGGCAACTTTCTTCGTGATACCTTACCATGGGGAATGGGATTTGATAACAGAATCTCCACAACTCATCCAGGAACTCCACGAACTCATGAGAGAAGGACATGAAATTGGTCTTCATGGGTACGCTCATTACCAGAACGAGTTTGTATGCGACCCTGAAAGCCAGCGGGACCTGCTAAACAAAGCACTGGATATAATGGATGAAGCAGGAATTACAGTGAGAGGATTCAGAGCACCCTGTCTTCGGTGCACTGAAGAAACCACCTTCATACTGAAAGAGTACGGATTTGTGTACGATTCCAGTATGTTTGGGGAGAGTGGAGAACCTGTATCTGATGGCCCCCTGCCCAGGCTCCCTTCAGGGCATGAATACACCTGGTATCTGTCTCAGGAGGAGTACAATGAGAAGTTGAGCCTTGCTCAAAGCGAGGCAGAGGAAAAATACAGGGAGAGAACAGTGTTTTCTGTAGTGATGCACATGAAAGCAGTAAACGAAGGCGAGGGCATTGACCTGCTGAATGAACTTCTGTCTTTTGTCACTGCGAGGGATGTATGGAGCTGTACCTTGCTGGAACTGGTGGAATGGGAAGAAGCCATACATAGTGTCAGGTGGGATTCAAAAAAGACGCTAACTGGAGGAGAAATCACTTTCTATAATGTTCCTGAAGGGCTATCATTGACAATTGTACTTCCTTCGTACTATGCACCTGACTTTCTCAGTGATGACATTGCCATGACCTGCAATACAGATGACGATACCTGTGAAGTAGTTGTATGCTTTGAAAAGTCGTTTGACGAGGTGGCCCTGCCTTTTACTTTCGGATAAAGTTGATGCAGTCTGGCAATGAACTAATAAAATACATACAGGGTCCTCGAGTCTCGACTCTGCATACATCTGTCTGAGGGTTCTAGAGAAAATTCCTGTCATGAACGGCAGAGGGTGACATAGAAATGGAATGGGAAATAACCCAAGACAAAAATATTTAAGGATAGAATCATCGAGGAAATGCAGGAACAGCAGGAAGGAGATCTAAAATGCAACCTGGAGCAATTTATGAGGAAAAGATTCTATCGAAAGGGATATCGATCGTACTTATCTCCATTGCTGGACTTATGCTCTTCTTAACAGTATATCAGGGTCTGGTGAAACCGCTTGGCTCAGAACCTGCTCCCAATTGGTTTTATATGATACTGTTTCTCCTGTTTTCGGGACTTGCTTTTGTCTTTGGCAGACTGACCATACGGATGACACCCTCTTCTATTTCTGTGGGGTATGGACCACTTGGACAAAGCATTAGCTGGGACAATATTGAGGACTGCTTTCTGGATGAGACCTCAACAGCAAGATATGGAGGTGCAGGTGTACGGGTGACAAGAATTGACAGCAATTGGAGGATAATATACAATGTTATAGAGAGTCCCCGAGTCGGTCTCTCGCTCAAGGAGGGGAGGTTCAAAGAGGTAGTGTTTTCCACGAGGCACCCCGATGATGTGATGAAGACCATCAAGGAGTGGGCGTCCATATGAAGCGAATAAGCCCTTTGTTGATGATTGTGCACTGCTGGCTCATTTCTTTTGCTTTGGGATGCCTATTGAAAATGCCTGATCCAGAACCTGTGTGAACGTATCAGGGTTTGATGAGGTTCTCTTTTGAGCTTATGGGCACCCCGGATTCTCATATTATATGTAGAACCTGGTATGCTGGTCTATCCTGCCAGAAGATGAGGTTCTGTGGATTGCAGTGGATTGTAAATTAGTTTCTGAATTATCCACCGTAAACCGAATCCACACATTCATCTACGGAAGGCTACCATTACAATGGTGAAAGCACCTGCATAGATGAGGACCCCGGCCAGGAAGGCATAGGAAAATCCAAATGAAAAGGCTAGTATCATGCCAATGATGCTCCCCATGACTGAACCTCCTCCATTTACAGCATACATCCAGATAACATCTTTTTCTACTTCTTTGGACACAATCCTCAGTCCCAGTGGGAAGGGCATTCCCATGAGCAAGTAGAGGGGAGACAACAGGAGAACACTGTACACCACTTTGGTGGGAATAGGATTGGGCATGAGGTAGTAGATGAGAGGAGACAACCCCACAACGTACACCAGAGCTACCAGTAGCAGCAATGCCAACACTCTCTTTACCATTTTCCTTTCATCAGAGAATCGCCCTGTGATGAAGCTTCCTAGGCCGGAAAACACCAGCATGGAAAACAAGATCACCTGGAAGGCATAAGCCGGCTGCCCGAGGAACAAGGATAACCTCTGTATAGACACTGCCTGGATGAGCACGTATCCAATCCCCAGCAACACAAAATATCCAATAAATGGCATCGTAATCCCGCTCTCGAATTTCAACCGTCGTTCCACGCTTACTGGCAGCACCAGGAACAGCACAGTGAGGGCGAAGAACCCTTCCAGCATGGAGCTCAAGAAGGAGGGTGCACCCTTGTCTGTGTGATAGAAATAGGGATGATCATCAGTGGTGGGTGAAACATCTCTATTCTCTGGGACGAGATCGAGGTAGGATTCCAGGTCTATACCATTGTAGAATGGCGCATACACACACTCAAATCTGAAAACGTCAGCTTCTGCGCTGTTGGTGGCAACATAGTAGTTTCTTATGAGTGCTTCCGCCTGGGCCGCCTGTTCCAGAGTAGCATGAACAGTCTGTTCGTCGAGAGAGTTCTTGAAGATGAAGGTGTAGTCAGTCTGCCTGTAGAGGTTGGCATATCCGGAAGACATGACATGTCTGAAAATCATCATGTGTTGTTCAGGAGAGACCCCCTCTCTCTTTAATGCTTCTCTGGTGGTTGAAAATTGCCTTAGAAGCCGATAGCTAACTCCATTATCGGCGTCAAGTGCATTGTAATCATCCATGAGACTGGTTACCAGTATCACAGCCATCCCGCGATCTGTGAGGTGGTTCCAGTAGTCCTGATTGGCCTCCACTGTGTAGACATACGTATCGGAAAAGGTCTGCACAATCGAAGAGGGAAGAATCAGAGCATCTGAGCCCAGGACTCCATTCTCGATGAGATCAAACCTTCTGTTGCAACGGTTGACATAAGTACGTCCATCTTCTACAACATACGTGACTTCTGGTTTCGAATAAATATCTCCAGACACATCCTTGAACACCGACAGCATCATATCCATGATGACGGGATTGATTTCCGCCCCCACAATATCAGAAGAGCCCGCCTGCATTGCCATGGCCAGTTCTACCCCTCCTCCTGATCCAATGGCAAGCACAGATTCGGGCTTTTCAAAAAACATGAAATACCTGATGTCAGTTTCATTACCTGAAAAGGGTTCATGTGATTTCAAAACAGTAACAGGATACGACCCATTGACAATGAACTGGATCTTGCCCCAGGGAAATTGAACAACATCCACTCTGGAAGTGGGACTCCACAGGGTATACAGCACGTCAGATCCCTGTTCAACGTACGTGGCCAGGGGTTTCTTGGGAACAGGTTCCAGGTGATCTCTCATGGAGAAAGCACCTCCCAGGAGAGCCAGTACTATCACCATGAGACCCACCGTTCTTCTGGAAGGTCTCTTGAAAAACACTGATGACACCAGAGCCACGCCACTGCAGAATATGATGACTCCCTCCACATATAAGGCAGGTACCAACAGTGAAACCAGAAAAGAGCCTGCAGCTGCTCCAATAAGATCACCAAAATAAATATAGGAGATTTCACGCTTTGAAGCAGTGGGATAATTCAGAGCAGAGCTCAATACAATACCCGCAAAAAAGAAAGGGACTGCAGGGAGAAGGGAAAAATACAACAAGAATATCACACTATCAGAAGAGAGCAACTCCAGATGGGTGAGGGAAAGCTGCTCAAAGAAGTCTGTCTTGCTTGCATATGAAATGGCAGCCAGGCTAATTATCATAAATATGCTGAATAACAGCGCTGCATACGACAATAATGTAAAATATTCTTTTTTCCTGGAGAGAAAATATCCAAGAATGCCGCCTACCCCCAATCCAAACATGGCAATAGACACGATAAGATATGAGACATTAGTCCAGAACATAAACCCGAATTGATACGATAGAGATACTTCAAAGCACAGGCTGCTCAAAGAAAGGAGGAACACACCTGCAATGAATATTGATAACCGTCTATCCATGGGATTGAATTCAAGACTCCTTTATAAAGTTAGCCTCTTGCATGAGACTGGAATTGCCCTGATGCAATACTCCTGGAAAAACCCGTGGTAATACCTCCTTGGACAAAAATGGAACTGATGAAAAAAGAGAAAAGAAGGGCTAGTTCGCCGGAGTACACACGTTAGTGACATCAATAATCCAGGTACCAGTGTAAGAACCCACTTCTTGTGGATCAGGTACAGCACCACCGAAAGTCAGTATCCTGGTACTACTGCTGGAATAGCCGAGAATCCCCGCATCTGGACTTCCTGCTTCATCTACATCTCTGTAATCATCATAGATGACTTGAGCTCCTGCGCTCAAAACAGTCTGAACCGAGCTTTCATCTTCCACAAAGAATTGTCCCACCGGAATGGTATAGGTACCTGATGTCAGGCTGGCTCCTGTGACTGAGATATCAACTTCTCCATTTGAGACCATATTGATTACATTGTCACTGGCAACTGTGAGAGCTGCTCCTGGATCCATATTTCCGAAGTCAATAGTATTACTCTGGACTGCAAATGACAGGAACTTGTTCACCGTAGCATCACCCTGTGCACTACTGACAGTGGGATTTGCAGAGTCAGTGACCTCAATATGATAGTGCCAGTAGTTCGTAGAGGTAGGCCGGGCAATCCCTGAAACCTGCCAATTGAGGTCGAAGGTGACATCCTTGTTATTTGGAGCAATGGTGACACTGCTGGTGGAAATATAGCTGCTGGCGACATTTGCTGTCCAGGTTGCAGGATTGGTGAAATCAGCAACTGCTGGATTTGTCCCCGGGCTGGGATTGGTCCATGTCCAGGTGTAGTAGTTTCTGCCATTTCCTGAACTGTCCGCGCCGTAATGGAGCTTGATTACAATGGTCTGAATGTCTGCAAGTTTGTTGCTGTCACTTACGGTGGCGTTGATGGTGTACTGTACTTCAGGATCGATTATTAGCGGTCCCACCGTGTTGTTTGTTACTTCAGGGGCTTTGTTGTTGACTGTGACTGAAATATTCACATTTTCAGAGTCTGCTGCCACGTTCTGTATGCTGAGTACGGCAACACCAATTATCGCAATAGCAATGAGTTTTCTTCTGTTCATCTGATCACCTATCTTACCTATCTCTTGATTATGATATATAAAGTTATTTATGAAAATTCCCACTTTTAAGGTATTTTGTGAGAAGATGTGTGATGAAATGACTGTATGTGTGATTGAGTATGATTTTTTACCTGACTTCGATTGTATCATGCGATTTTCAGGAATATTCTAAGATTGTGGACTGATCCTATCCTAATTTCTGGATCCAACGTGTGTTCATGATGGGAATGTATTCGAGCATGTGGACATACCTTATTTGGCTTTAGAGCCCCTCCAAAGAAAAGCTTTGGAGCCATGGATCGTACCAGGGGCTTTCACCGGGTTGCAGCAGAGGAGATCGCTTTCAAGAAACCTAAAATTCCCATGTCGATACTGCTGTAGACAAGTGGAATTTGTCGCATGCTGCTTTTTCTCATTCTCGCTGGTCAATCCTTCCAAAAAGCTTTTAAGCCTTGTCCGTGTACGAGGTTCATGCCAGAGAAACCGTTAGATCTTATTCATGGAAATCTCGACAACAAGATATCAGTACAGCTCAAGGATGGAAGAGAGATTATAGGTGTCCTTGCAGGATATGACCTAGACTTTAACCTGACAATAGACAAAGCCACGCTAGTGGACCAAGAGGGAAGGAAGGGTCTTGGAAAAATCGTGCTGAGGCACAATAACGTGGTGTCTATAAAGCCGTTCTAGGGTCCTCTTGGTATGTTCCCTGGTATCCTTGCTGGGCCTTATCAGACATTTTTATGAAGAATAACTGAAGCAAGCGCGCATTGTGCTGCAAGGAAATGCCATGAGGGTTGTACACCACAAGCAGTGAGATACTCACTCCGTGAAATCCTGCATCCCACACTGCGCTCTCTATGGTAGCACCTGACCGCAGGAGAGACGAACGTGGCCTGCCCAGAGCCACCATGTCATGAGGAATTGTCACAATTTCATTGAAGGTTACCTTGTAACACCCTGAAGGGAGGGTAACCCAGTCGTTAACGAAAGGAATCTCTTCTGTGGAAGGTAGAACCCTCTCTTGATTGGTGAAATCAATGAACCCCTTATCGGTAAATTTTTCTACCCGCTTCAGAGTCAGATCAATCCCATTCGGAGTCAATTGCAAGGAGAGGTCCTGGATATGCGAAAGCATTCCCTTTTCAACCAACTGACTGAGAGCACTATCATTCAAGATCATAACCTTCATGTATCAGTACGACTTTAAATGACTTGCGAGCGTCACTCTTCCTTTCTTATGAGAACAATGACGAGGAGTACCATCAGTCCTCCCATGAGAAGGACGTACGTGGTGGAGATTATTTGGATTGGAAGGGAGCAGCAGTAGATATCCAAGTTCTCATTTCTTTCATCTTCCCACACCACAATATTCCCAAAAACGTCAGGGTGTTTCTGGGAGAGAGCGTTCACAGATATAGGGAATTCCTCCAGTTCTCCCAGATCATAGCCGTAAATATCTGCATTCTTATTTCGATAGTCCTCCCACACGATGGTACTGCCGTACAACGTGGGGCAATGCTTCACTGAGAGTGATTCAATTCGTGTCTTCCTCCCCGTCTTCAGATCAATCCAGTAGACTCTCCCCAAGTTCTCCCACACAACGATAGTATTCCATGCTGAAAGGGTATCATTAGAAAGCCCTTCGTCTGCTATTCTGAACTGATGGTGCGTTTCAAGGTTCATCCCCTGAATGTCTCCATTCGATTTCCCATGGGCTTCCCACACCACAATTCCTTCCCCTATTGCTGGATTAATCTCATAATCCTCACTATCTGTAATCTGTATATATCTACCTGTAGAGAAATCATAACCACGGATGTTCCGTCCTTTCTGCTGGGCTTCTTCCCATACCACCACTGTCCCGCAAAGTGCTGGATTCTCACAGAGAGTACCGGCAGCAGTCAGACACGTTGTCTCCCCTGTAGAGAGGTTATGTGATACAATGTGCCAGCTGTCTGGTGCTTCA
>JACVGW010000040.1:11747-23557 GCA_018992565.1 Theionarchaea archaeon
AGTGCTGGATTCTCACAGAGAGTACCGGCAGCAGTCAGACACGTTGTCTCCCCTGTAGAGAGGTTATGTGATACAATGTGCCAGCTGTCTGGTGCTTCAGCCTCAACCCATACCACAATGTCCCCATAGATGTCAGGACTGAATTCAGGGAAGGAGCTGCTGGTTATCTGGAATTCCTCCTTTGTGGACAAATTGTAACCGTATATGTCCTCGTTCCCGTTTCTTTCGTCAGTCCACACCACCAGATCCCCGCAGACTGCAGGCTGTGTCTGATCAGCTGGATGTGTGGTGACCTGGACTTCATGTGTGTCCAGCAGACTGCCAACCAGTACCAGTAAGAGCAAATATCCCAGGAGGAATACTCTGTTCGATTTTGCTGTCATTCATGGCTCTCCGTTAGCGCGTGTCACATGGCCTCACAACTGACCGATACATCATGCTATTCAACCAATATAAGTGTTGTGTTGATCTTTACTATAATCCGTTCTCCTTCGAGGGATTATCCTGGCCATGAATTTCACAGATATCAGAGATGGCGGCTGGAGCTCCCAGCACAAGCCTTCCATACTCACCATCAAAACCAGGGGGATAGAACCCGAAATGGTCTTCACAGACACTGAGAAGAGCATCCAGCACCTGTGGATTGATTCCCTTCAGCGTCTCTCTGAAGGTGTCCTTGTTCATGAACCAGAGCTCGCATTCAGACTCAACTTTTTCCACTATGGTTCGATATTCTCTGAGCACTTTCTTTGCGGTGACAGAGTGCATGTTCATTCCTCTTGCTATGATTTCAACCAGAGGAATCATGCTCGTAAATTTCCTGGGCTTCTCAGTCCTGTACGCCTCAATATTCTTCATGATACTTGTCATATCGTGTGTGCCAATGGTTACATCATGTTCTTCTCTCTCCGGCAGGTTCTCTCCAGACTGCTGCATGTGAAGCGCAATCACCCGCTCAAAGACTCCTCCCGTCAGGGTCTTGGAGCAGATAGGACATACATGGTCATGGGGTATGTGTTCGGGTGAAAAGAAGCAGTATTGTCCGTTGTGACCCTTTCTATTACCCCTGTGCCCGGTGAGAAAATAACGGCCTTCCGCAGGATTGAACTCAGCGGTGCGTACCACATTGTTCTTCCTGATAGCTGTGACAAGATGGGGAAAAGTCAATCTAGGCAGCTCAAAGGTAGTGAATTCCCTTCCCATGCGGTGCAGATGGTGGGAGTGTGCGTCACTGTTGGATATCCAGGTTCTTGACTCCAATTCAGGAATCAGATGCAGCAGTGTGGGATCTGCGCTCAGCCCAGTTTCCACCGCAGAAATACTCTCAGCAAAGTCTCCAAAAAATTCACTGAAATAGGTAATAGGGCAATTCGATCCATATATGCCGTCTGGGGTCAATACGTGTGCAGGAATTATCTCTACATCAGGATCAATATCTTCCAGAATGTGTAGCCGGTGCGAAACATCCTCTGGATTCTCGCATACAATGAATGGTCTCCCAATAGTGTTTTTTACTCCCCATTCCTGCAATTTCCTGCAGAAAACATCTATTGCATTAAATGATGGGAAAAGCAGCACTGTGTGAACTGACTTTCTCCTGTGATCTATCCTGGAGGTTATGATGACCTCAGTCTGGAGTACAAAGGATGTTGGTCTTTCTCTAAAGGAAAATATCCCATTTTCTGTCTCTTTCAGGTTCTTCTTCAGATAGTCCAGCCACCGGGGATGCAGACAGTCTCCTGTTCCTACCACATTTATACCCTTCAGCGACATCATGTCATCAATCCTGGCAAAGGAGATCTTGCCTACACCGCCTGCATAACCAGAGTGAGCATGAAGATCTGCATTAACCTGCATGCACCCTGTTTGAGTGTTGTTACTTAAAGGTTCACCAGGTGGCAATGGCTGTATTGGTACTAATGTACTGGTGTCCCTACATTTTCAGCTTCGCCTTGTACTTGAACTGCTTCTCGTACAGTCTCCTGACCTTTTCCAGTGAATCAACGTCTTCTAGTGACTTATCGTCTCTAATTCTCTTGATGCGGGCAAACCGCAGTGCATATCCCGATGGATAGGTAGGGCTCTTCTGGATTTCATTAAAAGCAACTTCAACCACCACTTCTGGTCTGACATAGACAGTGTACATATCTTCTTCCAGCTTCAGGGCCAGAAGAGTTTCCGTGATGTTTTGAAACTGTGAATCTGTCAGCCCCTTGAAGGTCTTACCAATGACAGCCCCTTCTCTGGTGGCCAGGTGATAGTTGCTCAACCAGCCTTTTCGCCTCCCATGACCCCATTCTGCAGCCTTTATTACCAGATCCAGGGTCTCTGTGGGCTTGATCTTCAACCAGCCTTTATCCCGCTTTCCCGGCACGTACGTGCTGTTCAAGTCTTTGGCCATCAACCCCTCATGTCCTGCCTGCAGTGCCTCAGATAGGAACTCTTCAGCTTCCAGCCTGTCCTCTGTTATCAGCCTCTGAACCAGAAATGGCCCGGCAACCTCAGACAGACGTGCTGTCCTCTCCAGGTAGGTCTTGTCCATGAGGGGTTCTCCTTCAAGATAAAGGAGGTCAAAAATGTACAGCCTCAGGGGTACCTCTTCTGCTGAGGGTTCAACATCATGGATTCTCCTGAACCGTCTCAACAATTCCTGGAACGGGAGAGGTTTCCCCTTTCTCTCCGCTACCACCTCACCTTCAGTGACGCTCTCCGGGAAGTCTCTAACGAGCTGCACAATATCTGGAATTGATTCTGTGACCTCAGTTAGCCGTCTGGAGAAAATTCTCACTTTCTGTGCATTCGTATGGATCTGGATTCTGGCACCATCAAGTTTGTATTCCAGGGCCATTTTTTGTGTGATATCCTGTATGTCGCCCATCTGGGCAAGCATAGGCTTTATAGGATTGAATAGCTTTATCTGTGTAGGGAGATCCCTATGGGTGAGAGCACGGAGAGCAGTCTCCCCAAGGTCACCCAGTAAGGCGTGTGAACGCTTTACTGAGTCTGGGGACAATTTTGCAGCCTTTGCTATAGCTTCCAGGACAATACCTTCACTGGCTCCAATTCGCATCTCTCCAAAGAAGTTCTTGAGAATGTAGGCTCTTTCCTGATCTGAAGCCTGGCCCAGCAGACTTGAGACAATCCTTTCTTTTTTCTTCCTCTGGGAAGCTTTTGCTATTTCCTGAAACCTGGTGTACACATCAGTGATGGACAGTGGGTTCCAGAAGAGCGGCTGCTGCTGTGATTTCATTGCATTCTGGATAGTCTTCCAGCTGACGTCTAATGTCGTGCTGGAGGATTCTGGAAATACCTGACCTGTGATCAAGAGGACGGAGTAGGCTATCTCATCTGGGGGGACGCTCTGCAGGAATTCTGATAGGAGATGGATTTTCCTGAGCTTCTTACGTGTGGAACCCACCTGCTCACAGACATGGGCCAGTTCTGAGAATTGCACTATAACCACCTCTCCAGCGAGCCACTGTTGAAGCCACGCATCCGGGTGACAAGGGTGGTTATGGTCTTTTCACTGAACCTCCGTTGTCTCAAGAAGTAACGAAGGTTGTCCTCCTGGAGGGGCGAGTATTTCAGAGAATAGGTAGTAGTGACCTCTGGGTTCAAGAATATCTCCCTGATTTCATTGTAGGAGGGGGCAACCTTCTCCTGAATCTCAGGGGGGAGGCACTCCAGAGTTTCATACTTTCTCAAGAGGTTCAAGGCGGTCTTGGGACCAATGCCTTTGATACCTGCCGTAAAGTCATTCCCCATGAGAATTGACATATCTATCAATTGCCCTCGTGTAATGTTCAGATGATCTAAAAAATCCTTCAGAGTGATAATCTCTGGCTTATATCTCCTGGAATATCCTTTTGAGGGCAGGTATTCCTGTCCTTGGATAGTCACATAGCGAACCTGTCTTCTCGCTCCAAAGAGTAGGGTATCATAGTCTCTACTGGCTGCAGCGAAGATATCTCTTGTCATGTATGCTGCCTGAGCCTCTGCCTCTGAGGGAGCCTGCACCCAGGGGATGCCCATGTATGTCAGCAGTTGCTGTGCATCTCGTACCATGTCTTTTGTGAGCCTGGAAGTCATGGTGGACTTTGAATAGGCTGTGGCAAAGTCACTTTTCTTGAGTGCTTCTTCCCATTCTATTCGTGCCTTTTCCTTAATGTCTCTCCTCTTCTGAAGTTCTATTGACTTGAGGGCAGGTGGGGTTCCATCAAAGACATATACCAGATTGATGTGGTAATCACAGAGCAATCGTGTTGCTCTGAAGGCTAACCCATGCAGATGGGAAGTAATGTTGCCTCTCCCATCGGCCAGGGGCACACCTCCCTGGGTCCTGATAAGAGCAAGAAACTGGTACAGCACATTGTTGGCATCAAAAGCCAGCATTTTCCCTGAGAGCTGTGATAAATCTACTACTCTCTTTGTGATGATTGGAGTTAGGTTGACTCCCATGTCTCTCCACAGGAGAGAGTGTATAAAGGGGTTTCCACTCGTGGAGTACCTGGATGTCAGAGGGTATCAACGCTATATGCCAGCTCTTCAATAATGGCTGTGAGGATCTCAGCCAATTTCTCCCCCACGCCCTGAAGTGTTCTCAAATCCTCAATTTCACGAATATCTTTATTCAGATCGTCTACCAGCCAGGCAGCTTTCCTGTATGGCCATGCTTTCTGTGGAGATTCCAGTTCAAATCGATACACCTGATCATACAACTTTTCCGCCACTCTCTGATTGAAATTCAGACAATAGCGGGGGATCCGATCTTTCAACCCATGGCGCTCTATGATGTCGATGGCTTTTCGTGAAATGTCTGCAAAGTACTTGTGACTGTCAGAGCCATAGAGCGTCTCATAGGTAGAGACGAGCCACGGAAACTTGGTTCTCAACAACTTGAAATATCGCTCCCTTACATTATCTTCCAGCGTCAGTCCACCCACCAGCACAAAGGTAGCCCCGTGTGCTTTTGCTGCTCTGATCACATCTTCCATCAGCTCAGGTGAATCGGTAATAGAGGGGAGAAGCGGCATCAGGTTCGCCCCTGTAAGAATACCAGCTTCTGAAATCTCTTTCATTGCCTTCAATCGGTTTTCCGGAGAAGGAGCCCCTGGCTCAAAGAGACCTGACAGCTCCTGATCAATGGTGGAAAAACTGAATGAAACACAGGCCCATGTCCTCTCATTGATCTCCTTCAGAATATCTACATCTCTGACTACCAAATCTGACTTTTCAATGAGATGTACTGGAAACTCAGAGTCTCTTATGACTTCCAGTATTTTCCTGGACAGTCCAAATCTCCTCTCGGCAGGCTGATAGTCGCCTGTGGCAATTATGCCCTTTCTTGCCGTCCTGAGCTCTTTCTGCATCAAGTGAGCAGCATTCCGTTTGACTCTTATAATTCGGGAAAAATCCTCAGGTGCATCTGTGTGGAGATACTTGTCCTGTCTTGCATAACAATACTCACAGGCATGCTCACATCCAACATAGGGATGAGCAGAATATGTGTTCCAGAACCAGGAATCTGCGTGCCTGTATTTGTTGAGGATTTTTCTTGCGTCATACACAACGTATGGTGATCCTCCATCCAGAGTGGTCTGTCTCATTTGGTTAGGGCAGCCCTGGCATCGTCTGCAGCCTTGAATCCCACTTCCAGCGCTTTCTTGTTGAGATCAATTGTCCGGGGAGGAACACTGTCGAACACTGCTTTCTGCATGGCTTCCTCCGTGACAACACTCGTCAGCCTGGTCAGGCTTCCCAGCATGATAATATTGGCCACAATTTTCCGTCCCAGATCTTCGGCTAAAGCAGTGAATTCAATCCGTATGGGATCAAATTTCCCCGTGTCAATGACCAGAGAAGGGTCAACTATAATGGTGGCGTCTTTCTTCAAGTCATCGGTGTACTTGTCGAAGGCAGGCTGACTCATGGCCACCAGAATATCTGCCTCCATGACACCTGGAAAGGCAATGGGTTCATCTGAGATTATCACTTCAGATCTGGATGCACCGCCTCGAGCTTCGGGACCGTAGGACTGAGTCTGAACCGAGTAGTAATCAGAATACACAGAAGCAGCCTTTCCCAGGATCATACCAGCCAGCACGATACCCTGACCGCCAAATCCACACACACGAATTTCTTTCCTCATGATTTCATCCTCTCCACCAGTGATTTCCATTCATCCATGAATTCTGGTTTTTCAATGTCAACAAACTCTCCAATTGTGATCTTCTTTCTGGCCTTCTCTTTTTCTTCTTCTGTACCATATTTCATAATTCGATCATATTCCTCAACCAGAATCACATTCTGCTTATACCAGTTCCACATGGACTCTATGTCTCGCAACTTGTTGTACCGTCCGTAGGCTGTTGGACAGGGGGATAATATTTCAATAAAGGCAAACCCTTTTCTCTTGAGACCCTTTTCGATGGATTTAATGGGTCTGTAAGGATGGGTGACAGACCACCTGGCCACATAGGGTGCACCTGCTGCCACTGCCAGCAGTGACATGTCAAACGGATGCTCCACATTTCCATAAGGTGTAGTCGTAGTGTTAGCAAACCGGGGTGTTGTGGGAGCTACTTGACCTCCTGTCATTCCGTATGTGAAGTTGTTGACAGAAACGACAGTGACGTTTATGTTCCGTCTGATAGCATGAATAAAATGGTTTCCTCCAATCCCCACACAGTCCCCGTCTCCTGTAAACACTACGATGTCGAGATCAGGGTTGGCGGCGTGGACACCTGTTGCAAAAGCCAGTGCTCGCCCATGAGTTGTGTGAAGGCCATCTGCTTTCACATATCCAGGCAATCGCGAAGAGCAGCCAATGCCGCTGACAAAAATGGTTTTTGTGATGTCTAACCCCACATTGTCAATAGCCTGTATGGTGTAGTGGAGTACGTTCCCGATTCCACATCCTGTGCAGAATATGGTGGGAAACATGGCTTCCCTGAGATATTTCTCTTTGAGCTCAAGTGTGTTGGTTAACATACAGTGAGGATTTTTTCACATTGATTTATAAAGGTTTTGTCTGGCAGTTGAAGAATCCTGCAATCTTGAAGTTCATAAGTGAAGAAAAGATTAATCTGTAGGGGGTCTGATGAAGGATTCTTGAGTAATAACCTACTACAATCGTAACTGATGGGTACTCCGTGGATTGTCCAGGTATGACTTGGCAGCTTCAAGCACACTTCTGGTATTGTTGAAGGTTATCTGATCCCTTGCCTTCTCATATGAAAGCCAGGCATAGTCTGTGTGCTCCCAACTGATAGTGACATCCTTTGTTTTTGACCTGGCCAAAAAATAGGTGACAGTCTTGTACACTAGTTTTTCATCTCTCTTGTAGAAGTAGTCGATTTCCTTTTCGAAATCTGTAAATTCCACATTTCTCAGTCCAGTTTCTTCTTCAATCTCTCTGGTTGCTGTCTCAATCCTCGTTTCTCCCCTTTCTCTGTTTCCCTTTGGGAATCCCCAATGTCCCGATTCGTAGTGAAGGAGGAGAAACTCACTGTTGAAATAGATGACTGCTCCACACGACTCCTCTCTCATGAGATTTCACCTGCTCTGGCTTTTCCGTACACACTTATGAGTCACATCCAAAAAAAAGGAAAAAGAGATTACTGAGGATTATTTCTGTTTTTTCAGTTCTTCTTCCACCAGAGTTCTCCTGAGGACTTTGCCCACAATGGTCTTGGGCAGCGCAGTACGGAATTCTACTTCTTTGGGAACCTTGTACTTGGCAAGGTTTTCTTTGCAGAAGCTGATAATCTCTTCCATTGTGGCGGTTTCTCCCTCTTTTAGCACAATGTAGGCCTTCACCGTCTCCCCACGGTACTCATCTGGGATACCAGCTACTGCAGCTTCCTTGATCTTGGGATGTTCAAACAGTACTTCTTCAATATCTCTTGGATAGATGTTGAATCCTGACGCTATGATCATGTCCTTTTTCCGATCCACGATATAGAAGTATCCATCTTCATCAACTTTTGATATATCACCTGTATACAACCAGCCGTCTCTGAGGGTTTGGGCAGTCTCGTCAGGCATATTCCAGTATCCTTTCATCACCTGGGGACCCTTTATGCACAATTCTCCAACTTCGTTCAATCCCAATATCTTGTCTCCTTTTTCCACATCTACAATCTTGCAATCAGTATCAGGGAAGGGTATTCCGATGCTGCCTTCTTTAACCAGTCCCTCCAGGGGATTGGAGTGGGTCACGGGCGAGGATTCGGTGAGTCCGTATCCTTCTCTGAGTTTTCCTCCCGTCAGCCGTTCAAACATTTGCAGGACTTCCAGGGGGAGAGGTGCTGCCCCACTGATGCAGTATTTTATTGACGATAAATCATATTTTGAGACATTGGGGTCATTGTTAATTGCAATGTACATGGTGGGAACTCCAGGGAATAGGGTGGGTTTTTGCTTTTGAATTAAGGAAAGGACTTCTTTTGTTTCCCAGCGGGGCACAAGAATCATGCTGGATGCGATATAGACGGGGAAGTTCATGGATACTGTCATGCCGAAGGAATGGAAGAAAGGAAGGACTGCAAGGAGCCGCTCTTTTCCTACTTCAACCTCAGGGAACCAGTTCTTACACTGGATAGCATTGGCCACGAGGTTCCTGTGGGTGAGCATGACTCCCTTAGACACACCTGTAGTGCCGCCAGTGTACTGAAGAAGGGCAACTTCGTCAGGGTCCACTTTCACTGAGGGAGGGGTATCTCCTTTTTTCATCACATCCTGGAATGGGATGGCATCAGGTGCAACCTTGGCAATATCCTTCTTCTTAGCAAGAGGGTACAAAAGGTTCACAGGGAAGGGCAGGTACTCTTTCAAACTGGATACAATCACGCGTTTGAGGCCTGTCTTATCTTGTATGTTTCTTACTTTTGGGTACAACATCTCAAGGTCCAGGGTTATCATGGTCTCAGCGCCTGAATCATCCACCTGGTACTTGATCTCGCGCTCAACGTAGAGGGGATTGTTCTGGACAACCACTGCCCCTACTTTTAAAGCTGCATACAAGGCAATCACAGATTGAGGGCAGTTCGGGAAGAACAAGGCCACTCTATCTCCCTTTTTTATTCCCAGCTTGGAAAGACCACAGGCAAATTTGTTGACTTGAAGAGCAAGTTCTTTATAGGTCAGTTTTGCTCCCATGAAAACCGTAGCTACTGTGTCTGGGAAGTTCTTTGCAGAATCGTCCAGGAATTTGTACAAGGGGATGTCAGGGTAGTCGATAGTCTGAGGTACTTTTTTGGGGTAGTGCTTCAGCCATATTTTTTCCATAAATGTTCCTCCTGTTAGAAGAAAAGGTGTCTTTTCAATTATTTAAGGTTTGCTATTACAGTAAGTAGGTTTGCACGTGTTGCATGTGAAACGAAGTAATCATTACTAAGGAGAAGCTAGAAATACAGTGTTTGACATACCAAACGATGCGCCGCGTGGCTCGGTAATCATATTACCCTAAGACAGCTCTTCTACTTTCAGAATTTGAATGTACCAAAAATATTATGGCTCAAAGCACCTTTAGAAATCCGTGTGCGTGAATATGTTCAACAGTCAAAGTCGGCAGGTATTCCTTTTCTCATACACGCAGGTTGCACAATACACAGTAATGCCAAAACCACAACCCTGCTTCCACTGATACATTCCTCTGAGGTTCGACATTGAGACTATGAACATGTCAACTTGATCATCGTCATTCACGCTTCCAAAGCCGAGATTTTCAGTAGAAGTTCCTGCAGTACTCTTTTTTTTCCTTGTGGTTGATCTGGGCATGCATTGATAAGACGATGCTGGCTGAGCTATTCTAAACATTCACTTCGGGTAAATATAGGTATCCTGATCAGATTTCTTGGAAACAGGAATCATCTTATTCTTTCCATGACAGACAGGACACTCCAGGTATTTCCATTCGTACCACTTGTCCTCCTTCTTAGTCACTCCATGAGGAGAAAAGGCACTCTTCAGAGCAGAAATTTCAAATTCCTGTCCGCATACTGGGCACTTGAATAGTACACCTCCCTCCTGCCGCACCACAAGTGCAATGATGCCAACCATAGAAACACCGAGAATAATAAACCATAGGTACCAATACGCAGTGAAGAAAAGCACTGATGATACTGTTACAATCCCGATAAATATGACAATGACAATGATAGAGTCTTTCCATTCCTTCTTGGTTACTTCTTTATATTCTTTCATGAGCACTGTTTGTTCTAGTGTTGAAAAAGGTTTGCATCTCTATTTCTGGCTACTGATTACTCCAAAAGTGAGTCTCACTACGCAAACAGAAGGATTTTCCATCGACAGCTCTGGATACAGCGAGAATCCCATTCAGATGATCATATTCATGCTGGATTAGTTCTGACATATCCCCGCTATATTCAACATGTTGTTTCTTCCACTCCGGATCGAAGAAGGTAACCTTACAGTGGCAATACCTCTTGACCTTCACCAAGAGATCTGGGAAACTCATGCAGTCATCCCATAGTACCATTGTGGCTGTGTCTTTGAACTCGAGTACAGGGTTGATGAGAACCAGAGGTTCTCCCACATGCATGTATAATAATCGTTTGTCTACCCCAATCTGAGGAGCAGCAATAGCCCTTCCTGCTTTGTGAATCTTCTTGAAATCCATGAGTGTATCATGGAGATCCCTGACAACGGACATCACCATGTCAGATTCGTCCTTCTCTACCTTTTTGCACACTGTGTACAAGAAAGGATTTCCCAAGAGCAATATTTTTCTTACTGCCATGCTTATACCTCACCCTCTTTTTTCTTGAGAAACATTAAAACGTTTCTATTCATCATGGATAACTTGCATCTTTTCCTGCTTCCTAGAAAGGTGAATTATGGGTTTATTTCACTTTAAATGTATCAAATAATTCTATTTCGAGCAGAAAGATCAAAAATCAACTTTTTAAAAAAAAGGCACAAATGTACAATTTAAAGTAAAATAAAAGCAAAAACGGGCATAGATAAGCAGAATAGAAAAGTTTATATACTACCTATCACACAAATACATTTGTAGATTGGATTAAGAGCGATAAGGAGATAGAAGCTCAAGTAAACTCTCATTCCAATCGACATTCACTAAACAAAGCCAAAAATAACCTTAAAGGAGGTAACAAAATGGGAAAGTCAAAAGGAAAGAAGAAAGGCGAAGACAAGAAGAAGAAGTAATACCAGTGCACTAGCGATGCCCGTCTAGTGTATTTTTGGCTTTTGAACCATTTTTTATTTCTTTCTTGTTCGAATTCTTCCACTCATTTCTTCATTCCTCTATATTTTTTCATTGTGGTTTCTCTGAATCCGGAGCTGTTTTCGTTCTCTATCCATTCAAGTACTCAAAGAAGGGATCAGTCACTTCTTTTCTCCAAAATGGTCAATGCACTGGCCAGGAGTATAAGCACTCCTCCAAAAATCGTGAATGTATTAATTGCTTCTCCCAGAACCAGGTATCCGTAAATCACACCGGAGATGGCTTCCATCATCATAATCACCCCTGCATGGACGATTGGCACATACTTGACTGATCTATAAAAGATACCCATACCCACAACCATGGGGATGAGCGCGAACAATACCAGCAGTATGCCGGTTTCCACTGAAACAGAGAAAGAAAATCCTGTAATCAGAGTATCATGTGTGACTGCCCTGGAAAGGAATCCAAACCCTACAGTAAAGAGGGATCTGAATACATAGAACCAGAAGATACTCACCAGAAAGTGTCTCGGCTTCAGCGAGAGGGACTTGATCATGATGAATTCCACAGAGAGCAATATCCCTGCAGCAAGAGCAAT
>JACVGW010000041.1 GCA_018992565.1 Theionarchaea archaeon
TTCTATATCCATGATATCACATCCAGTAGGCGTATTCCTGAAAGAAAAGGATACGGTACCAGTTTCCAACTTTTACTTTTATATCTTTTGGTCTTTTCATATATCTCGTTTCAAAATCAGGAAGCATTACCAGAACCTGCGAGGGAGTAACATCAATGATCTGACAGTCTCTCATGGTATACTGGGAAGAAGAGAGTGTCTTGAGTTGGTTCTGGTTCTCAAGGTATTCCACTTTTTTCCAGGGGACTACTTTTTCCGAGTGACCATTTCTGAGATGCAGCTTCTGTGATGAACCTACCACCTCAAAGACCTCGTTCTGGCACAGCACCATGTCACCTGGCTTGTATCTGTGAAGCGAGAAGAGTATGGTTCCTCTCTTGATATCAACACCTTTCTGCCTGTCCATTCCTACTATGGCATATGACTCCCTCACCACTCCTCCCAGCTGCTTCTTCAAAATATGAGCCGCCCGCGAAGCTGCTCTTGATGTAGAGAAATAGAAATCTGTTCCTTCTTTTCGTTCTTTAACGCGCGATATGAAATCCTTCTCTCTCAGGCTGGAAACCACAATAGAATCTATGAGAGCTCTTTCCTCTTCTGTGAGGGTGTGGTGCTGGCGTCTCACCTGGAGAACAGCCTGGTAATACCCGGACAGCATCCTGGAGCACTGATTGCATAATGAGGGCTTCAGATGAATGGTAAACTGGGTCTGCTGGACAAAAGCATGGGTCTGCTTCTCATGGAACCACTGTCTGGCCACCACAGAGACTGTGATTACCATGTCATGCTGTTCCGCACGGTAATCAAAATCCTCCAATGAAACATGCTCCTTAATAACCTCCTCCAAGGAGATGTCTCTCCACGAGCCGTAGTACAGGGCATCACACTCCCTGCATCTCGCAAGTTTCAGATTCCTGATGAAGAGAGGAGGCTGGCTTTCCAGAAAACAGGGTTCGCACAAGCCCTCGATACGAGCCTTCCTCTTACCACATTGAAAGCACATCATAATCTGACCATTTGGGCGTGCACAGTTTTCCCAATCCGAAGGACATTCTCTGGGTCAACGAGTCCCAGTTCAATAGCCTTTCCCACGATTTTCTCACCCACCAGGTTCAAAATGGTGGCCCTTACCAGGAGAGCTCCAGAGGCTTCCAGTGTCATACACTCACCACAGTAGAAGTCCTCCTTCACCTCAAGGCACAGATCGTTTTCCTGGAAAGTTCTTCCCGCTATCTCTGCATCGCATCCTGCCACCAGCGTTTCTGTACCTGTCTTGAACGTCCTCACAAAGACTTCCATTAGATCGACCTGACAGAATGCCTAGCTCCACATGCTTCGCACTGCAAGAATACGATTCTACCTTCTCTGAAGAGGCGGGTATCGGGCTTTCCGCACTCGTGACACAGAACATAAATGGCGGCATATTTCTCTATCTTTTCATTTATCTGATAGTTGGAGAACCTCCCCTGGAATACAGCACCCCGGCTCTCAAAGTTGCCCGATGTGGCCAGTTCGCCAGAGAGGAACTTCATGAGATGATTGGGATCACGGCTCATTCTCTGAGCAATCTCCTGGAAATTCTTGACAATTGTGCGGTTACCCATGGTGAAGGAATCAGATTTAGGTATTTCGAACCTGCTCTTCTCAAAGACCTTTTCCGGCAATTTGGAAAGAGCACGGTCCAACATGTTTTCATAAGCATACGTGAATTCCATGGAGTGGTTTCAATTCTATGTTTATAAACCTGATGGTGAATAATTGCAGGGTGGAAGTGCCTTCTTGAGTCAGGAGGAGCAATCAGGAAGGAGTAAGGTCTCATACTTGCTGCTCTGGAGGGCTTTCAAAAAGAAGTCCTTCATCCAGAAGAAAACCCTGTATACGTGCGACAGGGAGGTGGGTCATCTGGCGCGAATCCCAAGAGGTCTCAGAACATCGTTGTATTCAGTGTACCTCCGGGCACCAGAAGTTCTGTGCTGCGCTGTGGTGCTGCTCGTCCGCCACAATGCTGGTGATTCTCCTTTCTTGCAGAACATCTTTCACTTCTTGTCTTATCCACCCTTACTCAGTTCAGTGGACACTGAGCACTGATATCTCAGCTCCACCAGATGACCCGTGGGTGGCTATGTCCACTAGGATTAAGGAAGTCAGGACTAATAAAGGTTTCTCCTCATCCCCAATTATAAAGTCCTCTCAGAAAAAACAGAACCAGTGCTGGTTCAGAGTACCTCAATCTTCTTCCACCCACCCCTCCTGAACCTCAATGCCACAAAGAAGGCTCTCGCAGCGTATTCTACCACCATGGCAACCCACGCACCAATCACCCCCCATCCAAGACTGAGTCCAAGTGCCATGGCCAGAGGTATTCTGAACCCATAAAGACCCACTGTAGACGCGTACAATGGCCATTTCGTATCTCCTGCACCCCGCAGCGCACCTCCAATAGTGAAATGAGTCGCTATCCCTGGCATTCCAAAAGCCAGGAGCCTGATGAATACAACTGCCCTGTCAATGACCGCTTCCTCTCTCACAAATACTACTGCAATATCCCTGGCAAGAACAAAGACGAAAATACCCACGATACCCATGAGCATCATGGAAAGCTTGCATGCTTCCCATCCACTTCTTTCTGCCTCTCCTGGATTTCCTGCACCCAGATTCTGACCCACCAATGCAGTAGCAGCTATGGAGAACCCCATTCCCGGCATGAAGGCAAGGCTCTGAATCCTGAGTCCTATCTGATGAGCAGCAATACTCACTGTTCCAAATGATGTGATAATCACCATGTATACCAGAAATCCTATCTGAATTACCAGTTGTTCCAGAGCTGCAGGGGTGCCAACAGCTAGAACCTTTCTGAGTGTAGAAAAGTCCAGCGAGAATCCCTTGAAAGTCACGTACAGCTTCAGCTTTCTCTTCTTCAGGAGAATTGTATATATGCTGGCACCGAGAATGAAGGCCAGAGTCGTCCCCAGGGCAGCACCTCTCACGCCCATGGGCTCACATCCCAATTTTCCAAAAATCAGTATATAATTCAATCCCACGTTGGTCACATTGATGAGAGAACTGATAACCAGAGGGGTCTTGGTGTCACCCGCTCCTCTCAGAGCCTGAGCTGAGGCGAGGCACATGAAAATGAACCCAATGCCCAGAACAGCAATCTGAAGATACTGGGAACCAAGGACCAAGATCTCTTCTTCTGCCTGGTAGATTCTCAGAAATTCATCTGCAAGGAGATACAAAATGGGTGTCAAGACGAAGGTAGCTACTGCACCTGAAACCAGCGATTGTTCAAGAACATGTCTGGCCTTTTCTATGTCTTCTTCTCCAATGCTTCTGGCTACCATGGCCACAGTTCCTGCTGTCACTGCAATCATTAGAGACTGAAAAATAAACACAACCTGTCCACCCAATCCCACAGACGCAAGATAGCTGGCTCCCAGACTTCCAACCATGATCATATCTGCGGTAAGGGTCAACGTGTGGAGAAGGTTGTCAATGACTGCAGGCCATGCTAATCCCAGGATGTCTCTCCTCGTTTGCATTATGGTGCAAATATACCATCAGCTTATAAATACTTCGGCTTGAGATAGACGAGATGTGATGATATTCCCACTATTCGACCGAAAGAGCATCCATTCCTGTACTGCAGGGCTTTGGACGAAAAGGAAAAGCGAGAATTTCAGCTTTGAACAAATGAGGAAAGATATTTAAAGATTGCAGCCATTATATATTTGGCAAGAGACTGAAGATAGTAAGTCTTTCGTGTCATCAAGACATTTCCACTTGAGAAGAACGCTAAAGGAGGTATAAGAATGGATAAATATGAATGTAGTGTGTGCGGCTACATCTACGATCCAGAAAAGGGTGACCCCGATTCTGGCATAGATCCGGGAACATCTTTTGAAGACTTGCCTGAAGACTGGGTGTGCCCCGTATGTGGAGCACCAAAAAAAGCCTTCAAGAAGGTGAATTAATGGCAGTCAGGAAGATCAAAAGTGGCATATACTGGGTTGGGTCCCTCGATTGGGATCGCAGGCTCTTTGATGAACTGATTCCCCTTCCAGACGGTACCACATATAATGCATACATTGTGGAAGGTGAAAAGACTGCCCTCATTGATACTGTTGATCCTACCAAAGAGAGTGAACTGGTAGAAAACCTCAGTCAATGGGGAGGTTCCATTGATTTTGTTATAGCCAACCATGCAGAACAGGATCATTCAGGTTCCATACCTGCGGTACTGGAGCTTTTTCCCCAGGCAAAAGTGGTGACAAACCCCAAGTGCAAGGGGATGCTCATGGACTCATTGTTGATTCCTGAGGAGAAGTTCATGACAATCAAGGATGGTGATACGCTCTCCCTGGGGGAGAGAACACTGCAGAGTTTCATGACTCCCTGGGTCCACTGGCCAGAAACCATGGTCACCTACCTGAAAGAAGAAAGAATCTTGTTCAGCTGTGATTTTCTGGGTTCCCATCTGGCAACCAGTGAGCTGTTTGTTCGAGATAAGGAGCGGGTGGTTGAATCTGCCAAGAGGTATTATGCTGAGATCATGATGCCTTTCAGAACCAGTATCAAGAGTCATTTGCAGAAAGTGGATGCTCTGAAGGTGGATATTATTGCCCCCAGCCATGGCCCACTCTATGATGAACCGCAGTTCATACTGGATTGTTACAGGGAATGGGTTTCAGATACTGTGAAAAACGAGGTTATCCTGCCATTCGTTTCTATGCATGGGAGTACCCGGGCAATGGTGGATTACCTGATAGATGCCCTCATGAGTCGAGACATCACTGTAAAGCCCTTCAATCTGACACGAACAGACACTGGAGAACTGGCCAAAGCCCTGGTTGATGCAGCCACCATTGTGATAGCATGTCCCACTGTTTTGGCAGGACCTCATCCTGCGGCCGTGTATGCTGCGTACCTGGCGGGTGCACTGCGGCCCAAGACAAAGATAGTGGGCATCATTGGATCCTACGGATGGGGAGGAAAAACGGTGGAAGTCCTCAGCCAGCTTATAGGGAATCTCCAGGTTGAAGTTCTCGATCCAGTGATGATAAAAGGATACCCTGAGAAGGAGGGCTTCAGATTGCTGGACAACCTGGCAGACGAAATCCTTAAAAGGCACAGAGCACTAAAAATATGAGGAGGAAAGAATATGGAAGAAAAAATGCCTTTGATTGGGGATACATTCCCTCAGGTAGAAGTGGCGACGACGCACGGTAAAATGGTCTTACCTGATGCATATTCAGGTAAGTGGATGGTCTTCTTCAGCCATCCTGCTGATTTCACACCGGTATGCACTACTGAATTCGTGGCATTTCAGAAGAGAGTTGACCAGTTCAAGAGCTTGAATTGTGAACTCATTGGACTGAGTGTAGATCAGGTTTTTTCTCACATCAAATGGATCGAATGGATCAAAGCAGCTTTAGATGTTGAAATACAGTTTCCGATTATTGCAGATACAGGAAAGGTTTCTAACATGCTGGGGTTAATACATCCTGGAAAAGGAACAAACACTGTACGGGCTGTGTTCATTGTGGATCCCAAGGGGATCATTCGAGCAATTCTGTACTACCCTCAGGAACTGGGAAGAAATATGGATGAAATCCTGCGGATGATAAAGGGGTTCCAGGTCAATGAGAAACATAACGTGGCTCTCCCTGCCAACTGGCCAGAAAACGAGCTGATAAAAGATGAAGTAATTATACCACCTCCCTCAGATGAGAAGACTGCCCGGGAGAGAATGAAAGAGCACCAGTGTTTTGACTGGTGGTTCTGCCACAAGAAACTGAAATGAAAAGGTAACAAGGAGGTATACTATGACAAAAAAGCTACAGGTGTATAAGTGCACTGTATGTGGGAATATTGTCGAAGTGCTGCATGAAGGTGTGGGGCAGCTGGTGTGCTGCGGACAACCTATGGAGTTGATGGTGCCAAAAACAGCAGATGTGGGAAAGGAAAAACATGTCCCCGTTGTGGAGAAAAAGGACAATACTGTAACAGTGAAAGTGGGCTCTATCCCCCACCCCATGGAGGCAACCCATTACATTGAGTGGGTTGAAGTTATTGCGGATGGTCGGGCATACCGCAAGTTCTTGAATCCAGGGGACAGCCCAGAAGCGAAATTCGAAATCGCCTTCAAAACCCTTGAAGTGAGAGAGTACTGCAATGTCCATGGACTATGGATGGCCACATGAGGTGTTGTCATGATTAAGAAGGCAGTAGAGAAAGCCTTGAACAACCAGTTGAATGCTGAGCTGTATTCTTCGTATCTCTATCTCTCTATGTCGTCCTGGTTCAGTTCTCAGAACCTAAATGGATTTGCCAACTGGATGCGGGTACAGGCTCAAGAAGAACTCATGCATGCCATAAAATTCTATGACTATCTCATTCAGAGAGATGGACGGGTACTCCTCGTTGCTGTAGATGCGCCGCCCACCGGGTGGGATTCCCCTGAAGCGGTCTTTGAACATACATACCAGCATGAGCAGAAGGTCACTGAGTTGATTAATGACCTGGTTGATCTGTCTATTTCAGAAAAGGATCACGCCACCCATATGGTTCTCCAGTGGTTTGTGGATGAACAGGTAGAAGAAGAATCATCAGCCAGCGACATTCTTGGGAAGGTCAAGATGCTGAAAGAGAGCAAGAGCGGCATATATATGCTGGACAGGGAACTCAGCCAGAGGGTGTTCACTCCCCCCGCAGCCCAGGAACCTGCAACAGCACCGTGAAGAGGGGTATCAATGAACCTGAGTGAATACAGCTTGAAGGAATTGTTGCTTACTGCATTAGAAAGTGAAATTGAAAGTAGAAGTGTGTATGAAACACTTTCTAACAGGGTGAAAAACGCCTTTCTTAGAGACCGCCTTGCTTTCCTGGCAAATGAGGAAAAAAAGCACGGCATCTTTATTGAAGGTGTGTACAAGAAGACATTTCCCCAGGATATAATTATCTTGCCTGATGAGACCCCTGTTCCTCTACCTCTGGTGAAGATTCCCACAGAAGATGTCCCTCTGAGCTTCGTCTTTGAACAGGCCATGGAAGCAGAAAAAGCCTCCAGTGAGTTCTACCAGGGGCTGGTACATCAATTCCAGGATGTCAAAATACAGAAGACGCTAGCTGCTTTTGCAGCTATGGAAATGGATCACTACAGAATTCTTGAAGCTGAACACAAGACCATGAAGCGATTTGAAACCTTTGACACAGAATGGCCCATGATGAATGTGGGACCTTAATGCAGGAGCACGAAATTGCAGGTTGTATACCTGACGAATCTATAGAGATGTGATGTTATGAACTTAAAAGGGACTCAAACAGAAGAGAATGTGCTAATCGCCTTCGCTGGCGAATCTCAGGCACGTAATCGCTACACCTTCTTTGCCTCTCAGGCCAAAAAGGAAGGATATGAACAGATCAAAGACATTTTTCTGGAAACAGCGGACAATGAGAAAGAACATGCAAAAAGACTATTCAAGTTCCTGGAAGGTGGGGAAGTGGAAATTACTGCTTCATATCCTGCTGGGACTATTGGCAGCACAAAGGAGAACTTGAAAGCGGCAGCAGAGGGAGAGAATTACGAGTATAGCACTATGTACCCTCAATTTGCAGATGTTGCTGAGAAAGAAGGATTTCCAGAAATTGCTAGTGCTATGAGATCTATAGCGGTGGCAGAAAAACAGCACGAAAAGCGATATCTTGCTTTGCGTGAGAATCTAGAAAAAAATCGGATATTCAAAAGAGAAAAACCCGTGAAATGGAGATGTGAAAATTGTGGATACATCCACGAAGGAACAGAACCTCCTGAACAATGTCCCGCCTGTGCACATAGCAAAGCATATTTTGAACTGCTTGCGGAAAACTGGTGAACAGCCCTCTTTTTTTCTTTCTTTCTAGAAAATTCTCCTACTAGTTGAAGGATATTCTTCTGTCAATTGGGACAAACTGGCGAACTATACTACCAATAATTGGGTAGATTGGCAACTTTTTTATAGGGGTCACACAAAGGGTGGTATGCACCTTCGAGATTGGTACGACCTGACCAGGCTGGATCATGGAATTCTGTGGGGTGCTGCTGTTGTAGTGGGAGAAATCCTGGCATACCGAGGAATCCCACCTCTGCAGTACATCATTTTGGGGTTTGCCGCTCCTCTTCTTGTTGAAATTGGCGTATTTTCTTTGAATGACTATATGGATAGGGAGAGTGATATTCTCAACAACCGGATCGACAGGCCTCTCGTCCGAGGAGCATTCCCCAGACAGTACCCCCTCTATATTGCGCTGGTGATGCTGCCAGGAGCAGTAGTGGTGGGATTCATTTCCAGTCTCATGGTCCCTCTTATTCTCGTGATTCTGTTCTCTGCGCTGGGCGTTCTGTACAATGTCAAATTGAAAGGAGTACCCTGTGTCAAGAACTGCATCATGGGGGTGTGCATTGCGGCCCCCTTGCTGGGAGGAAACCTGATTGTAGAGGATGAGATCCTCCCTGTGGTTGCCCTTTTTGCCACCGCGGCTTTTTTGCTGGGAACAGGAAGAGAAATACTCAAGGACATGATGGACACTGCAGGAGACAAGGCAACTGGATGCAGGACACTTCCCCTGTTGATAGGCTCCAAGAACTCTGCCAGGATTGTCTTTTCTCTCTTTCTGGTATCATGCGTTGTGATCCTGTTTCCCTGTGGTTACCCCTGTGACAGTTTCTATTTCCACGACATCTTGTACTTGATCTCAGCCTGCATAACATGTGGGCTCACAGTCTACTGTGCATGTTCTCTCCTGAAGGACTGGTCCAGAACCCGTGTGGTTCTCCTGAGAAAAAGGACATTCAACATCCTTGAGCTGGGAGTCTTCACCTTCCTGTTAGGAGTGCTCTTCTGAGCTCACTCGTTCCTGATTCTTTTCAGTTTGGTGATCATTACTACCCCAATCAAGGAGATACATGACAGCATAATGAAATATACGTAATACTGAGACAGCGGAGGTTGAGCAGAAGCTGCATTTACGTGGACTTTCCTCACCTCAAAAGCAGAATAATCAGGTCTAATGACTTCAATTTGTTTTTCCTTTTCTTCAATGAGAATTCTCACCAGAAATGTCTTTTCGTATTCTCTGCCAAACCGATCCTTGTACATTACCCTGATAGACCCTGAATATTCCCCAGGATCCCCATATACTATGATTTCTTTGGATGCCCTGCTGAGCAAGTAGCCTATGTAGCTTTCATACTGTACTTTAAGGTCTGAAAGAATCTCAAACCTGAAATCAATGGCAACTTCATCTGAATTCTTGAATCCAATGATCACCCTGTCACCCAGAACATTAAGAGTGGCAGATTCAAGGCTGATGGATGGTTCTCCATTCTTGATCTTGATAGTGTAGATCTTCTTATCCTCAAGCGTCTGGCATACACCGCCTTGGCACGTTTTTGAAGTCACCAGGCATGTGTAGGAAATAGTAACCGGATATTCCCCGTCTTCAAGAGATCTACAATGGAATGTGAAGGCTGCCGTCTGTGAACCATATGGTAAGCTCTCGATCCGTGCTGACTTGTTATAGAACATGAGATCATTGCTGCTGACCCGGATTTCAATTCCTTCCGCCATCTGTCCTGAGTTATTGGTGAAGGTTACATTCATCGTTCCTTTATCCTGTGATTCATACACCGGTTTATCTGTGGTTATCTGGAGGGTAAGAATGTCATCTGCCAGCACTGGTCCAAGAGATCCCAGAACAAGGATCACCAGAAGGAACCATCTCATGCTGCGTTAATGGGACCCCTGATTTAAAAGACTTGTGGTCATGAACGAAAGGCCGAATCTGTGCTTTGCCTAGAAGTCAAACAGAGAAGACTGCTTTGAGCAAAAAAAGGAAGGCAGGGTTCTACCGACACTCTGACCATGGAAATATCTTTCTGGCCACCCATACAATAAAGGCAGGAACAGCTCCCCCGTGGCCCCCGGCAAGCACTATGGGCCCAATACTGAGAATCTGTTCCTCTTCTGTCTGCTTGGGAGCAGATTGCGTCTTTTCAGACTGCACTAATATCACCTTTATTCTCTCTTAGTTTTCCTCTTCAGCCGGATTCTCTTCTTCACTCGAACCCACTTCTTCTTGGGTCTGACCTTTATGTTGGGTGATTTCCTTAAAGGTCTGCGTTTTCTGTCTTTTCGTGATCCCATAATCCCACATTTTTTAGAACCATATAAAGGTTATGCAAGTCTTTTTCAATGAATCGAATCAGATTCACCTGATTGCACCCTGATAATAGAGGAGGGTAAAAGCAATTAGAGAAAATCTCAAAGAAAGTAAAAAAAATAGTTATAGAAAGCTGCACTATCCGATTCAGCCACCCTACGCGTAGATTTCCATCTTTCCACCAGTGGAAGCAACGCAGGTAGCGTCCAGGTAGTCTTCAACTCGGGGTTCCATCGTTCTCACCTCCTGTACAGTGATTATACAACATATTTCTTTGAGTTATTAAGCTTTTTGGTGCGTTCGGAGTATGATGCACCACGTGGGAGGTATTAACCCGAACTCTGTTACGGATAAGGGATAAGCAGAGAGATACGTCAAGGAACGCTCTTTCAAAAAAGAAATAAAAGAAAAATATGGTATGTCAGGTCTTGTTCTTTCTACTCCCGGCTTAGAGGTACTCCATCTTTCCACCAGTGGAAGCAACGCAGGTAGCGTCCAGGTAGTCTTCAACTCGGGGTTCCATCGTTCTCACCTCCTGTACAGTGATTGTTGAGTATATTCTTCTAAGTTATTAAGCTTTTTGGTGGTAATACATGTACACATTTAAATAAGAAAAATTTCATTTCTACTCTATAAAATAGAGCAATATTATATTTATCTACACTTCAGAGTCACAGAAGAAAGAACATCATCAATGAAATCTCTCTCAGCATAGGTTGATCTCTAGGGGACCACGAATATCTGTGAAGAACCGGTGTATGTTTTTTGGCTCAGGAAAAGCGGTAGTAGGCCCCATCCACCCGACATGTGCCTGCTAAAGAGTGTCTGGATGATACAGACAATAGGGATCAGGTTCTTCAAAAGCTCCTCTCACCATATGTGCCGCAGCAATACATCCTCCACCGCACTCTGTTACATATGTGCACGTCGCACACTTTCCTCCTGTGATCACTGCGTCCCGTGCTCTCTGCAGCAGTGAGGATGTCTCCCACATGCACTTGAACCCCTCTTTCGCCACAGACTCATCCTGTATCGTGATGTAGGGGCAGGGAGTGATATTCCCTTCTGCAGTTATGGAACAGACCTGGACTCCCGCGGGGCATCTACGCCCTGCTTGTTCAGAAAAATCAAAAGCTTCTTCAATCTCGTAGTGAAGTCCCTTTTTATCGTATTGACTGCGGTTCCGTGCGTACCCTATGATAATGGGGTTCAGTATGGTAGGATCTGGCAAGTGCTCATCGTTCTCCTTCCTGGGTATATATCTGCGAATATGGGCCAGGACTAGTCCCTGCTCATGCGCCCACTCTGGAAAAGAGGGGGCCTGGTGTATGTTATGGCTCATGGGCATGAATGACACAAAAGCTCGTATCTCAAGGTCTCTCAGCATGGCAAGAGTGTCAAGCAGTGTATCAAATGATCCAGGGATCCCTGTAATTGCATCATGGGTGTCTGAAGTGATGCCAAACAGAGGAAGGTCAAGTGCACCTAGGTGCGCCTCTCTGAGGGCTTTTGCCCGGGACTCAGTGAGCAGCAGCCCGTTAGTCTGCACGAGACTCCAGACGGGGCGACCCCTAAGGTGGATTAGAAGCTCCTCCAGCCCTGAGTAGAGTAGTGGCTCGCCTCCTGTAAAATATATCTTAAATACTCTCTCTTCCACCAATTCATCAAGAATTCTCTTGGCAACCTCTACATCCAGAGATACATTCTCATTCCTTACGAGGCAGTGTGCGCAGTGAAGGTTGCACTTCCGGGTTACCTCCAGGTAGACTGTCAGGGGTGCTCTCATTCTTTTCCCGGAGTTCTCTCTTCTGAGCGGAGTCATGGGTCTCCCTCTACAAAACACTGATAGTCTGAAGCGTACAAATCATGAGTTTTCGCGTACACAGCAGCTCTGCATCCTCCTCCACATTGATGAAGATGTGTGCAGGAGCTACACTTTCCGTGAATCTTGTCCAGGGCTCTGAATCGGGCCATCACAGGAGAATGTGCCCAGATTTTCCTGAAATCCTGGTCCAGCACGCTGCCGCAGTAAAATGCAGGATCATCAAACATAGGGCAAGGCACCACCTGGCCGTTGGCTTTTATTCCTGCCAGAGTGCGTCCCGCCTGACATCCCACCCATTGATGGGGGTTCTCTTTTCCATGGAGAAGGAATCCAAACGCTTCATCTGCCACAGCATGAATGGTCCCCTTGTATCCATAGATCTCTTCCAATACCCAGCGATATTCTGTAGGCGTCAGGTCCATTGAACTCATTTCTGCTGCCCTTCCGGTATAGATCAACCGGTAGAACCTGATAGTGAAGGCACCCAATTTCTCGGCAAGCTGAACCAGTTCTGTAATTTCAGAGAAGTTCTTTCGATAGACTACGGTGGTAACCCCAAAAGGTATTCCTGCCTCTTTCAGAATGCCTGTGGCCTCAAGGACTCTCTGGAAAGCTCCCTGCCTCTTTCTAAGATAGTCATGGGCTTCTTCCAGTCCGTCAAGACTGAGCTGGACCATGGACACTCCCGAGGACTTCAAAGCTGAGGCTTCTTCCCCATAGATGAGCATCCCATTGGTGGCCAGTTCCACTGGAACCCATTGAGCAGCATACTGGATGAGATCGAAGATGTCTTTTCGTAGAAGAGGTTCTCCTCCTGAAAAGGACAGCCTGAATACCTTTGCTCTGACCACCTGATCAATGATGGTCATGGCTTCGCGAGTGGTAAGTTCGTGGACGCTGGCAGGCGTGGCCTCTACATAGCAGTGCCTGCAGTTCAAGTTGCACCTGTTGGTGACGTCCCAGATAATGCTATTGGGAGCTGATAAGTGTGTCCTATTCATTTTCATTCCTCCAGCAGTAGGGATCCTTCCTGGTAGCATCCTGGTATCGTGCATATGCAGCTGCAGGGCATCCTCCCTTGCAGAAATCAGCAATTTCGCACGTACATACTCTTTTCATCTCTCTAAAATGCTCAGCAGATTCAGAATGCCAGATTTCATCAAATTCATCAGATAAAAGGTCCCCCATGAGAAATTCGTCATGTGCCAGAAAAATACAGGGATACACCTTCCCAGAGGAATCAACCCCACACTCAGTGCGCCCCGCAGGACACCCGTACCATGAGAGATTGTATTCCTCAATTCTCCTTCCCAGAAAGCTCATGCATTCATCAGGTACTATGTCAAGAACATTCTCATGCAGCCTTCTCTGTTCCAGCAGAACCTCAATGAGCGACTTGGTCTGAGCAGGTGTGAGAGCTTCACTTTCAAGAGCATCACCTCTCCCCATGAGGATGAGGCGGCTGGCTCTGAACTGAGTGACTCCCCACTCAACCGCTTTTTCCAGTAGAAGGGGAATTTCAGAGAGGTTTTGCTGCGAAACCAGAGTATTTACAGAAACAGGTACTCCATTTTCCACCAGGTAGCTAATCCCTTCTACAGACTTAGCAAAACAGCCCTTCATCTGCCTCTGATAGTCATGGTTTTCTTCCAATCCGTCAATGCTAATCTGGACCGAATCACAGCCAGTTTCCTTAATCCTCTGGGCAACTCGTTCTGTAATCAGCGTACCGTTGGATATCAACTGGACATACTTCTTTTCTTGTTTGAACATGGGGATAATATTCCAGATTTCTGGTTCCATGAGAGGTTCTCCTCCACTGAGAGTTGCAAGAAAGATGCCAGAATGAGCGAGCTTGTCAGCTATGGTCAAGAGCTCTCTGGGTGGAAGGCTCCTGCCTGATCCTGATGAGTTGTAGCAATGTCTGCATGACAGGTTACACCGGGTAGTTATGTCCCAGATGACTCGAAGTGGAGCACGCAAGGTCACATGATCATCTCACTGTGGATTTCTATACTCTCTGGTGGCTGTAAACTCACTTCTTGCTCAGTGGACACCCCGGATCGAGGTCCAGAGATTGGGTGATGCGGTATGCGGCTGCCCGACATCCTCCACACAGACTGCAGTATGAGCAACTCTGACATCCCTCCAGTCCCTTACGGAAGGCGTTGAGAAAGTCCCACTCTTTCCATATGGTCTTCAAATCTGAATCCCAGATTACAGGGGCATCAATTGACTCAGCCAGGGGCTTTGAGGCAAAATGGGGGCAGGGTACTACATATCCATCGCAGGTAATCATTGCAGATGTTTTTCCTCCCACGCATCCCTGGAATGCATTCTTGTTGATCCTTTCTTTGTATGGGGTCAGGTGGAGGAACGTATAGCAGTTGTTGGGAATGATATTTCTTCCTTTCTTCTTGAGGTCATACACCCTGCTCAGGAGGTCCATGCATTGATCTGGACCGAGGTAGTCAGTGGGATGGATGTATCGAAGGATGCGATGGGCATTCACAGAAAACTGAGACACAATATCTGAGGTGGCCTCCAGGTATGAGAGGTTTTGCGGCGTCACCACAGTTCCTACATGTGTGTCAATGTCCAGATCGCAAAAGGTCTTCATAGCCTCAAGCGTTCTCTGGAAACTCCCTTCCCCTCTGATAGAATCGTGATATTCTTCCGGCCCTTCTATGGGGAACTGGATCATATTCAGGTTAGCATTCCGAAGAGCTTCAGCTTGTGATATGTCTTCAGCCCCGGACACGAGGCCCACCACCATAGGTTTCCTCCGCATGTACTCGACCAACTCTGCAATCCCCTCCCACAGCAAGGGCTCACCACCATCTATAAGTACGGTGAATACCTTGGCTTCCCATAAGAGGTCTACCAGGGAGAAGGCCTCTTTCTGGGATAGAGAAGCACCATCGGGGGGAGCATAGCACTCTAAAGCACAGGCTGCACATTTTCTGGAAACCTGAAGGTAAACATAGGTGGGGCTGGAGAACATCATATTACAGCCACCCGATGAGCTTCCGCTCATCCATATCCTTCAAGAAAGCATCCACCTGTTCTCTGACATCTTCAAGTTCCTCTCCTTCTTTTTGTGAGAGTGTCTCTGCAATAGTGCTAACATCCATGGTTCCGTCACACATACTCCAGATGAGAAATCCATCTTTGTTCAGTTTGTGCATCCGTCCTGCCCCGGGATCAAAGATGATAGCTCCAAAATCCTCCTCTCTACAGATCACATCTTCTCGCTGTTTTGGGATCATTCACTCACCTTTGGGGGATTTGCAGGTAGAACAAAGTGTAGCATGATGATGGTAGCGACGACCATGGCAGCGCACAGGAAGAAGGGTACGCGCAGGCTGGTGAGTCCTCCTACGGCAGAGCCCAGTATAGGGCCAACCATAGATCCAATGCTGCAAACGCAGATGACTGCTCCGCTGGCAGTTCCCCTCTGTGATGAGACTGTCACATCACCAATAAGACTGTAAGCAACAGTAGCATATGGGGCAGCTCCTATGCCCACCAGCATGTAGCTGATAAAGAACATGAGGGGATTGACAGACAGGCCCGCCAAAGACACACCCACTACATAGATGAACAGGGGGTATATCAAGAGGCGCTTTCTCCCTAGCCGGTCTGACATGGTACCTGCCACAAATTGGGAAACAGCATACAGAATACCCAGTGAGGTGCCCAGGATTCCCAGCATTGTGTACGTCATGCCCAGCTCTTCTACAGCAAATATGCTCATGATGGGAGTGAGAATCCCACTGGCGAAGTAAAGCATACCAAACATCAACAGGACTGTAAGGAAGACCAGGTTGCCCACGAGTTCTCTTGTGGGAAGCCTCATTTTCTGAACAGTAAATCCTGTCCCCAGTTCTCTGAATTGAACGAGGAAGAAGACTGCCGCTATCATGGGAAAAATTGTACCCACATAGAATAACGGGTTAAAGCTCCCAGTAGAGTCTCTTATTACACCTCCCACCGTAGGTGCAGCCATGCTGGCCAGCGTCGTGAGCAACGCAAACGTGCCCAGTGCTTGTCCTCTATTCTCCTCTGTGGTCTTGTCCATTACATATGCGCGCGCAATAGGAAAGATGAATCCTATGATTCCTCCATGTGCTGCCCTCAAGAGCAAGAGCTGTGTTGTGGTGTGGGCCAGGGTATACGAGAATACTATCCCTCCCAATAAGAACAAGCTCAGCGTAATGAGGTTTCTGCCAATCCTGTCTGAAATGTATCCTGCAGGCAGGGAAATCAGCGCATTAAACAGAGAGTAGACAAGTGCAAAAGCACCCAGTTGCACCACAGGGACACCAAAGTCCTTGAGGAAAAGGTACAGGAATGCGCCGTAGATCTGTTCCCCAAAGAGCACCAGTGACATGACAATGCTGAACAGCAGAATCAGAGCTTCTACTCGAATCAGATCAGAAAATCTCTTCTTGAGTCTACTTATTCCTTCATCTATTATCATAGGTTAACCCTCCGTGTTGTTCAGAAAAAGGAGGAGCAGAACATGGAAGAAATGCGTGCCATAGAGCATCATGACAACGAGGTTGGCATATCTGCGGAAGAACACGCGTGCGTGAAAGGGGTTGAGATCCATGATATTCCACGTTTCCACCTCCAGTATGTAGTGCTCCTTCACTTCTTCTGCTTTCTTTATAAATATTTCGAGCTGCTGAATGTGTGCAGCACAAACTAGATAACCTTCTGTATCTTAACATGTTTTTGAGCAGGCACAAACCCCAGTTCCTTGAGAAGGGTTCGCTCAGGGAGATTATCTTCCATTACCATGTAGTCCAGAATGTATTCTGCATTCCACTTTCTCATCTCTTGCAGCATTTCAACATACAGAGCAGACCCAATCCCCATACCTCTGAATTCCTTGAGAACACCGTTGTTCAGGACCCTGCCCACAACCCTGTTCTTATTAAACACCTTCTGAAATGATATAAGAGCTCCAATGAAGCCTGCTGGCACCTCCTTCACTTCTGCAAATATCCACACCCCAATCATGTGTCTCTGGCCCTGGTACATGACAGAATCCAGATGTTCCTCATGGATTTGAGACATGTTGGGGATTTCAGCGCTGATCTCATTGACCAGAGCAGTATATGTCTTGATATCTTCTCTCAGGTTTTTTGATATACGTAAGTCTACCTTCTCTTTTGTTTTTTTGTAATAACCAAGCATGAGTTCAGTGATGGGGAGAGATCCTTCTCTGATGAATGTGTCTTCCTTATACAGTTCCTGGTATCCTTTTTCTTTGAACAGAACGACAAACCGCGAATTGAAATCAGCTATCCGCGTGGTGATCCTGGTAACCCCTTTCTGAGCCAGTACAGTCTCGCATTCCTGCAGCAGTTCGTCCTCAATTTTCCCACGATATGGTGTGGCAATCCACAAATCCAGCCAGTACGTATCTCCAAGAAAGCAGCTTCTCTTGCCAGGCGCTATTCGAGTGGTGAATCCTGCCTGGACATTGTCATTCTCTTCCACAACCCAGTAGGTTCTTTCTGTTCCATCGGGTACTGGTTTGTTCATATCGATTTCACTGACAGGTGCACAGACATCTCCGTGCTCCCACTCTTTCTGGCAGTATTCTGCCCACTGGGGCTGTTCCTGCACACGAAGTCCTCTTACCTCCACTATTTCACCACCTCCTCCATGTACTCAGTTTCGGGAATTTCAAGTTCCACATGAGCGGAATTCTCTGGAATGTCATATTCATCCAGGAAGAAGGCAAACAGAAGGATATCCTTGCCATCAACAGTATGTTTTCTCAGACAGCCCTCATACGTATAACCAAGGAAATTCAAAAGAGATACCATCATGGGGTTCCTACCAATAACAGAATCAGTGACTTTATTCCTACCTTCTGCCTTAAACACCTTTAGAGCTGCAATATACAAATTGGTACCTATTTCATGCCCTCTACATTCTCTATCAACCACAATGACCCCATTTTTGCCAATTGTTTTTGAAGGTCTGTGCAGAACATGAGCGCCAACTACTGTGCTCTCCATGCATGCACTGAGAATGGAAATCTTTCCTCTCTTATTGGCATTTACTGCATTTCGTATCTCTTTCTCTCTTTTGTCATAACTAGATTGAGAAAAAATTCGTACTATATCCACTAAATCATCCGGAATGCTCGGTCTGATGACTATTTTCATTCTTCCACCTCCAGCTAGTCTGGTGAAGACAGTATAAAAATCTTATGGTATCTGTATTTGTATCTGTTCGAATGATGATATTGCCCGTATGTCAGAAGGAGAGGTCTTTAATGTTCGAATGATGACTACATAAATCGTTTGCGTCCATCAGCTACTGCTGTTTTGCAGAAATCTCTGTCCTGCGGTTAAAAAAATCTTCCCTGAATTTCTTTGCCCTCTTGATTTCAGCAACGAAGGATTCATCGGGAAAGAAGCCAGAGGACTTTGGTTCTCCTTCGGCTAACTCAGTTACCATCTCAGACAGCTTTACGGGCTGTTGAAGGAGGTATTCCACATTAATATCCTTTGCTATTCTCATCTCTGTTTCAGTAAAAGACCTCTTTTCCACCTCAAATCGTTCGATCTCCTGATATAGCATATCATCAAGCGAATTGTCTCCCTTGATGCTGTAGTATCCTATCAGGATCCCATTCTCAAATAGAAGGAATGAGATGTTCCATGCAGTTCCTCTTTCAAAGAACCGTATGACACCAGAGAAGTCAGAATCCACCCTGGACAGATAGTTCAAAGGCTGAGTATGTTCCCATTCTTCAGTACTCTCCAGCTTTCCTCGGGGCAAGTTCATGTCAACACCTTTCAGATTGAGAATTGATGTCATAAATTCATCGAAGGAGAACTTTATAAAGATATGTGTCAATATGAATCTAATCTGTGGGAGTGTATCTTAATCGTTACCCTCTTTGAAAAATTGATCCACTTTAGAAATCTATTCCCCTATTTCAATGGAATGAGTGCACACATTTCTTGAAGATTCTGTACGTTCTCAGTGATTCTAGAATTGTGATTGTGACTTTCCGGGTGCCTGGTGATCCCAGCCAATACAGCAGGAGGCCGCTCAGGGCTCGCGATGCTATCAGGTGGATCAGGCATGTCGAATGTCTGACCGACAGGCAAGTCAGGAATCCACATCAGCCCAACTTTGTTGAGACAAACCACACTATCAGAAAAGAATATAAAGCGTTGATGAAATATAAAGGAATTGATGTTACTGGAAAAGCTTCGAGAGACTGTAAGAGGTATTAATGGTGCTTTCATCCTAACAGATGGAACAATCACGGAAAACAGTCTAAAGAAAGATCTAAAATTTCTGACTTATAATATTTCTTATTTAAGACAAGCAATAACGGAAAGGAGAAGCTGTGAGGAACTCCTCATACTTGGAGAGAGATACAACTTCGTAGTGTATTTCTCTCAGGATAGGACAATTGGAATTCTCCTGGATCACACTACTAACCTCCCTCTCCTGCAGTATGTGGTGAAGAGAATCCTGGAGGCACCACCTTCGCAAGAAGAAGTGCTTGTGCCTTCCTCCCTAGAAGATCAGATCCCTTACCTTGATAAACCAAGAGACCAGATCTTGCCCAATGTCCCTCAGTACGCACGCCAAGTCCTGGAATTCGTAGACGGGGCTCGCACCATTAAAGAGATTATTGCCAAATCAAACCTCCCACCTGAGGTCGTGTTGGATGTTATCCTGGCCCACAGACGATCATCTGTGCTCCACTACAGAGAAAAGGCATAATCGTCCAGCTAGAGCGGAGTGTGGTAAGGAACACTCTTCTGTGGAACAAGGTTTAAATACCCGCGATATCACTTTTTCTTATGGCACTATACGGAGAGGTTTTCAAGATAGGAGAAATGATTGCACTAGTGACCATGATTCTTTCCTTTCTGGTCATTTATAGAATTTGCTGGAGGAGAAAGACTTTCCGAAAAATGGTGCTGGCGTATTTTTTCTTTTTGCTCTCTGCTGGATTTGCTGTTCTGAGGGAATACATGTGGTATGACGTCATGAGAGAGACGGAACACATTTTGCTGGTTATTTCATCTTCCATATTTTTGTATATTACCTATGTGGCGCACAAGAACCTGGGTGGTGGCTGATGGACATACTGGTAGTCATCCTGAAGGGCGTTATTACTGTGAATTTTCTCTGGGCCCTTTATTTTGGAGTAGAAAACTACAGGATGACACAATCTCACAGCTGGCTCTTCCTGGACCTGGGCCTGGGTACAGCTTTCATACTTTCCCTGGTTCGATTAGTTAAAGAATTCTTCTATACGGACTTTCAGCAGTTTGAATCCATTATTGTGGTGCTGGAAGTAGTAAAAGTGAACTTGATACCGTTTGTTACAGCGTTCCTACTGGCATCTGCTCTTGCCATTGGGAGAGAACGGATATCTGCTGTTATACCTATCGGTAAGAAAGAGGAAGTACCTCTACGATGTGGGATAGAAAAAGGAATCACGTATCTGGTAAAGGAGGAGACTCCCAGGGACGGATATCAGGTCTTTCTGGATTTGTTATCCAGAGGATATCAGGGGCTCTTGATATTGAGGACCCATCCAGACGAGGTGAGGAAGGAATATACTGTTGATGTTCCTATTCTGTGGATGAGCAGGCTGCAGGTGGGAGACAATGCAGTCTATCCCAACGTCACCGTCATTGAGCAGGTCATTGAGGAATTCTTTGAGCATAAGGGAAACCACGTCGTTCTCATTGAACGTCTGGATTATCTCATTTCTCAGCAGGGATTTGAAAAGACTCTGCAGTTCATCCAGAAACTGTCCAGTCTGGTGTACATTACAAAATCAGTGGCTATTGTACACATAGATCCCCTAACCATTGGTGAACGGGAGCTCATGCTCATAGAAAAGGAAACAAAGGAGTTCAGAGAAAAACCACAGGAACTGGAAGAAGAACTGGCAGAAATGCTGCTCTATCTGTATGAGAAGAACAGACGGGGAAGGAAACCCAACCTCAGAGAGGTTACCCAGGACCTGGGCTTGAGCAGGAACACAGCCAAGAAAAGGATGAACATGTTGAGACTGAGGAATCTCATTATCCTCAAGAAAAAGGGGAGAGAAAAAGTGGTGGAAATCACTCGATGGGGAGAGGACATGGTCCGGTAGCTGCATTTGATAGTAGTTGACAACATCTGACACCTTTTTTCACACAATCCACTTAGGCAATGATCACAAGATGACAGTAATGGAACAACACAGACAGCTGTCCCAGACTGTAGAATGTGAATCTGGTAATCAGGCAGCAGGAAAGGGTGATGTTCATGTGGATTGCAGTTAGGGTAGGCGAGGATACCATTTTATTCAATAGTGACAGTGAGGAAACTCTGAACTGGCTCAAAGAGATTCATGGAGTGGGCCAGACACGAGAAGAAGCAATCTTTGATTTGGAAAGGAGGTTGTCTCATGAAAAGTAAAGTTCTAAGAATCTTCTGTTCAGTAGTCGTTATGGCTGCTCTGGTTTCATCATGCTGTATTACGCAGAAAAGTGAGACTATAAATGTCTCTGGTGCGTGGGCCCTGTATCCCCTGATGGTCAAGTGGGCAGAGGAATATACCAATCTACACCCTGAGATCAGGATAGATGTCTCTGCAGGGGGAGCGGGGAAAGGAATGGCAGATGTTTTGGGAGGCCTCGTTGACATTGGAATGGTATCAAGAGAAATATATCCTGAGGAAATCGAGAAAGGGGCTTTCTGGGTTGCTGTGGCAAAAGATGCCGTGGTTCCCATTTTCAACAAGGAGAATCCCTATGCAGAGGACATACTTAATCACGGAGTCAGCCGTCAGGTATTCACAGACATTTTCATTACAGGGAAGGTGACAACATGGGGAGACATTCTTGGAAAGCCAGAAATCACAGAAAAAGTCCATGTATATACCCGAAGTGATGCGTGTGGTGCCGCCCAGACCTGGGCCCAGTATCTTGGGTTTGCTCAGGAGGACCTCATTGGAGTCGGTGTATATGGCGACCCCGGGATTGTGGAGGCTGTAGGGAGCGATGAATACGGTATTGGTTATGGCAACCTGAATTTCGCGTATGACGCAAGTACAGGTGCACCGTCACCAGGAGTGATTGCACTGCCCCTGGACCTCGATGGGAACGGTACAATTGAATTCCGCGAAAATGTATATGCTACGAAATCTGATGTCATTGCAGCCATCGACCAGGGAATCTACCCTTCACCTCCGGCACGAGCACTGCATCTTGTGACCAAAGGGGCTCCTGAAGGGTTAGTGAAAGAGTTCTTGATCTGGATTCTTACCGAAGGACAACAGTATGTTTCTGAAACTGGATACATTGGATTGGGAGAAAGAATCCAGGAAGAACTCGAAAAACTGGAGGGGTAACATGAGCATGAGGAAGGTCATTGATTGGGTTTCTCAGAGAGTGATGTACGCTGTCACTGCTGCAGTCTCATTCCTTGTAGTGCTTATTGCAGCCGGATTATATCTCAAAGCACGTCCCATCCTGGAGATTAACCCAATAGATGAATTGCTGACCTCCTCATCATGGCACCCCCTCAAGGGTGAGTTTGGATTCTACCCCTTCTTAATGGGTACGTTCTGGGTAACCTTTCTGGCAATGGTATTTGCCATTCCCATCTGTCTATTATCCTCAATTTATGTATCAGAATATGCCCCCAGAAGGATGAGGGATGTAATAAAGCCACTAGTTGACCTTTTGGCAGGAATCCCTTCAGTAGTGTACGGAGTGTTTGGCATTCTCGCTGTGGTGCCATTCATACGGGATGTAGCCCACAGGATCAACATTTCCACCACAGGATATTCAGTTCTGGCAGGGGGAATTGTACTCGCTATCATGGTTTTTCCCATTATTATTTCTGTATCTGTAGAAGTGATCCAGAGTGTGCCATATGAGGCACGAGAATCGTCTCTCTCGCTGGGAGCTACTCAATGGCAGACTGTAAAGAAGGTGGTGCTCAAGAAAGCTTTCCCAGGAATTGTAGCAGCCATCATATTGGGATTTTCTCGGGCCTTCGGGGAGACTATGGCAGTTTTGATGGTGGTGGGGAACATTCCTCAAGTTCCCCACTCCATTTTTGACGAAGCATATCCACTGACTGCATTGATCGCCAACAACTACGGCGAAATGCTGTCTATTCCCCTGTACGATTCAGCCCTTCTCCTTGGCGCTCTCATTTTGCTGCTAATAGTCCTGCTGTTTAGTATGGCAGCCAGGCTTATACTCATGAGG
>JACVGW010000042.1 GCA_018992565.1 Theionarchaea archaeon
TTGTGGAGTATATGATGGGGGAGCATGTGCTGGAGTGGAGTCAGGTACCAGACCCTGTACAGCCGCTGCACAAAAGGAATAGCCCCTTCAGTATGTCTTTTGACATAACGTATGCATGCAATCTTTCGTGTCCTTTCTGTTCAGTTGATGCAGGAGAACCCAGGCCTGATGAATTGACCGTGGAGGATATTGCACCATTTCTGGAATGGATAAAAACTGTGAAGCCGTCTCCTGTAATGATCAATGGAGGAGAACCGCTCATGAGAAAGGACTTCCTTCTGCATATTCTCCAGGAATTGTCTCAGGTGAAAGACATCATTACCCCCGTCCTGACCAATGGCACGTTGATAACCCAGGAATATGCAAGAGATTTAGTCGAGGCAGGTCTCACCATAGGGAGGGTGGGGATAGATGGACACACAGCAGCTTTACACAATGCCATGAGAGGTGAGGGAACGTTCAAGAAGGCAATAGCTGGTATTGAAAATCTCAAAGAATGTGGTATTCATGTTAATGTCATTGCTGTCATCACACAGCTGAATTATCCACACCTGCAGGACATTGTAGCATTTCTGGAGACAATAGCTGACAGTTATAATATTGCACCAGTGTATCCCTTTGGGAGAGCAACGTCAGACATGATGCTAACCCAGGAACAAGTCTTCAGGGTAAAAACTGCCCATCTGAAGGGGGGAAAAATTGAAACACTCATTGCTCCGAGGACGCAGTGCGATGCAGGAGATGTCATACATATTGCAGGAAACGGGGATATTTTTCCCTGTTTTTATATGCAGTTCCCTGAATACCGTCTAGGGAATATCAAAGAAGACTTTTCCTCAATCTACGACGCACATGTCATGCGCACCGTCCTGGAATTAGATGTTGACAAGATTGAAGAATGTAGAACATGTGAGATCCGGTATTTCTGTGGGGGCGGGTGCAGAGGATTTGCACGTCATATGTGCGGATCAGTGCTCAGTCCTGATCCACTCGATTGTGAATCCAATAAGATACTGGTGGACCAGATTCAAAAAACCGGAGAAGATGTGACCAAAAAAGTACTTGAAGAATTGCTTGACAGGACCCGGCATCTCAAGACAGGGGCGTGGAGATGAGGACGGGGGCTTCTTCAAATCGAAAGCTTTAAGAAAGATTATTGTGTTAACCAACAGACTGGAGGAGAAATCACATGGCTGAAGAATACCAGATAACTGACAGGAGTGTTATTAAATTCCATGATCTCTTCAAGGGTGAAGAGGAAGACGGGCTCGTTCTGGTGGGAAGACGGGATATTGGTTCCTACGTCAGTCTACCTGTGGAAGCGTATGACGTAATCGATTTACTTGATTCTGGAAAGACTGTTGGAGAAGTCAAAACCATTCTGGAGGCAAAATACGGAGAGGAAGCAGAGATTGAAGATTTCATTGAGGATATGATCAGCAATGAAATGGTTCACTATGTGGATGATTATGAGATCCCCACAACCTCTGAACTCCAGAAAGATGTATTCAGTGGAATAACAGGGAGGCATGTGGGGTGGCTGTTTTCCCCGTACGCCTGGGTTGTCTATGGAGTCCTGGCTGCTGGATGCCTCATCCTGTTCGCCTCACATCCCCAGTATATCCCTCAGCCTGCTGATTTCTTCTGGCATCCCTGGTATTCAGTGGCAGTTGGATTAACATTCTTTTTTGGATGGATACTGGTGGCGTTCCATGAGCTGGCTCACTTGTTTGCAGCTAAAGCAGTGGGTACAGAAGGGTACTTCAGCCTCAGTAACAGACTCATATTTGTTGTGGCTCAGACAAATCTGGGCAATATCTGGACAATCCCGCGAGAGAAACGGTACATTGTCTATCTGGCAGGGATGGCATGGGACTCAGTCATGGTCTTCCTCTGCCTGCTGCTACTATTACTCAGCGACAGCAGCGTGATCCACCTGGACCAGCTTGTATATGCGTTTGTGAAAGCAATTATTTTCATAAAAGTGTGGGGGATTATCTGGCAGTTCAGATTCAATATGCAGACAGATGTGTATTATGTGGTTGCCAACTATTTCAGGTGCAGGAATTTGCTGGGTGATGCACAGGCCAGAATAAAGAATACGCTCAGCACATTCGTGAGCAGGATTGAGAAGACAGACTTCACCGGCACTCCACCTTCAGAAATGAGGGCAATCAAGTGGTATACCCCTCTGTATTTTGTGGGGACTGCTGTCACACTGGCTACCTATCTTCTGAGAAACCTTCCCTTGTTATTGCTGCAGATACGACGGGCTCTCGATGGTATTCTCACAGGATATCACGCCAATCATGCACTCTTCATTGATGCTATAGTACTTGTCATATTGACCAGTTTCAACTTTGGCCTGTTGGGATTCTTGGTTCTACGGCCGAGATGGCAAGGAGTAAAGCAATGGCTGAAGGCACGGTAGCAGGACTCGTGGCGGTATCACCTGTTATACCATCTTGAGGTGGCCACAGCATAGTAGTCAATCTGGAGTAAGGATTATATGAGTGATTTTCTGATACTGGGCAAGAGAACTCGGAGCTGAATCATGACTCCACCTGAAAAGCGTCTTTCTGCTCACGAAAAGAGACCTTCCGGGATGCTGGGATTTACCATAGTGTGGGCTGGGCAACTCGTTTCACTCATGGGAACTTCCATGGCAGGATTCGCCATCATGATCTGGCTGTGGCAGACCACAGGAAAGGCGACTCCCTTTGCACTCTATGGGTTCTTCTCCTCTCTTCCCTTGATAGTGGCCAGCCCCCTGGCTGGAGCTCTGGTGGACAGATGGGACAGGAAGTTGACCATGATGCTCAGCGATCTGGCTGCAGGAATATCCTCCGTCATTATAGTGATCTTGTACACCGCAGACGCACTGGAAGTATGGCATTTATATGCCACGGGGGCACTGGCAGGGTTTTTTGGGGCATTCCAGTTTCCTGCGTTCTCTGCAGCAACTACCATGATGGTATCCAAGAGACACTATGCCAGGGCAAGTGGCATGAGGTCTGTGGCTGATTCTGCGTCAGGAATTTTCGGACCGCTGGCAGGTGCTGGACTCCTGGGAATAATTGGAATAAGAGGCATACTCATACTAGATATTATAACCTTCTCTCTTGCAATCGGGACACTGCTCGTCATCTACATACCACGCCCTCCTGCAACTGCAGAAGGATCAGAAGGGGCCGGGAGTCTCTGGAAAGAATCAGCGTATGGGTTCCACTACATCTACCAGCGCACAGCCCTCATGGGGTTGTTGCTGGTCTTCCTCATGATCAACCTGACCACAACACTTGGGTTCTCCGTGTGGGCTCCCATGATACTGGCGCGTACCAACAACAATGAGGTGGTGCTGGGTGGAGCTCAGTCTGCTCTTGCTGTGGGAGGACTGGTCAGCGGATTGTTGCTGTCTGTATGGGGCGGTCCCAACCGCAGGATCAAAGGAATCTTCGTCACCATGGCGGGAATGGGACTGGCCATGTCTGTTATGGGAGTAGGCCGTGACCTCTATGTGTGGGGTGCCGCAGGGTTCGGGCTCACCTTCCTGGGAGTCATAGCGTCTGGGTGCAGCAATGCTTTCTGGCAGTCCAAGGTGGCGCCTGACGTCCAGGGACGTGTATTTGCAGCCAGGGGCATGGTGGCCTGGGCGGCACGTCCTCTCTCCATGGTGCTGGCAGGTCCTCTGGCAGACCACTTCTTCGAACCTGCAATGAGAGAAGGGGGTGTACTGGCTGGTGTATTTGGGGATGTGGTGGGAACAGGCCCGGGGGCAGGTATGGGGTTGATGTTTGTGTTGACTGGTATACTCTGTGCCCTGGCCGCAGGAGTAGGTTACACCTTCCGGTCTGTACGGGACGCAGAACATATATTGCCAGATCATGAAGCAACTGGCGAATCGGAATGATACAGCTACGTCTCTCTCATGAAAGAGAGTGTATGCATTTCTGGATTGATTCTTCCTGGAAAAAACATCTTCTGTAGAATCTTTTGAAGCATAAGTGGAAATCTTTATATGCTTTCAACCATAGAAGGAAGAAAGCTCATCAGGAGGAATATACATGAAAGGAGTAAGATTCTTCATCGCAGGGATGCTCTTGATTTCGTTCTTTACAGTTGTTTCTGAACCATCGCAGGCTGCATCTGCCTCATTAAACATCAATAAAGGATGTGGAGCTACATACTACCCTGGAGAAGTGGTGACCATCAGCTACAAAGTCACAGCAAGTGCCTCAGCCACTGTGGTAGCTTCACTCAGGGTGCAGCTGCCTGACTCATCGTGGTCAACATTCTTCATTAACAGGAGTATACTGCCCAATATCACATACTACATTTCCGGAGTTGCAGGCTCCCAACTGGGAGGAAGAACAGTCGTGTTCGAGTGGGAAGCCACCTACATGGGGACTGATGCTGGGTCAACCTCATGCACGTATGTCGTCTCTTCAGGTGGAGGGACTACAGGAACCACCTTACAGATCAACAGCAATGTTTCAGGATTCCAGGTATGGTGGAACGGAGTGTACAACCACACAACGCCCTACAACTACGCTCTTCTATATAATGTGCCATCGGGAACCCATACAGTAACCTTGAAGAAGTCGGGATGCAGCGATGCGAGCAAGACAGTCACCATCGTTCCAGCAGTAGCCAATCAGGTTACCATCAACATGAGCTGCGGCTCAGGAGGTGGCGGAGAAGAAGAAGCTGACATTGATGGTGATGGCGTTCCTGATGATGAAGACGGGTGCTACAACCCTGACTGTAATGTCGTGGACAGGAATGGATGTCCCAAAGATTCAGATAGAGACGGGGTAAACGAATGTGATGATGACTGCCCCACAGAGGCAGGGAGTCCTTCCAATGACGGATGTCCTGCAGGTGACAAAGACGATGATGGCGTGACTGATGATGAAGATGCCTGCTACAACCCAGGATGCTCACTTGTTGATTCCCAGGGATGCCCGCGAGACTCTGATGGTGATGGACTGAATGACTGTGCAGATGACTGCCCCAATGAGGAAGGTGACCGGAGGAACAATGGATGTCCTGCTGAAGATGCTGATGGTGATGGCGTGACTGATGACCAGGACAACTGCTACAATCCAGGATGTAACCTGGTGGACTCCCGGGGATGCCCACGAGACTCTGATAATGATGGAATGAATGACTGTGAAGATAACTGCCCAAACCAGTCTGGCACCCGAAGCAATAGTGGTTGCCCCGAACAGCAGCAGGGTCCTCAATTCTGTCTGGGATCAGGGTTGCTGGCAGTGCTGATCTGTCTTGGAAGTGTTTGGAAGGTCTTGAAACTGAAATAATCTTTTGTTTTTGCTTTATTATTCACCTTTTTTTTCTCTCAGGTTGGCTTTGAGGATTTCATGGTTCTGCTGACCCGGTGACTGTGCAAATCTATAAGAATGCCAAATCAATCCTGTAGTATGAACCTGTTTCCCGTGAAGTTCCCTATTATTGGTATGATCCATTTACTTCCTCTTCCTGGCTCACCACTGTTTATAGACTCCCAGTCTATATTCTACAGGGCAAATCATGATTATCACGTCTTGCGAGAGGGAGGAGTGGATGGCGTACTCATTGAAAACTTCGGAGATGTTCCCTACACGAAAAGCAAAGTCTCCCCGCAGGTAGTAGCCTGGATGACCAAAATTGTATCATCTCTGGCAATTGACATACCTTTTGGGATCAATGTACTGAGAAATGATGCCATATCTGCATTAGCTGTTGCTCACGCCACAGGGGCTCATTTTATCCGATGCAATGTCTTAACAGGAGTCATGGTGACTGATCAGGGGGTGATTGAGGGAAAGTCTGCAGAAGTCTTGCGCTACCGTTCTCTCCTGCAGTCCAATGCCAGAATTCTCGCTGACATTCACGTGAAGCATGCATATCCTCTGGTATCCCAGCCTCTTGAACGCACGGCCAGAGATACTGCTCACAGGGGATTGGCTGATGGACTCATTGTGACAGGAGAAGAGACAGGAGCCCCGCCCACCAGTGAGGACATGAAAGCAGTGAAAGAAGCAGTTCCAGACAGGCCACTCTTTGCAGGAAGTGGTGTCACCCTTCAGAACGTGGAATCTGTGCTCAGGCTTTGTGACGGATGCATTGTGGGGAAGGCTTTCAAGAAGAATGGTAAAATGGAGAATCCTCTGGATCTGACCAGGGTGAAGTCATTTGTGCAGAAGGTAAGAGACACGCAGTAGCACCCTGTTCGATATCTTTGTTGTTCACCCTGAATTGCTTCAGACAGACTGCCACGTGTCTCTGCCATGTAGCACGTACTCTGGCCTTCCAGAGAGATGAAAAGAATCAACATACACTGGAACGGACCTGGGGGGATTCGAACCCCCGACCTACAGCTTTCTTCGCCTCTGCTAACTCTCTTTAGATCATTCAATCATCGAGCGGATGTTCATCATCGGCATAGGAGGCTGTTGCCCTATCCTCTAGGCTACAGGTCCTATTCTATACTTCTGGACAGAATATATAACTCTTTCGAATCTTTCCCGTAACAATGAAGATAGCCTTTCCTGCTTTCAACGGCTCACGACAGGCAACAATGACAATTCCTTGCAGGAACCGAACCCAGCGATGCTTCCACTAGTCTTGAGAGAATATATACTCCAGCAACCTCTTTCCCAGGTCTACCACCTCCCAGAAGTGGTCAGTCACTGCCAGGTATCCTGCAGAAAACATGATGGCCAGCATGACTCCCAAGGGGAAGGAAAACACACTGGAATTGGGTACTCCCCACCCACCAACACCTATCTGGCCCCCATTGTGGGGTATCGGCCACAGAACGTACACAGGAGAGCTGCTGAACATATCCATTACGATGTGGAGGCACATCCCCATAACCCAGTACACCAGAAAAGGAATCCTGAAAGACACAACTCCAATCGCTCCCACCACAAACACGTTGTGAAGGAGCCTCCGATGAAGCCCCTGGGAACTGACAGGGATATCCACAATATCCAGATCACAGAACAGCCCTCCAAACACAATGAGAGATGCGGTCAAGGGGGGGACTCCTGCCAGCATTGCAGCTGTAGCCAGGATCAATCCGGCCGTCAAGTGCGCCTTCTGGTTCATGCAACCACCTCTCCTCTCCAGTTAAAAGGTTATTTCATCCACAGGTAGGAGTATTCAACAGACTGCCCTCTGACTATAACCCTGCCCTCAAGAGGGTTGAAACCAATCACAGCTCCACACCACATGTGAACCCTTAAAAACCTCGGACCGAATTCCACCACATGAAGATCGTTCCTGATACCAGTATTGTCATTGATGGAAGGCTGAAACGATTTCTTGAGCAGAACACGGTAGATGAAATCATCCTGCCCGAACTTGTCATTGCAGAAGTGGAATACAATGCCAACAAGAGGACGCGAATTGGCATTACAGGACTGCAGGAACTGACTGAAATCAGAGAGTACTGCCTCACTCACAACATAATGCTCACCTATTACGGGGAAAGGACACATGATTACAGAGACATGGATGAAAAAATCAGGAAAGTGGCAGAGGAGACCAATTCCATTCTGGTAACAGGCGATTTCGTCCAGGGTAAGATTGCAGACGCCAAAGGTATCTCCTGCTTGATCCTGGAAAAAGAAGTTGAAACGGAAATGAAAATTGAAGATTTCTTTGACCCCCAAACCCTTTCTGTTCACCTGAAAGAAGACCTGCCTGTCCTGCTGAAAACAGGAAAACCAGGGGACATCGACCTCGTGAGAACCCAGCGAATGCTGAATAGAGAAGAACTGGAAGCAATTGCGCTGGACATTGTAGAGAGGGCCAGGCAGTCTCAGGATTCTTTCATTGAACTGGACGAAAAAGGGGCTACAGTGGTCCAGTTGAGGGAGTACCGTATTGCCATTACCCAGCCCCCCTTCTCCGACCGCATGGAGATTACTGCAGTAAGACCCTTAAAGAAGCTGGCTCTGCCTGAATATACCGTATCTGGCAGGCTGCTGGCACGGTTTGAGAAGGCAGAGGGAATTCTGGTCTCCGGGTCTCCTGGTGCCGGGAAATCCACCTTTGTGCAGAGCCTGGCTGAATTCTACAAAGACAAGGGCAAGATTGTCAAGACTATGGAGAAGCCCAGGGACCTGCAAGTGTCTGAAGAAATCACCCAGTACACTGCCCTGAGGGGATCTATGGCCAAGACAGCAGACATTTTGCTGTTGACCAGGCCAGATTTCACTGTTTTTGATGAGATGCGAAAAACAGAGGACTTCCAGGTATTTGCTGACATGCGGTTGGCTGGAGTAGGCATGGTGGGAGTGGTGCATGCCACAGATGCAATTGATGCAGTACAGCGGTTCATTGGACGAATTGAGCTGGGGATGATACCTCAGGTCATTGATACTATTGTCCACATCGAAAACGGGGATATTGGCACCGTGCTGAACCTGACCTTCTCTGTCAAAGTCCCCCACGGGATGAGTGAACCTGATCTGGCGCGCCCTGTTATCGAGGCAAAAGACTTTGAATCAGGAGTATGTGAATTTGAGATTTACTCTTACGGGGAGCAGATCGTCGTCATGCCTGTGAAGAAGCAGAACCGCACTCCACCGAAGAAGATACTCAAGAATATTGACAAGTTCGTGGGGGTGGACTACAGGCTGGAGCAGGTAGCACCCAACAAGGGCATCCTGTACGTTCCAAAAGAGGCCATGGCTGAAATTATCGGGAAGAAGGGGAAGACCATCTCCCAGATCGAAAAGGAAGTGAACATGAACCTGGACGTCAAGCCCATGGAAGAGCAGATTCCAGTGAATCTGGATTTTACCAAGAGAGCGGGACGTCTTTCTGTAAGCAGGCGATACAGGAATGTTCCTTTGAACTTTTACTGCAAGGGAGAACCTCTTTTTTCTGCTACTGTGGGGAAGAAAGGGGTCATAAAGATCGACCTTCAGAGTAAGCTTGCACATACCCTCTATGACATCTGGAACAGAGGAGACACTGTCTATGCCAAGGAAGAATAGAAGGACTGGATTTCACAATCCACTGTATCTCTCCACAATCACCTTTTTATACTTGGTACTGGATAACATTTCATGAACCTGGTTAAGAAAGGCAAAGCAGGAACTGATGATGATTCTGACATTCTTGTAGAAGTCGAACCCGCTGATACTGTTACTATTGAACTTGAAAGTAGGGTTGACCAATTATACGGAAAGAAAATCCGGGAAGTCATTATGAGAACACTGGAAAGTCTTCAGGTGAAAGGGTGTATCATTACTGCTCACGATAATGGAGCTCTTGATTATACGATCCGGGCACGTGTTGAAGCTGCTGTACGATTGGCAGGAGGGGTGGTATGATACGCAGATCTCGCTTATACATTCCTGGCAATAACCCCAAGATGATACAGAGTGGGAAGGCACTGAAGCCTGATGTCATTCTGCTGGACCTGGAGGATTCTGTCCCTATCCAGGATAAACTGGCAGCACGTCTCCTTGTCAGGGAAGCTATCAAATTTTTGCAGTTCAAGAATGAAGTCATGGTGAGAATCAACCACTTTCCCATGGGAAGAGAGGATCTAACGGAGATTGTATGTGAACAGCTTGATTCTATTCTCTATCCAAAGACAGAATCCTCGCAGGATATAGAAGAGGTCGCTGGACTGCTGGAGGATCTGGAAAAGGCCAGGTCCCTCTCCAAGAAGATTGAGATTGTGCCGGTGATTGAAACTGCCAGAGGGTGCCTGCGCTGTGAGGAGATTGCATTCTCCCCCAGGGTTTCAGCCATCACCTTCGGGGCAGAGGACTTTGTTGCAGATATTGGAGGAACCAGAACCAGGGAATGTCTCTTCCACCTGAAATCAACTCTTGCTGTTGCCGCTGCTGCAGCGGGGATTCAGGCTCTGGACACGGTGTATCCATTCATTGATGATGAGAAGGGATTACGAGAAGAAGCAGAAGAGAGTAAGGCCATGGGATTCTGTGGGAAAGGGGCCATCCATCCCCTGCAGCTGAATGTCATCCATGAGGTATTCTCGCCCTCTGAAGAAGAGGTAGCATGGGCACAGAAGGTTATTGACGCTATGAAAGAAGCAGAAGAGAAAGGTAGAGCAGCTGCAGCACTTGAAGGGAGGATGATTGATACACCCACGTTGAAGAAAGCTCACCGCATTATGGAAACATTCAAGGTGATGACATGATTGTGAATGCAGCAGGCAGGAAGCTCCCTGAGACTATTGGGGGCCAAAAGGTGGAGCCCTTCATGGGAGCATTTGCCACACCTCCCCGGAAGAAGAGACTGGCTCCCAAGCTCTCCTACGTGAAACCGGGAGAGGACAAGCTCATGTCTCTGGACGAGGCTGTCATGAAGTACGTGAAAGATGGTATGACCATCTCGTTCCATCACCACCTGCGGGATGGAGACTACCTGGTGAACCAGGTGCTGGAGATGGTGTCCACTCTGGGGATCAAGGATGTGGTCCTGGCGTCTACTGCACTGTTCCCCGTTCATGAACCAGTGGTGCGCCACTTGATGGATGGGACAGTACGAAGGGTTGAAGGTAGTATGAATGGGCCAGTGGGAAGAGCATGCTCTTTTGGACATATGAAGGAAATTGCCACTCTCAGAGACCATGGGGGAAGAGGAGCTGCTGTGGAAATGGGAGATCTTCCCATCGATGTGGCCTTTATCGCTGCCCCCACTGCAGATGACTATGGTAACTGCAATGGTGTTCACGGGAAATCAGCCTGTGGTCCTCTGGGTTATTCCTACCCCGACTCGCTGTATGCCAAGAAGGTGATTGCAGTCACTGACAACCTGGTGGAGTACCCCGTGACTCCCATGAGCATACACCAGACGCATGTGGATCATGTTGCTGAAGTTGAGACTATCGGGAATCCGGAGCAAATAGTCTCGGGCACGACCAAGGTTACCAAGAGCCCCACCAACCTGCAGATAGCGGAGTATGTGGTGGAGACCATGGATGCTCTGGGTATTATCAGTGAAGGTGCTTCTATCCAGGCAGGTGCAGGAGGAATTTCCCTGTCTGTAACCTCCCAAATGGGAGACTTGCTGGAAGACCGCCATATCGTGGGTGGATTTGGACTGGGAGGTGTTACCCAGTACCTGGTGGACATGCTACACAGGGGAGTAATCAAAAAGATTCTGGACGCCCAGTGTTTTGATCTCACTGCAGTGCAATCACTGCGGGATGATCCTGACCATGCAGAGATCAACATCATTTACAGCAGCCCCTACAATAAGGGATCCGTGTACAACAAGCTGGACGCAGCATTCCTGGGGGCTACGGAGGTAGATCTGGACTTCAATGTCAATGTCAACACCCACTCTGATGGGCTCTTGCTCCACGGCATTGGAGGCCATCAGGGACCTGCAGCCTGTGCCAAAGTCACCTTTATTACCGTACCACTGTACAGAAAGAGAATTCCTGTAATCCGGGACAGAGTGACTACCATTTCCACACCGGGAGAAGTTATCGACGTCATTGCCACAGAATATGGTATTGCTGTAAATCCCAGAAGGAAAGACATCCTGAAAAAGGTTGAAAATACCAAAATACCTGTTCTCACTATTGAAGAACTGAAAAAGGAGGCATACGACCTGTGTGGTGAGCCTGAACTTCCCGATACCACAGATGACATTGTAGCTGTGATCCAGTGGAGGGATGGGACCATCCTGGATACGGTAAAGAAAGTGGTGGAGAAGTAGAGGCAGACTGAAGCGTTAAGAACCTGTGAATATGATCCCTACTGATAGAGAATTAAATACCTCTCTAATCCTGATGCCACCAGGATACTAAAGCCCGCATCTTCAAGCTCAGGTATCGGTAATGTGGCGATTGCTGTGTCAATCATCCTCAGTTAGACACAGGCAGCAAAGCGCATCAGAAAGCAGCCCCGCGTTTGATTTCAAGAAAAAGAGCATAAGTTGCCCCATTGTTTATTGGATAAGGGAACGCCAGAACCAGAGGTCAGCGTAAAGAATAAACGGCTAAAATACATGACTCTTCTGATATATCAGACCTTTAGATGAGCTCATTGAGGGCAGGGTTCATCTTGGAATTCTAGGGCAAAAACTTATATATCTTGTCTTACAGAGATGTCCGCAAGAATCTCGAAGGGATATGTTTGAGCTTTTCCTCGAATATATCACAAGTCTTGTCAAGGCTAGGTCAGGAATGACATTACAATCTGGGGAAAGATCTCAATAGATATCTCATGAGATGTTGAGAAAAAGGAGGTGTATAAAAATGGCAATGGAGAAGAGAACCCTTACCAGGAGATTCAAAGACCACCAGGTTTTTGAAAAGGCAGAATGTGGAGCATTCATATTACAAATGACGGGGGGGCCATAGATGAAACAGAGATGGTATAAGAAGTCCTCAATCCAGGCCGCGATTGTGACAGGTATATTCGTCATAGCTGCTGCAGTCATCTCGGGCTTGGCCACCCATCAAACCCCATCTGTATATTCTCCAGAGACGAGTGTATATTCTCCAGAGACGAGTTCCTCTTCTACATTTTCAGCAGGTCTTGAAGTTGCTGACATTATTGTGATTCTGGAGAAGGGAGGAGTCCGTTTGATTGATTTCAGAGTAGTAAACAAGAGCTCTTCAGATGTGGTGGTGAGTCGAGTCCGGTTCAAGGTGATCAGAGTTGAATCCGAACCTCTACCTGCACTTGGATATGTGGAGTTTTCAAAGGTATATGACCTGGACATCAGTGACCTGGAAAACGCAGGAGATCAGGTTGAGTGCGTGGTGTCTCAGGTGATAGAGCCAAATCGGACTGATCGCTTCGGTATTAGACTCACAGCACAAGATATGGGGAATGAAGCTCGTAGATGGGTTCTAGAAGTCATCCTCATTACTAGTGAAGGGATTATTGTATCAGGGCCTATAGAGGTGGAACTGCCTTAGGCAAATGAAAGAGAAATTCGATTCTTGCCCTTTGACCCTGATATTCTACTCAGTGCTAACCTCACTCATCCAGGTCCTGATTGGCTTGGGTAGAAAATCTCAGCCTGGAGGAATTGGACGTAATCGAGACCACCTATTTTCAAGAACCTGGAACTGCCAGAATGTGGATTGAAGCAGATGCTGTCCCGGAAAATCCATAAAAGAGGGAGATAAAATCCAATTTCATGATAACGTGCAGTCAATCCCCTGTTTCGATCCCAAGGACTACGCACAGGAGATCATATTGACTTCCAGTAATCCTAAAAAAGAATAAAGAACTCTGCTTTGTCTTTGTTCCTCAATACGCGAGAGATGTGGCTAAACCTTTAAATGTCAACAATCCACACCTTGAATGTGAATCTATCCATCAAACCAGGATTCACAGGAGGAATCACCATGAACGAAGAATACCTCAAGAAGACATTTCCTCAGATAGACCTCATAAAAGATCCAGACCTCAAAAAGAAAGTCATCTCTACATTCCTGAAGACTGCCCAGAATGGAGGGTGGGACACGCTTCAAGGAATTCCTTTCACCCTGCTTACAGATACGTCAGTCACCTTTGTAGAGCATACCAAGGCTGTTACTGACATGGCAATCCACTGTGCTGATGTCATGAAGAATTTCGTTCCCATCAACAGGGACTATGTGGTGGCAGGGGGGCTGCTGCATGATGTGGGGAAGCTGGTTGAATATCAAAAGAAGGAAGGAAAAGTCACCCAGTCCAGGTATGGTGCCTTACTGCGGCATCCAGTATCTGGTGCAGTCATTGCAGCCGAACTCGGTCTCCCTCCAGAAGTCATCCATATTATTGTTGCCCATTCCAAAGAAGGTGACGCAATCAAAAGGATTCCTGAAGCCATCATTATCCATCACTGCGATTTCGTGCACTTTGAGAGCCTGAAAAAATAGGTGTGCAGCCTTGTGGAGAGTTCTTCCATGAAATCATAGCCCGTGGTAAGGTGACCAATCTACAATATTTATATTACCCCGCCATAATCTATAGGTGAGGTTTTCTCATGGAATCCATCAGTCAGAAAATGGCACGCTTCGCCCTCCAGTTGCAGTACAGAGATATCCCCCCTGAAGCTGTAAAGGAGGCTAAGCGATTTCTTCTGGACAGCGTAGGATGTGCTCTCGCTGCCTGTCACAATGAGGATATGGACAATGCATTGCAGTATATTAAGAACCTGGGAGGACACCCGCACTCCACTATCATCGGATATGGACACAAGACCAATATGCCGAATGCAGCCTTGATGAATTCTCTGTTAGTACGAGCCTTGGATTACAATGATATCTACTGGAAGCAGGATCCTTCACACCCTTCAGACATTATCCCCGCGGCCTTGAGTCCTGGTGAATACCAGCACTGTTCAGGAAAAGAGCTGATTACCAGTATTGTTATCGCTTATGAACTTGAGATGCGCCTGTGCCTGGCTGCCCATCCTGGCGTACGGGAGGTGGGATGGCATCATGCTACCCTGACCCAGTTTGTCAGCCCAATCGTGGCAGGCAGGACTCTGGGACTGACAGAGGACCAGATAGTGGCAGCTGTGGGCATCTCTGGATCGTCTCATTCCACCTTTGGAGGTGTGGTGGCAGGAGCTCTCACCAACATGAAGAACACAGCAGATCCCATGGCCACAGAAGCAGGAGTCCGGGCAGCCATGCTTGCTCAAACTGGATATACAGGACCTGTACAGGTATATGAAGGAAAAGAAGGGTTGTTCCAGGTAATCAACAATGTGAAATGGGATGATTCCGTTCTCACCGGGGATCTGGGCAGGGAGTTCCTGATTACCCAGTGCGAGTATAAAGCCTTCCCCACTGAAGCTCTGACTCACCAGCCCATAACTGCTGCCCTGAATATTATGAAGGACAACAGGCTGGACCCACAGCAGGTCACAGGAATCCTGGTGGAGACTACCACACGGGGAGCTGATATTCTGTCCGACCCTTCAAAGTACAACCCTACCACCAAGGAGACAGCAGACCACTCTCTCCCCTACTGTATTGCTGTGGCCGTGGCCAAGGGAAATGTACTGCCCAGCGATTTTGAGGAGAAAGCGCTGTTTGATCCTCTGGTGAGGGAGCTACTCAAGAATGTGAAAGTCATTGCCAACCCAGAAATTGACTCTCTCTTCCCCAAGGTCAAGCGTGCTATCTGCACCATCACTACAGAGGAAGGGAGAGAATACACACGACAGGAGGACTTCGCCCGGGGGAGCACAGGGTACCCCATGACAGATGAAGATATTGTATCCAAGTTCAAAGCAAATTCAGGTACCCAGATGTCAGAATCGCGTCTTGAAAAGGTCGTGGATGCCACGTTCAACTGCGAGAAGTTCACAGATATTTCTGATTACATGAACCTGCTTATCAGTGACCTCTAGTCACTCTTTCTTTTTTCCTTATGGGTTCATCACCCAGTACCATTGCATGACAACACGTGCGGGGCGTACATGGCCGAAAGAGTTTATTTTCATCTCGTTCCCAGCATCTACTACTGCAATTGCAATTCAACCCTCACAAGTGCCTTTTTTAGATGGGTGATTCTCCAATATACTTTACATAAGTAAATATAATCAATTGCAGGACAGGAATTGGAGCAGAATACCGTATTTGTTCCATAACATTTAAAAGGCATATGCAGAATAACGAGCAGGTGTTACTATGCCCGAAAAAAAGGAGTATGATGTTGTTATTGTTGGAGGAGGACCTGGAGGACTGACCACAGGTATTATGTGCGCGGATCGAAAGCTTGATGTCCTGGTGCTGGAAGGTGGGACATGGGGAGGTCTGCTGGCCACGCTCTACCCCAACAAGGTGATCCCTAACTATCCAGGATTTCCCGATGGAATTGTAGCTATAGAACTGGTGAGACGCTGGTTGAAGCAGGCCAAAGCGTCTGGCATCGATATGAAGAACGAACGAGTGGTTGAAATTACCTCTGATAAGAAGGTAATCGCCCAGGATGGAAAAGAATACAACGGTAAGGTAATCATCATTGCAGTAGGAATCAGACCACGAGAACTTGGAATTCCTGGTGAATCAAAGTTCAATAAGAAAGACAAAGGCGTTTTCTACTACGTGACTCATCCTGAAGATTTCATCGGAAAGCGCGTCCTGGTGGTAGGAGGGGGAGATACTGCTATTGATGCTGCTCTGGATCTGGTGGACCTGGCAAAGGAGATCACTATTGCCCACCGCAAGGAAGCCTTCAGAGGGGTGGACGAAAATGTCGAAAAGATGAAAAAGAGCACAAAAATCAACATCGTCATGAACACTGAACTGGAAAAGATCGAAGGAGAGGATGTGGTGACAAGCGTGACATTGTGGAACAATAGAGAAGACAAGAGCTATTCAATGGATGTGGATGGAGTCATTCTCAGTGTAGGAATGGTACCTAACAGTGAAATCTTTGACAAGGTTGGTATAAAAGCTGACAAGAGAGGGTATATTATCACAGACACGTCACAGAGAACAAATGTGGAGGGAGTCTTTGCTGTAGGAGACATAGTGGAAGGTGCATTCAAACTGATCATTGTGGGGGCAGCACATGGTGCAGTTGCAGCCCACCACGCGTACGCATATATCAATAAACCATACTGGGCAGCTGAAGAACAGTGGAAAGAATAACCTTTCCTTTCTTTTCCATTTATTGGAAGAACAGGACATACTTCCAGAATACTGGTCTCCCACAGGAAGGGGCTGTGTGCTTGATGGAATACTCTGGGGAGAACCTATAATTCTCTGATTTTCTACGCCAGTATGTATCAAGTGCTGCTAAGAACATTCTGCGAGAACTGCAAGAACGATCCTTCCTTTCCGTATGATCCTGTCAATTTCAGTGCTCTGGCTCTGCTCAGCGGTCCATCAGGCAGCAGATGAACCCCACAGGTACTGAAGTCTACTTAATAGACAGCCTGACATCTTCTTTTGCAGTGTGTATGCATATGAGCACGTTGAGGTCACGAACACTTCCAATAGTAACGACCTTCTCCATGAGAAATGCTCTCAAAGCAGTGGTGTCGGAAACCTTGACCTTGGCCAATATGTCTCGCTCCCCCGAGACTTCATGAACTTCCAGGACCTCGTCCAACTGTGCCAGCTTCCGCGCAGTCTCCTCAATGGTTGAAATGGGATGTACAGACACGCCGATATATGCAGTAGTAGAAACCCCTATCATCTCCCCATCTAAAAGAGGGACGACTGCTTTGATCACTTTCTGGTCTTTCAATCGTTTCGTTCTGTCGTATATTGTGGATTCAGGAGCACCTATTTCCGAAGCAAGAATTTTGTACGATGTGGTGGCATCCTCTTGTAGTTTCCTCAGAATCCTCTTATCGAGCTCATCTAGTTTCGGCTCCCTCTTCATACGTAGGGTTCACGGTGGATATATTTATTCTTTGTGGTTAAGTTGCATTTTTGAGTAATCAACCGGTAATTATCAGGTTTGAGTACTCTTAGAGAGTATATATTCTGCGAATTACCGACAGAAGATGGGTGCTCTGAAATGGGCAAGATTTGAATTTTGATCTGGTAGTACATCCCCTAGGATGACGGCACACCATAGCTCACATAGGAAGAGGAAGCTGGCTTTGTAATCCCCTCATTCAGTGACCCTCTTTTCTTCTATCATGAGCTTTTATAGCGAATTACTGAAGGCATTTGCCGCCCATCAATTCTTGTGAGACCAGGAATGCTGCGGGGTGTCAGATTTCATCAATGGTTCACGTGATGCCTCTCTGATGAATCCAGAACAGAATTTGAACAGATATCCTTGCTTCATCGAATTCTGGAGTCTGCACAAGGCTTAAATACAATACTGCGAGGTCATATCAATGAGTGTCCCTGATCTCACAGTGGTGCTTCTCGTCCTGATTGTTGCATATGACTGTTACTACTTTGTCATTTTTCTCTATCAGAGCTCAAAGAAAACACTTCTTGAGTATACACCTTCCTGTTCTGTGATCATACCCGTGTACAATGATGAATCCACTATTGGCCAGTGTGTACAGAGTGTCCTGGATTCTGACTATCTCTTTGAGGAGGTTATTGTGGTAAACGATGGATCAACTGACGGAACACGAGAAGTCCTCCAGAACCTTCAGGGGATAACAGTGTACAACATACCACATTCTGGAAAAGCAACTGCCCTCAACTATGGGATTGCTCACTCAAGAGGCGATATTGTCACACTTGATGCAGATACGTATGTCGGAAGAGACACTGTGAAAATGCTGGTTCGCAACCTAAGAGAGTATGATGCAGTTGCAGGTAACCTCCAGGTCTCCAACGTCAAGAAATTCCTGGGGAGATGTCAGGCCATTGAACATGTCAGAGTGGCCATGTTCAGACGAGTGGCCCAGTACTTCAATGAGATAGATATTGTCCCCGGCCCCATTGGAGCATTCAGACGGGCGGTGTTCTCAAGGATCGTCTACGGGACATCCATGGTGGAGGATATGGAGTTAACCTACAACCTGCGGCACGAAGGGTTCACTGTAGGATATGAACAGAAAGCCAAGGCATACACCCGGATGCCTGACAGATGGATACCCTTCCTCAACCAGCGGCTCAGATGGGCAAAGGGAAATCTGCACCTGCTTCTTGAAGGGAATGCACCTGCACGGAAATTCCTGGCAGGCTACGGGCTGGCTCTGGCAGATATACTCCTGGTGCTTCTGTGCTTTCTGTACGGACAGTACCCTGCCTTACTCCTGTTTCTGTGGTTTGAATCTGTAACCATGGTCATGGGGACCTACAAAGAAGGGGCCAACCTGTATGCAGAATCACTGGCATTCCCCATATTCATGCTGTTCCTGGACAGCATGTTTCTCATATCTCATGGTGCAGGGTTGATATCCATTCTAAGGTCACATCATTCCTAGATACTCCTTTACAGAAGAACAGGCCCCACACCGGACGCAGCCTGCCTTATTCTTGAAAGGGTCTACTCCAGCCTCCATCATCTTCTCAGCTGCCCATACGGAACCCATCTTGACAACATCAAAGGAGGGCAGAGGGTGAGATTCCAGAACAGTTCCCTGGAGAGGCCTGAAAGGGACAACAAAGGGAATCACGCCGCGCTGCACCATGTCTTCAATGCCTGTCTTTGTCTTCTCTTCATCTTCTCCCAATCCTACCAGAACATAGGAGCTGACCTGGTGTTCACCGAAAATCTCCACAGCATCCTCCCATGCACTGTTGAACTCGGAAAAATGCTTTGAGGGACAAATCCTCTCAAACAAGTTCTCATCTACTGTCTCAATGTGGACACCCAGTGTATCTGTCCCCTGATCTCTCAACAGTTCCAGGTACCGCCTGGCCACTGGCTCTACCTGAGAATGAACAGGTAATCCCATCCGCTTGAGAGCAGCAGCGCACTGGGCCAGCATTACTGCTCCCCTGTCACTGTCATTGACAGTGCCTGTAGTGAGAGTAACATGAGAGGCACCTTCTTTCATGGCAGCCTCTGCCACCAGTTCCAGTTGCTCAGGGGTCTTCTGCTGGATAGTCCCCCCATACTCCAGTGACCGCTCGATTCCACAGAACCAACAGGGTGCAGTCCTCCACCTGATACACTTCTGGTACACCGTGGTGGCCAGACAGTCTACCCCATGGAGGAGTGCGATCTTCTTGTAGGGAATCCCCTCTTCTGTCTTCAGAGCATAAAAGTGAGGATCGTCAACCACGTGAACGGGCACTCCTTCCTGTAGAGGGCTTTGAGGGTTCTCATCCACCAGGACGCAGGTATCATCTTCTTTCTGCAGCCAGATGTCGGAGGTTGCAGCAGCCCCGTATACAAAGCAGTTCACCACCATGTCCTGGATCACCATATATCTCCCCCCTGCAGGACCTGCCCCTCCTTTTCTCTCCGTACGCATGGGTTCAGGTACCCGGACTCCCTGACAGAGCAACCGTGTCTTCACATCTGCATTATTCATGACATCCTCTCTCATATTTTTGAACGTTCATTCCAGGAGCCTGCTCAAAGACAGGCCCCACTCTGGAGAAGCCGTACTTTTCAACAAGGTGGAGGCTTTCTTTTTGGTTCAGCAGGACATTGACGTAGTTCTTCTTACAGCAGTGGTCCCTGGCAAACTGTATGAACTGCTCATACATGGCAGAAGCTATCCCCTGCCCGGTATATTCCGGGAGGATTGACTGGTGCTCGCCAAAACACCCCTCCTCAGTTATCTGCAACTTATAGCAGCCCACAATCTTTTTCTGATCTCTGGCTCCAAAGAAGCGAACCCCGGAGTGCATCTCCCGTATGATCTCCTGACTGGTAATTTTGCGCTTTTCTCTCCACTTTTCCGGATATTCATACGCACGTGACCACACGTTCTTGAACAGTCTTTCCAACTCTTCTGCATCCTCTTCTTTGAATTCTTCAATATTCTGCACATGAAAGGATTATTCACTTCATTTAAATACGTGTTGATTGCCCCCAGGTGAAACTTTTGACGTGAAAAGATGAGGTGATGGGAGTGAGTAACCTTTATAAATAGTCTCTAAGAACACAGAGCATGGACATGAAACTCAGAGACATTGTACAGTGCCCGAAATGTGGATATAGATTCAGCAAGTCTTATTCTCGAGTGACCAGTTGCAGAGGCTGCCCTGAATCTGCGGGCCAGTGTGGTCTGATTCGGTGCCCCAAGTGCAGTAACGAGTTTGCAGGCTGAGCCGGACATTCTATCAGAGGGACAGTGAGCCCCTGCTGATCCTGCAGTCATTTTCTCAATCTCTCGTATGAGGTACTGTGAGGTCACTTTCCAAAACCCTTATAAAGGATTTTGCCGTTCAAAGACTATGGAAATGGAGAACGAACTACGCGAAATAGGCGAAGGGTTTCTCATCGCTGTTGTCATCTACCTTATCATTCAAGCCTCCTTGATGGTCACCCTGGGGGTGGAAAGACCCCTCTATGTGGTGATATCAGGAAGCATGGAACCTACTTACTATGAGGGGGATATTCTTGTTGTCAAGAGAGCAAATCCCTATACCATTGAGGAAGGGGACATTATCGTATTTGAATCTCCCTCGGGAGGAATACCTATTGTGCATCGGGTGTTTGATGTTGAGATTGCTGGCGGAATCCCGTATTTCGTCACCAAAGGAGACCATAACAATAGCCTGGATGTATATTACCAATTCAGCTACCCCGGAGTTCCTCCTGAGCAAATCATTGGAAAACCTATTTTCAGGATTCCCAAACTGGGCTGGGGACAGATAAAGCTGCGAGAACTTGGTATGTATTTGAGAATGCAATTCAAGAACCTGGGTGAAGTGATACGATGTCCTCAGATAGTGTAAGGAAGAACCTCATCGATATAGCCATAGCGTTATGTATATTCCTGGTTATCCAGGGGGCGCTCTACGGTGTCCTGGGTGTATTTCCTCCCTACAGGGTGGTCAGCTCAGGAAGCATGGAACCGACCTACTACGAAGGAGACATTGTGTTTATCAAGCAAATTGACCCTCACAAGTTGCAGGTAGGGGATATCATTGTCTTCAGGCCGAAAGGGGGAGGAATTCCCATTGTACATCGGGTCACAGAGATAGTGGAGGAAAGTCAGGTACTGTACTTCGTCACCCAGGGAGATCATAATGCATTTCCTGATTCTTTTTATAGACCGTTGCCCGGAGTTCCTGAATCAGAAGTCATTGGCACTCCTGTACTGAAGATTCCCAAAGTGGGGTATGTTTCAGTATTCTTCAGGAGACTTCTATGAAAGACAGAGAGAGGATAGCAGTGGCAGTGGATGGAGTCATTCTTGATGGTGAACGTATCCTGCTTATCAGGAGGAGGAATGATCCATTCCAGGGGGACTGGGCTCTGCCTGGAGGATTTGTAGAATACGGAGAGACCACAGAACAGGCTGCTGTCAGGGAAATGGAGGAAGAAACTGGGCTTGTCTGCAGAATTGAAGGGTTGGTGGGTGTTTACTCTGCTCCCGATCGTGACCCTCGAGGGCATACTATTTCTATTGCCTATGTGATGGGTGTTAGAGAAGGCCAGATGAAAGCAGGGGATGATGCAGCAGGCGCCACCTGGCACCGTCTTGCTGAATTACCTGAAAGAATGGCTTTTGATCATCGTACTATCATAGAAGATGCCCTGAGAATGATTCGGTCAGGATGAACTCTTTGAAGCTGACATAATCTGTTTTGGCCTGTATTCTGTATCTACAATGCAGGTGGTGACAGGGTTGAAATCATTTTGATAGAGAATCGGGACCACTTTCCTGGCAGAAAGGGGAAATGGATTCCATGAGGTGGGAGTTTTCTGGCAGTATTCGATAATAATGAGATGTCCTGAGGGATATAACACCCGATAAGATTCCTTAACGAAGGAGATGATCCTGGGATAGTAGTGAAGCACGTTAACGTAGAGAACTCCGGAGACGGTCTCATCTCCAAAAGGTAGATACTGACAATTCCCGTTAACTGCCAGCGATTGTTTTGGGAGAGCTCCCAGCATTTCAACTCTGGTATCAATCCCGATGACTGGAGATGCTCCCAGGCGGGCCAGTGCCTCACAGTACACTCCGCGTCCGCATCCACAGTCAACCCAGGCTCCTGAAATGGTCGTGCCTGATGCCTTCAGGAACGAGACTGCTTTCTCTAGGTAGTGCGTTCTCATGGTTTGACCTGGTTCTTCCGATGGACTACTGGCGGATTTTTATGTGACGCAACAGGTAGAACCAGAGGAATCCTGCAGGGATAATACAGAACATCAATTTGAGTTCATTCCTGATTGATTCCACAAAAGAGAAGTATCCTTCAATAATTCCCGCTATAATCAACAGGATTATAGCTCCTGCCACCAGTTGAGTTGCTTCCTTTCCTGCTGTACTGATTGCTTCAGATCGGGAGAGGTCTCCTGGATTCAGGACTGCATTTCCCAGTTTTAACCCTGCCCCACCGCAGATGAAGATGGCTGCAAATTCTAAAATCCCGTGAGGAAGGACACTGGCTGCCAGTGAAATCCCCAGTCCCTGATCCACAAAGAATGCAACAACAATCCCCAGGAACAGGCCGTTGATCACCAGATAGAAGATAGTCCCCAGCCCCAGGAGTATTCCACTTCCATACAGTGCTATGCCGACCTGAGTATTATTGGCGAAAATAGACGATGTGGC
>JACVGW010000043.1:0-16804 GCA_018992565.1 Theionarchaea archaeon
ATAACAGCACCCATAGCAGCTTCTATCTTGGCCACCGAAAGAACGTCAAATTTCTTGATTTCTTGCACTAAACCACCAGGCCTCCTACCACTTCCACCCTTTTAAGGGTTCTCCAATCAGGTAAGGCTCCAACTAGTGAAGAGAGGTGTAGTCTGGTTCAGTGAAACTGTTCGCACATTTCAAATAAGCATACTGCACCTCTACAACCTCTTTTCATGCATCTCAATGAGCTTTGAATCTGGTATAGTTCAAGAAAAAAAACCTTCGGAGAATATTACAACAACACAGATGAAAAGAAAAGATTTTAAAGTGTAGCTGTGGATTATTTCTCTTTTTTTAACCAAGTGGCCTATTTTCTGAACGGTTGGATAATCGTTTTACAGCAACATTAAAAAGGATAATTCTGCAGAATATCGTCATGAATGTTTGCGTCATAGGATTGGGATACGTAGGACTTCCTTTCTGTATCGCTTTTTCCAAACGCCATACAGTATTCGGCTTTGATATCAGTGAAGAGCGAGTCTCCCAGCTTAGTGAAGGAACCTCTTACGTGGAAGACATATCTGACCCGGAGCTGAAAGAAGTGCTGGGGAAGACCTTTTTCCCCACCAACGACCCTGAGAAAATCGAAAAGTCAGAATTCATTGTTATCTGTGTTCCTACCCCTATTGATGAAAAAAAATGCCCTGATTTATCCTATGTCGAGTCTGCATGCGAGACAGTCCGTGCCCACCTCAGAAAAGGACAAATCGTAATTCTAGAGAGCACTACTTACCCCGGGACCTCGGAAGAAGTCATGATCCCCATACTGGAGAAATCTGGCCTGAAAGCTGGCGTAGACTTCGGAGTTGCCTTTAGCCCTGAACGTATTGATCCTGGAAACCCGGACTACAAACTGGAGAATACACCAAAAGTCATAGGGGCCCTCACTGAGAAAGACCTGAAGAGAACAACTGACCTGTACTCTACGGTTATCAAGGAGATCGTACCCGTGCGAAACCTCAAGACGGCAGAGGCTTCAAAAATACTGGAAAATGTTTTCAGGGCAGCGAACATAGCATTGATCAATGAAATCTCCCTTATCTTTGAATCCATGGGGATCAATGTGTGGGAAGTCATCGAAGCAGCTTCTTCAAAAAAGCCCAGTTCCTTCATGCCTCACTACCCAGGTATAGGTGTAGGTGGTCACTGTATACCCGTTGATCCGTACTACCTGTCCTGGAAGGCCAAGAAAGTGGGGCACTTCGCCAAGTTCATTGAATTGAGTGGAGAGATTAATGATTACATGTCCATGCATACATTCTATATGATCTTGAATGCCTTGAAAGGGAGAAGAAAGGTGGAAGAGGCAAAGGTAGCCGTATTCGGGGTAGCCTACAAGAAGAATATTTCCGATGTACGAGAATCCCCCGCCCTCAGGTTAATTGAATTGCTTGAGGAATACAGGATGAACGTGGTGTTTCATGATCCCTATGTCAAGGAAATTCGCACCAGGCACGGCGTGATGAAAGGGTTATCACTTGATGATGCTGCAGGGAATGCTGATTGCGTGGTATTTGCCGTTGATCACTCTGTGTTCAAGGACATTGATCTCGATCATCTGAAGGAGATCATGAGGACCTCCATTATCGTTGACGGGAAGAATGTTCTTGACAGACCAGAAGGATTCCACTACTATGGAATCGGGAAGGTGAATATATGAAAATCTTGAGTGTCGTTGGGGCACGACCCAACTTTGTGAAGATGGCGCCTCTTGCCCGGCAGTTTGAAAAAAAGGGGTTCACCCATGTGCTGGTGCATACTGGCCAGCACTACGACTACAATATGTCAAATGTGTTTTTCAAAGACCTGGACTTACCCAATCCGGACAAGCATCTGGGAGTTGGCTCAGGTACGCATGGTGTGCAGACGGGAAGGATGATGGCTGAGCTGGAGAAAGAGCTTCTGGAGGAGAGCCCTGATCTTACCCTGGTAGTGGGTGATGTGAATTCTACACTGGCTGCTGCTATTGCTTCAGTGAAGCTGGGAATTCCGGTGGCTCACGTGGAGGCTGGGTACAGGAGTTTCGATATGCACATGCCTGAAGAGATTAACCGTGTGCTGGTGGATCGTATATCTCAGCTCTTGTTCGCTCCCACCGAGAATGCAGTATTGAACTTGATGAATGAAAGTATGAGGCGAGAGTCTATTCACTTTGTGGGGAATATTATGATCGAAGCACTTCTGGGGAATATTGAAAAAGCAGAAGATTCTCAGATCCTGAAGAACCTGGAACTTGCGAAGGGTGAATACTTTGTAGCTACCATTCACAGACCGCACAATGTGCAAAAGGAGAATTTGAAACTCATTCTGGAGATGCTTTCAGACGCGCCATTGCCAGTGGTGTTTCCCGCTCATCCCAGAACACGGGAAGCAATCAGCAGATACGGTCTGGATGATGTGATGACAGAACAAATTATGATAATCAAGGCACTGGGTTATCTGGATTTTATTGCACTGCTGTCGTCTGCAGCAGGTGTCATGACTGATTCAGGTGGTGTTCAGGAAGAGGCGCTGGTGTTGAAGATTCCCTGTTTGACACTGAGAGAGACAACAGAACGAATTGAAACAGTACGAGCAGGAGCAAACAGGCTGTGTGGATTGGACAGAGAAAAGGTCAGAACTGGGCTGAGAGAAGCTCTGGAGAACCAGTGGCGATTTGAGATACCTCTCTTCTGGGATAACCGCGTCTCAGAGAGAATTGCTGACGTCATTGAACAGGAAGACTTCTCCATACCGGGACATTCCATGCTGTAAGATGAGGGATGTTCCTGGAGGCCTGTTTTCTCATCTTTTCCCCTCGATTCACAGGATGAAATCACCTGCCAGTGGTAGTTCCTGTACCGTGAGTTGCCCTTCCCTGACTCCACAAGACTTATATATGTTGAAAAGCCAAAACAAAGAAGATGCGAGTCAAAACTGGAATTGAAGAACTGGACAGCAAATTAGGGGGAGGATTCTACAGAGGTTCCACAGTGGTGGTGTCTGGTCCCCCCGCCGTGGGTAAGACAATTCTGGGACTGCAATTCCTCTTTAATGGTGCCCGCAAATTCGGAGAGAAGGGGGCATACATCACGCTCTCTGAACCTGTTTCCAAGACAATGACATTTTGTGAGAAGCTCAATTTCTATGATAATTCCCTTGTTGAAGACGGAATGATCACCTTCATGGATCTGGGGCCCATCATGATGCGTCACAACATTGACATCAGGTCTGTGCTCCACGAGGTAGGGCTCCTCATGGATCGAATTCTCCCTGAACGAATTGTTGTCGATCCAATCACTATCATTTCTTTTGCAGTGAGAGACGCGTATGAAAGCAGAATTGCTATCCTGCGCATGGCAGGTGTCATTTCTTCTATGTCTTCCACCTCGATTTTAATATCTGAAGCAAATGAAATGACGGGAATTCCTTTTTTCCCCATTGAGGAGTTCATTGCAGATGCTGTACTGCGCATGGCTGTTCAGCAAGGAGATATGGCCAAGGAGTTTGAAAGAATGATGCAGATACGTAAGCTGAGGGGCTCTGACCATGAGCGTCGATGGATCAGGTACAGCATCACTGAAGAAGGTATCGTAGGGATCGGGGCTGACGTGGCAGAAGTCCTCTTTAAGAAATGAGGTGATACAGTGAGCCCGCCTTCACGATCGTATACAGGCCCTCGATTTCTTCTGAAGAAGTCTTTTACCTCAGACGACCTGGCAGCAGGTGATGGATATACGGCCTTTAAATGGTTCTATTCCCGGGGAAAAGAGACTATTCCCAGAAGAAATGACCACTTCATCGTCTATGTCACTGCCAGAACATCAAGGGGGAGCTGGTTTAAAGCTCAGGTTTCAATCCCTGTCACCTTTGGTGAACCCTGGAGAGAGTCACTGAAACAGAGAATTGAACACGAACTGAGAACTAACCTGGATCTCATGGGAGTCTTTTTAAGTGACTATGATGTAGAATGGGCTAGAGGATTCCAACTCTCATGGGAGGACTAGAAAGATGAATACCAGCAAAGACCTGGATTATGCCAGAAGAGAATTTGAAGATAGGAAGATGGCTTTTGTCATGGTGAAGAACGGAAAAGTGCTGGCTCAGTCAAAAGAAAAGGGAGTAGCTCCTTTTTTTTCTGCTGTAGTCAGGAACAAGGTGGATGGAGCAAGTCTTGCAGACAAGATCATAGGAAAAGCTGTAGCATCACTGTGTGCATACAGGGGGATTGCTGCAGTATACACTCCCGTGGTCAGTGAACCTGCTGTCTCTGTACTGGAAGAGAATCAGGTCTCATGGCAAGCAGAGCAGGTTGTGCCCATGATCATAAATAGAACGGGCGATGGCCAATGCCCCATTGAGAGCGCCATTGTAGCTGCCACCACACCTGAAGAAGCATATCTCATCCTCAAGAGAAAATTCGAGGGAGTAGAATGAAGTGCAAGAACTGCGGACATGAAATAGACAATGTCTGGGGATTTTGTCCCCACTGTGGAGACTTTGCAGGGGGATTGGAAGACAGCTTCATGAATATTGCTCGTATGTTTGGGGGAAAAGTAGTAATAAAGCAAGAAGGCGACTCCTTTGTTGTGGTTCTGGAAATTCAAGGAACACGACAGGCCTTCAGGGTAACACCCGTTGATCTGGATGAGCTCTCTCACAGCCCTCTCCCTGAGCCACCAGAACTGGAAGAACCCCCCCATGTAACCCGGCGATTTAGCAGGACTGAAGAGCCTGAAACGGATGTCAATTTTGCAGGGGATAACCTGTACATCAGGGTAACATTGGCTGATGTCCCGGAAGAGAACGTAGAAATTGACAGACTGGAAGAATCGATAGAAGTGAGGGCCTATAAAGGAAGAACTCGTTTTTTCAAGTTGATACCCGTCCCCCGTGAATATCAACTAGTTTCTAAGGAATTTTTGCCAGGAGAAGCTTTTATTGTCCTGAAGAAGAAGTGAGCAGGGACGTCACGTTGTGAACGTGTGCTCAGAAGAGAATGTATACTGAAAGGTCAACTATTATATAAGGTGACTGCATTCTCAAAGCGAGGTTGATGAGATGGTAAAAGTGTCCACGGTAGAAGTGCTGACAACCCTCCTGAGGAATCTGGAAGCCAGCCTGCCAGATATTGAAGCTTCTGCCGTGATAACAGTGGACGGGTTTATGGTGGCTTCAGCTTTGCCTCCTGAGCTGGAAGAGGATCGAGTAGCTGCCCTGTCTGCTGCCATGCTGCTGCTGGGAAAGAAAACAGCCAAAGAATTGGAGAAGGGAGAACTTTCAGAAGTATTTGTTGGAGGAGAAAACGGCTCAGTAGTACTGATTGCTTCAGGTGAGAGTGCGGTCCTGACTGCCCTGGTCAGGAAAGATGCCAAGCTGGGATTGGTTTTTCTGGATATGAAGAGGACAGCTGACGATGTGTCCGGAGTCTTGAGGTGAGGCTACGGGTGGCATTGGATCTCTCTTGCCATTTAGAACCTGACTGAAGTTGAAAAACGGTAGGGAACTGATTCTAATCTATTTCCCGTATTCTTTGACAAAGCTGGGGTGCCAGTGACAATAGATGCTACGCATCACAACAAGAACTGCTACAATTCCTGCAATGACTCCCAGGGTTACAGGGTCTTCTGCATATAAGTCGTACGCCAGCATGCATACTGCTGCTATGCATCCTGCAGTTCCTGAGAGAGGAAGAACTCTCATCCAGCCTGAGTACTCCCTGTGAATGTACGCTGAGAGGTTGACCACACTGAACACAGACAGAAACACGAGACTGGAAAATCCCACAATTTCATGGAGATCGCCGACAAATTGAATGACAATTGCACACCCACTGGCCAGAATAAGAAACCACACAGGAACACCCCCAACCTGCCTCTCAGTCAAACGGGGAGGTAGCTGGCGAATCCTGGAAATTCGATCTGCCAATCTGGAGACCGAGAACAACGTAGCATTAATAGCAGAGGCTGTGGAGAATACCGCAGCTACCAGGACCATTACCACCCCAGTTCTCCCCAGAAGAGGCTGCGCCACATAAGCCAGAACGATTTCTTTTTTTCCTGCAATGTCCTGGTTGGTTAAGGACCCTGTCGTGACAAATGCAATGGTCATGTACACTGCAGTTACCACAGGAATCGATATCCAGATAGCCCGCGGCAGATTACGCCGGGGATGGTCAATGTCCTCAAAATCGTAGGTGAGCAGTTGAAACCCTTCATACGCTACGAAAACCAGGGCTGCAGCAGTAACCACTCTAGACATGGAGTATTCAAGAATGGGAAATGCTTCTTCCTGTCTCACTGTCAGGAATCCTACTGCTGCCACCACTATCAGGATGGAAAGCTTTGCATATACGAGAATGTCCTCTGAAAGTCCTGATTCACGGACTCCCAAAAGGTTGATCACAGCAAAAAAAGCCACAATTCCTCCACCAAGGTATCCGTTGAAAGCAGGATCAAGACCCAGCAATGTTCCTGCATAGGCTCCGAAGGTGTATGAATACAAGCTCATGGTAAAAATGTAGCCCAGCAATAGAAACCACCCAAGTGTCCCAGATACCCTGGGCCCTGCAATTTTCTCCACAAACAGGAAGCTGCCACCCGCCTGGTTGAAACTCAGGGTAAGACGAGAATATGATATGCCGGTGACAAAAGCAAGGATGCCTGCCAAACCGAAGCTGATGAAAGCTGCATTTCCACTCTGGTGAACAGCTTCTCCCAGGACAGCAAAAATACCTCCTCCGACCATGCCTCCAATTGCCATACCCACTGCGTCTCTGAGGGTCAGTTTCTCCTGAGAAGAGGTGTTGGGGGGTTTCATGCTTGCATGTGTCTTTAAGGAGGTACCTTTTAAATATTCCCTCTCTGATCTGCCGCCTTTTCTAAGCTGCCAGAGAATGAGTAAATACTGCCCAGAATACTCACCCGCCTAACCAGGTGAAGAAATGCTCATCAGATTCTGGAATGTGCCTGGTTCATGATTTAACATAGTCTGTCAGCGTTTTCTGAAAGGGTATAGGCCCGGGTTCAACAACATATACAGTGTATGCATCGAAAAACCCGCATCTGAAGGCATCAAGGTTGATTCTCAGCCGGGCAGAGAGCATCCGGGTATACCAGTAGACCTGACAGCAGGCAAATATCTCCTGAGATGCATACGGTTTGTAATCCCATACTTCAACCTTATCAGTTAACCTGACCAGATCGATGTGACCTGTAAGGTTAGAATCAAACATGTGAGATTCCCGGGGTGTCATCCACACCGGTACCTCTACAGCCACACTGGCTCTGTCTGAAAGCATGAGAAAAGCTTGCATCCGTTGATGCCTGCTCCCCTCAAGAGAAATCCGATGGCACTGTTTTGCAAACTCCCTCAGAGGATGATCCACAGAGTATGAGTTCACCATGGGAAACCGCATTCCAGAAGCACGGGGGGGACTGGAGAACCCATCGGGGAGACGGCTGTTGAGAAGACCTCTAGCATAGTCTAAGAATCGATTCTTGTATCTATTCTCTGAGTTCACTATCTTCTCCTCATCGAATGAAAACGTATATGGTATTCCGTGCTGGAAGGTCCTGTCCACTCTCATTGTCATCCTTTCCTGTAAAGTGTGCAATTTCTTGAAAGTAAGTAAACCCGTACTTATACTTTTCGGTTCCACACATTGTTCAATTAATAACCATATAGTTCAGGTAGTCCCTGTCACATCAAACACCAGCCCTTTTCCGGGGGTTCCATTGAGAACATGAACCAGTGCAAAAAAGAAAATGGATTGTATAAAGAAGAGCCTGAGCCTCACGGTTTCCTCAACATGTCTTCCAGGTCCTTCTTGATTTCCTGATAGCGTTCTTCTGCAACCTCTCCTCTCGCTCTCCTGAGCTTCAGAGTACGCAGTGCATCTTCCACATCATTTCCTTTTTCTGCCTTGTACCCCTTCATCAGGTATGATGCAATAGTCCCTGAGAGGACACCGATCAACCCAATACCGGTGAACATCAAAATGACACCTATGACCTTTCCCAGCGGAGTGATGGGAACCTTATCACCATACCCCACGGTAGTGACTGTCACAATGCTCCACCACAGGGCATCACCAGCACTCTCAATTTCTGGGTTGACTCTGCCTTCAAAGAGGTAGATACCAAAAGCAGACATCAGGAGAATAGTCATGAGAATAAGAAACGCATACTGGAGCTCATTTTTCACAAATCGCTTCTTGTACAGCCTGGAAAACCGTTTCAACAGTGAGTAGACCCGCACCAACCGGAACAATCGCAAGATCCTGAAAGTCCTTGATATGTTGAAGATGGTGAAGGGAATCATTCCAGGTATTTCAAGCCAGTGTGTCTTGAAGAACATTACTCTGTCTTTTTCCTTCCAGAGTCTTCCAAAGAACTCCACGATGAACACCATACAAATCCAGAAGTCCAGTCTGTGAATGAGGGTGACTTTGGCTCTGACTTCCTCCACTCCTTCGCGAGCAACGTCTTCGGAGGAAATAGTCATTTCATAGAAGAGGAGAAAGACCGTTAAAAGGGCGAGAGTTATCATTGTCAGGTCCCAGTAAAGGGCCAGTTTCTCTCTGTTCATAGGAGGGATGTCATCTCCAGGATTATAAGGGTTTGCATGGCACAGGGCAGGGCAAACTCAGAAATGTGCAGCTGGTACCAGGAGAATCCAGTCAAGTAACGTTCAGGAAAAGACCTCACGCTTAAATAGATGAGCTCTTAGAATTGACATGAGTTATAGAAGAAAGGATGGTTACTGGAGACAGGCCAAGAAGGAGGGGTACAGATCCCGGGCATCCTACAAATTAATGCAGCTAAATAGCACGTTCAGGCTTCTGAAAAAGGGGGACGCTGTCCTGGACATAGGATGTGCTCCTGGAGGGTGGATGCAGGCAGCGCGGGAAATAGTGGGAGATCCAGGGTACGTTTTAGGTATCGATCTGCAGAAGATTGCTCCTTTTGAGGAGGAGAATGTAGAGGCTCTCCAGGCAGATATTACTCGCAGTGACATCCTGACCATAATCAGAGAACGAAAAGAAATGTTTGACGTAGTTATTTCTGATATATCTCCTAATATTTCCGGTATATGGGATGTAGACCACTTTAGATCTGTTGAACTCTCTGAAAAAGCACTTGATCTTGCCGTTGAGCTTCTACGAAACAGGGGGAACTTCCTGGTGAAAGTATTCCAGGGGGAAGCTACCCGGGATTTCTTTGAAAAAGTCAAGGCTCACTTTTCCTATGCCAAGATCTCCTCACCCAAGGCCTCCCGTAAATCATCAGCAGAAGTGTATGTCATAGGGAAGCACTTTTCCAGGTGATGAGCTGTCTTTCTGCGGCATCTGAAGCAGCATTGATGATCAGAAGTCTTCACACTCAAAGCATACGCCCAAAAGAGGTCAATCTGTCAAACATCAATGACGCAACCTTTTTATAGTATTCTGGAAAGTCTCATCTGAGGTGATCTTTTGAGAGTGTTAGTAACTTCAGCCCTACCCTACGTCAATAACATCCCACATCTGGGGAACTTGATCCCTGTGCTGTCAGCGGATGTTTTTGCTCGATTCAAAAGGCTTAAAGGAGAAGAGACTCTGTATATTTGTGGAACCGATGAGCATGGTACTGCCACGGAGACTGTGGCTATGCGGGAGGGTATGACACCTCAGGAGGTCTGCGACAAGTACTACAAAATCCACAAGGAAAGCTATGAATGGTTGAATATATCTTTTGATCATTTCGGGAGAACGTCCAGACCTTACCAGCACAAGATCACCCAGCATATCTTTCTGAAGCTGTATGAGAATGGATACATTTTCGAAAGGGAGCTGGAACAAACATATTGTCCATCCTGTGAACGGTTTCTGGCAGACAGGTACATTGAGGGAGAGTGCCCTCACTGCGGATACGAACATGCACGGGGGGACCAGTGTGAAAACTGCGGAAAAGTATATGACTCTAAAGATTTGATCAATGCGAAATGCTCCATATGTGGAGAACGCCCCATCATCAAGAAGACTCAGCATCTGTTTCTGGACCTCCCCCAGTTTGAGGAATGTCTCCTGGACTTCATTGAAGAGAGGAAATCTGTCTGGTCCAACAATGCAGTGAACTTCTCCATTGCCTGGATCAAAGAAGGGCTGGAACCACGCTGCATCACCCGTGATCTGGAGTGGGGAGTCCATGTTCCTCTACCTGGATGGGAGCACAAGGTGTTCTACGTGTGGTTTGATGCATGCATCGGGTACATTTCCATAACCCAGGAATATTGCCACGAGACACATACAGACTGGGAAGAATGGTGGAAAGACCCTGATAATGTGCTTCTATACCAATTCATGGGGAAGGATAATATCCCCTTTCACACTGTAATTTTTCCTGCTACCCTGATGGGAACTAGAGAAAGATACACTCTGCTGAACCAGATTTCAGTGAACGAATACATAACCTATGAAGGAGGTGCCTTCTCCAAATCCAGAGGAATAGGAGTCTTCTGTGACGATGTCATGTCCTCGGGATTGCCTCCAGATGTGTGGAGATACTACCTGTATATCAACAGGCCAGAAAAGCAGGATTCAGACTTTTACTGGGAGGACCTGCAGGAGAAGACCAATACTGAACTCGTAGGAAACCTGGGAAACTTTGTGTATCGTACCCTCAGTTTTGCCCACCGATACCTGGATGGGCACATAGCAGAACAAGAATTGAATGAGCAGGACAGGATCTTTCTCCAGGATATTGCACAGCAGATTGATTCAGCAGAACAAGCTCTGGAAGCATGTGAATTAAAGACAGCCCTCAAGACTATCATGGTAATCTGCCGCATGGGGAACCAGTACTTCCAGGAGCATGAACCCTGGAAACAGAAAGACACCAGGGAGAAGACAGTGTACGTCTGTGCAAATGTGGTTGCCAAACTGGCAATATTGCTGGAACCATACATCCCTCAAACCTCACAGACGATGTGGAACCAGTTGAACCTTTCTCAGCCGCGTGTCTGGAACCTCGCCAGGACTCTTCCTGTATCTCATACCACAATTGAAGCTCCAGAACTCCTGTTCACTCCCATAGAAGATGAATTCATCCTGAAGATGAAAGCTAAATATGGAGGGAAAACCGTGGAATTGAAACAACCCATACCCTATGAGCACTTCGAAAAACTTGACCTGCGAGTTGGTGAAATTGTCAAGGCGGAAAGCCACCCCAATGCAGACAAACTGGTGGTCCTGACTGTCAATATCGGACAGCCTGTTACCGTGGTGGCAGGAATCAAGCAATGGTACGACCCTTCAGACCTTGTGGGAAAGAAGGTTGTGCTACTGGCCAACCTCGAACCCATAACGTTGAGGGGAGTCAAGTCCAACGGCATGATTCTGGCAGCCCAGGACTCCAGTGGCGTGTCATTGCTGTCTCCTGACAAACCAGTAGCCCCTGGCTCCAAGGTCTTGTAGACAGCTCACGACTGCCTCTTCACACCTATTCGCGAGAATCGCGAAGAAATCACCGAAATCGCCCCCCACATATATAGGCTAATTGTAATATTTACAACAACACCGAAAGCTTTATATAGGAGGCGGAGGTACTAGAAAGTGCTCGCGATTATGCCCCCAAGTGTGAAGACACACAGTATCCTCTCCTTTTCCTCCAGGGGCCGAATCCGAGAATGGGCTCCTTGGATCTCGGGGCCCTCGTATTTTATTTTTTTGTATTCACTTGAGGGTTGTCACGTTGCCGTCTCAGGCCACAGCAAAGATCTGCTGTCTGGAAATGACAACTTTTATATGGAGACCCAACCATCCATTGATATGAAAAAGCTGTTCCTGCTATTCATCATTTTGAGTCTCGCTCCACTGGCAGCAGCTCAATCAGAGGTCATCTACTTCTACGAGGAAGGGTGTCCTCAATGCACCAAAGTGTCACTCATCCTCGACCATCTTTCAGACGAAGGCACTATCAACGTCACTGCATACGATGTGGGAACAGTGGAAGGGTTTGAGAAGTTCAAAGAGTATGGATTCACCTACACGCCAGCCCTGGTGATAGAAGGACAGAAGCTTGCAGGTGAGATCGAGCTCGCTGATATCATGCAGGCCCTTCGCGGAGGAGTTCCCTGGTTCTACTGGGTTCTTGCATTAATACTGGGAATGGCATCAGGACTATCTCCCACTCTGATGACCCTGCATTCTGACATTATCAGCGAAGTGGCCAGGACTACACGGGATGAACTTGATGTTCTGCTACGCTCACTGGTGTTTTACGCAGGAATCTTTGCGGTCATGACGGTGCTCTTCTTGATATTGAATGACGGAGACTATGCGCGATTGGCTGCTGCGGTCTTAGGATTCGCCTGTGCCATCAACTTGATGAATGCAGGACTGCATACCTTCAATTCCTATACCAAAATCGACCTCTATATACGGGCCCATTTTATCAGTCTCAATTCTCTTTCCACGCTGAAACTTGGATTCCTGCACGCGGTTGCCAAATTCCCGGACTCTGCCCCCCTGTTCATGGGCATTATTTATTTGGCTGCTCTCAAGGGGAAGTTCGTCTACGACATTGGACTGTTTATACTATTCCTGACAGGAATCACTGTTGCATTTGTCCTGGTTCTTCTTCTGGCTATGGCCCAAATCAGCTCATTCAAATCCTTAAGCAGTCAGTCGTTGAGCAGGCTGTACTTCACCAGTGCAGGAATCGGGGTGATGTGTGTTTCCATACTCCTGTTCTGGGAGACTGTTGAGTCCTTTAACATAATCGTGGCATTTGTGATAGTGCTGTTGGCATTGGCGGCAGGAGGTCTTCTCATCGGCTTCAAGAGGAGACTTATCGTGTAGCTCACTCAAGGATGCGTAAACCTTTTTAAGGAGTCCTGCTCATGACCTGTCATGAAAAAGTTGATCATATTTATCATTCTCACCGGGCTGCTGCTGGCCCCTGTTACAGCGGAGAAAATCGAGATAGTCATGTTTCATACTCCAGGCTGTGATTTTTGTGCTCAGGTGGAGGAATGGCTGGACGAGTTAAAGGCTGAATATGGAGACGACATAACAATCAGGACAGTTGATGTCACATCCAGAGAAGGGTGGAATGAGTTTAAGGGCTACGGGTTCTCACTGACACCTGCGGTGGCAGTCAATGGAGTCAAGCTCGAGTCTGAAGAGATCACCAAAGAAAGCCTGATTGCGGCCATTGAAGAGGGAGGTCAGGAACAGGAATCTGAAAAATCCATCTCATTCTTAACATTAATGTTTGGAATCCTATCTGGGACAACAGCATGTGTTTTGGCAGTGGCAGCATTCATGTTTGCCATGGTAACCAGCAGACAGAGCAAATTCACCAGCATCCTGCTGACAGCTATATCTTTTGGACTGGGACTCATAGTAGTCTTCATGGTAATGGCCGTAATCCTGGGCATAGGATCTTATTCGCTCACTGGAGGAGCTGCATCTACCGTGCGCTTCTACGTTTCACTGGCACTGGCATATGTTGTTCTCGTCCTGGGGTTAAATCAATTCAACTATGCATTTGAGGTTGTGAAACTTCCTATATCTACAAAAAAGTTTTTTGAGCGCATTCTTGAGGGGACCTTGGGAAGAATGGGATATCTTGGTGCATTTCTGTTCGGCATTCTGTTTGCACCTGTCAAGCTCCCCTGTGCTATTCCTGCATTAGGACTCGTGATGGAACGAATCCTCCTTAAGGGAGACCTGGTGGAAGGACTGGCCCTTGCTGCAATCTACGGTGTTGGTGTACTGATTCCCCTGATTGTGGTAGCCATTATCAGTGGAGGTTCTGCTCAATACGCTTCCAAGTTACGGTGGAGTGAAACGTACAGGAAAGTGAGCTGGGGTATAGGAGGAACTATAGTTCTTATTGTGGCTGCCTGGATCTTCTGGAATACCTTCAAGATTCCCCCGGAAGTCACGTCAGAGCACTACATTGCACTGGCAGGATTCGGTGTCGCAACTGCAGTGATCACGGTTCTCTTCATTAGGTATGGTGCAATTGTCACCAAGAGTAAGACATGGAAGAGAGCTTCCAGGGCCCTGCATAAGAAATTCCGCTAAATCGAAAGAGGTTACAGGGTCTGCATTCCCTCACTTCACATCCGAATGCAGCTCCTGGACTCTATTTTCATGTTCCCGGCCACACCTGGTTAAATGCGCCTTTTGGGAATCCACAGAAGGGGCACTTTTCAGGAGGCTCAGACCCATAGTGGATGTATCCACAGACTCTGCAGCGGTACGCCTTTTTCCCTGGCAACCCCTCTCTGGCATCTTTTTCTGGATTATTCCCCCATAGCCTGGGCAGGTCTTCCAGCGCAGGCATAATAGATCTGTGTTGATTTTTTATCAGCCGTGATAGTAGTATCCGCTGTATTTCGCTTGTCCCTTCATAGATCATCAGCACCCGAATGTCCCTGTAGATTTTTTCTACTGGATAGAACGCAGTATATCCATATCCTCCCAGGACCTGGAGGGCATCACTGACCACCTGAAAGGCAGCCTCCGACCCATAAAATTTGGATATGGAGGCAGCAATGGTAGGGTCCCTTCCCTGATCAGCCTCCCAGGCCGCTTTCCATGTCAAGAGGCGAGCAGTCTCCACCTTTTGAAACATTTCAGCCAATTTAATTTGAATTGCCTGGAAATTTCCAATTTCATCACCAAATGCATGGCGTTTTTTGGCGTAATCCATAGCAAATTCCATGGCTGAACGCGCAGCACCAGTAGCAAAGGCGCCAATGATGGGACGAGTTCTTGAAAAAGTCTGCATTGCCAAGATGAACCCTGCTCCTGGCTCAGCAATGACGTTTTCCTTGGGAACACGTACATGATCAAGTTCCACGCCTGCAGTATTGGAAGTTCTGAGCCCCAGTTTGGGAATGGGACTACCCGTGGTAACCCCTTCCCAATCTTTCTCCACCAGGAAGGCACAGACCCCCGCGTGGCGGCTCTTGGGATCCGCAGTGGCAAAGAGAGAGAAGTAATCTGCATACCCACCGTTGGTAATCCAGTACTTGGTGCCAGTAAGAATCCAGTCATCACCATCCTGTTCCGCCCTGCAGCGAATACCTGCAACATCAGATCCCATGACAGGTTCTGAAGTGGCGAAACTGATGAGCTTGAAATTGTTGACAATCTCCGGAAGGTATGTCTCCTTCAGGTGCTGGTTATCTGAAAGAATTACAGGTTCTGCTCCCAGAGAATTATCGAAAATCGAAGTGGCCACTCCCACGCATGCAGCAGCAATCTCTTCCACTGCTACTGCGTGGTCAATGAGACCTCGCCCCTCTCCTCCATGTTCTTTGGGAATCCCCATGTTCATCAATCCTCTGTCAAATGCTCTTCTCAGAAGAAAATAGGGCATTTCATCAATGTGGTCAAAATACCCTACAACAGGAAGAACCTCTTCCCGTGCGAACGTGCGAGCCTTCTTCTGAAGGTCGAGCTGTTCTGGCGTTAAGGTAAAATCCAACATTCAACTCACCTTCTTATCAGGACTGGCAGAAGAGACTCTGTAGCAGTGAGTCTGCCAGTGTCAGTACGACATATATATTTCAGAGTCAGTGCATAAAAGGATACCCATCCGTGCCCTCTTTCATCAGAGTCCATGCTTCAGAGAGGCAAAGAGAGCTGCCTGAACTGCACCCTAGTCGGTGGATCTCTTTTTCCATATCCTGAAGACATCAGCAGGATCTCCTCTTGCCTTACATTGAATTTCTTCTACCTTGTGGGCATGTCCTGTAATCCATTCCAGAGATGTCTCAAGGTTACCAACGTAAACATGGCAGGAAGGATTCTCCGAGACTATCCCTTCGCTGGTATAGCTGTCCTCATCAATGAACAAGAAATAATCCTTCTCTTCCCTCAGTTCTATGTGTGGTATTCCCTTTAATGAAGGTATTCTCCTATCAGATTCCTCTGCAAACCGTTCAAGGGATAATCGCATCTGTCTTACCTCTGGGAGAAGTTTGATTGCAAGTTTCATTGATTTTACCACAGCAGGACGCTTTTCCAAAAAAGTAAATGTCATTCCACGTCCAATCCTCAAAAGAATGCCCCGTGCACCTTTCTCACCAAAGAGGTCTATGAGAGACTGATGCAGCTTCCTGAGATCCTCTCTTGGAATTTCCAGCTCATCATTATCAGGGGGAAGATTGTTGATATACTTCTCCAGGCCACCATAGTTCAACACTGAATTCAGTCCTTGAGACCCCAAAATATTCTGTATTGTATCAAGATAGACTCTCATCAACGTGTTATCAACCTGGTTCCTTTCTGACATTAGTAGTGCCTCCTCTTAAGAATAGCTGCCCATGAAAGACTCTTTTCTCCGATTGTCTTTCAATTGCGTTACTATGTCACCTACTCCTAATACACTTCTCTCATTTCTCATCCCAGCACGTTGACCATGTTTTTTCCCCTTTTTCGTAGAAATTTAAGTTTATAATTATATGTTCCACCTATAACAGCAACTTGTTCAGAGGCTGTTCTCTCACACTGCTTTGAGGAGAGATATGAAGATCAGGATACACAGGGAGAGTAGATGGTCTCAGCATGACCCATTAAGGAAATTCGCCGTCGCTATACAGGATCCATATCTTTAGCAGCAACATCCAGAAGGTTCTCTGGCATCCTCAGGTAACCGCATACTCTTTATAGGCTGAATTCTTTAGATGAACAATGAACTTAGAGGTAAGAGATACTGCAGAAAAAATCAAGAAAATGGAAATACGTGGAGCTGGCCCGATTGCCAGAGCTGTGGCACAGGGG
>JACVGW010000043.1:16904-22994 GCA_018992565.1 Theionarchaea archaeon
GCCATTCTCATTTTGACTGAGCAGTACGGGTGGAAGATTTCAGAAAAAGAGCCATGGGAGTAACCCACTGTGACTCCTGGAGCATTTTCATACTCCTAGGAGGTATGTATGACTGAGATTGGGAGGCAAAAAACCAAGAAAGACCCACATCTCAAGAAATCCCACGAAAGATCAGGAGCCGTGATCTACTAAAGGCAACCTGGGTGAGCTGACAGGTCTCACTGTATCGCGTGCCTGTCGAAACCTTTAAAATAATCACTCTCAGAAAGTGTATAGTGGTACTAATGACATCAATTGAAGATCTAAAAAAGAAGTGGGAAGCTCAGGAACTGAAAGAACGTTCAAAGTCATTTGCCACCATCTCTGGCATCCCCATATCTGCAGTGTACACACCTGTAGACGTTGAAATTGATTATTGTGAAGACCTGGGATTTCCAGGAGAGTACCCCTTCACCAGAGGAGTATACCCCACCATGTACAGAGGAAGATTATGGACCATGCGCCAATATGCGGGGTTTGCTACAGCAGAAGAATCCAATAGACGATACCGGTACTTGCTCTCACAGGGGCAGACTGGGCTCAGTGTGGCCTTTGATCTGCCGACACAAATAGGGTATGACTCAGATCATCCCTTTGCAGAAGGAGAGATTGGAAAGACAGGAGTAGCCATTGACACATTGAAAGACATTGAGATTCTGTTTGACCAGATCCCCTTGAACAAGGTTTCTACCTCCATGACTATCAACGCGCCTGCTGCTGTTTTACTGGCTATGTACATTGTCCTGGCAGAAAAACAGAATGTGCCCATGAATCAGATTTCCGGGACAATTCAGAATGACATTCTCAAGGAGTATATTGCCAGAGGAACCTATATCTTCCCTCCGGGTCCATCCATGCGCATCATAACTGATATTTTCGAATATTGTTCAAGAAATGTCCCCCGGTTCAATACAATTTCCATTTCGGGGTATCACATCAGGGAAGCTGGATCCACTGCAGCACAGGAAGTAGCCTTCACCCTGGCTAATGCCATAACCTATGTGGAAGCTGCCCTCTCCAAGGGATTGGACGTGGATGCTTTTGCTCCCCGACTATCCTTCTTCTTCAATGCTCATATTGACCTGTTTGAGGAAATTGCCAAATTCAGAGCAGCCAGGCGGCTATGGGCCAGGATCATGAAAGAGCGATTTCATGCTGAAGATCCCCGGTCCCTGATGCTGCGGTTCCATACGCAGACTGCAGGATGCTCCCTGACTGCCCAGCAGCCAGAAAACAACATTGTAAGGACCACGCTGGAAGCTCTATCTGCCGTTCTGGGTGGGACCCAGTCACTGCATACAAATTCCATGGATGAAGCCCTTGCCCTACCCTCAGAGAAGGCAGTACGAATAGCTCTCAGAACTCAGCAGATTCTGGCATATGAATCTGGAGTCCCCAATACCATTGACCCTCTGGCAGGCAGCTACTTCATTGAGAACATGACCTGTGAAATTGAAGAACAGGCCCAGGATTACATCAAGAAGATTGATTCCATGGGAGGAGTACTCAAAGCCATTGAAACGGGGTATATCCAAAGAGAAATCCAGGAAAGCTCCTACCAGTACCAGAAAGAAGTTGAATCCAAAGAACGGACAGTTGTGGGACTCAATGACTTTGCGGTAGATGAACCTGTGACTATTGATATTCTGAAGGTAGACCCCGAAGTGGAAAAAAGACAGATAGAACGTCTCACACAAACCAAAAGAGACAGAAATTCAGGAGACGTAGAAAAGGCACTTCGTGCTTTGGAATCTGCCGCTGAAAAAGATCTGAACCTGATTCCTCCCATTATCGAAGCCACCAGGCAGTACGCCTCCATTGGGGAAATCTGTGGCGTGTTGCGGGAGGTCTTTGGGGAGTATAAGGCACCTGTCGTATTCTAGGAGGTGACAATAATGAACATACATCATATTGGAATTGCCGTGAAATCACTGGAGAGAGCACAGTTCTGGAACCAATTCTTCAACTTGGAGACTGAAGATATCAAAGAAATCCCTGACCAGAAAGTGAAGATTGCCTTCATACCAATTGGAGAAAGCAGGCTTGAACTATTAGAACCTACACAGGAAGGGCCTGTATCCTCATTCCTGGAAAAAAGAGGGGAAGGGATCCATCATCTGGCCATTGAAGTGGAAGACATTGAAAGTGTTTTGAGAGCCATGAAAGCCGCAGGCATCGCCCTCATTGATGAGACTCCCCGTCTGGGAGCTGAGGGGAAGATCGCCTTTGTCCATCCCAAGAGCACAGGAGGCATCCTATTGGAGCTGGTGGAGCCGTAATATTTCTCCGGAATATATCTTCATTTCTTTTCCATTTTCCAGTCTGAGTATTAATCTTCCCTTCTCATCTACATCTACTGCAGTTCCCGTGATCTCTCTCCCATTTTTTACTATGACGGTGCTGCCAATGGTTGAGGAGTATTTCCGGTATTCAGTGAGGAAATCATCCTGAATAACAGCATTGAAAGTTTCCACGAATTTCTCAAGAAATTCCATCCTGTCAACGACATTTCCCGTTTCCGTGACGTAGGAGGTGCCGGGGATATCTTCAGGAAATTCCTTATTATTCAGGTTCACACCCACACCCACAATGATGTAGTCGCCTTCTGTCTCAGAGAGTATGCCGCAGATTTTTCGCTGATCAACGTGAACATCATTTGGCCACTTCAGCCTGGTCAGCAACCCAAAATGCTCAAATGCTTTGGAAATTGCCAGAGCAGCTGCCAGGTTCAGGACAGGAGCAGGTTCATGTTTGACTACCAGAGAACACCAGAGTCCTCCTTCAGGAGAGTGCCATTCTCTGGCATGACGACCCCTGCCTCTGGTCTGGGTGTCTGCCATGATGACGGTTCCCTCTTCCAGATACTGCCTTGCTACTTCATTGGTGGAGGTAACCTCCTTGAAATGATGGATTTTCATTCTTCCACCTTACAGTGTTATATCACCATATAATATATTAGCGTTTTAAATGTTATGCTTCAAGACCTGCGATATTCTCAACCTGCCCTGATTATTTCTGGAGACTCCTCTTCCTGTGCAGGGTATCACCTGCAGACAGTGTGACCAACCCTTTTATAGGTGGTAATCGCAGTAAGTCTGATGATTTCAAAGACAGAAATCGCCCGGGTTCAGGAAACTCTCAAAGAGCTGGGGCTGGGAAAGTATCAATCTGCAGTACTGGCTCATATGTATGCTCTGGGAAAAAGCAAGGTGTCAGAACTCTCCAAAGCCTCCAGTGTCCCCCGGGCGAAGATCTACTCTGTCCTGGAAGAGTTATGTACATTGCGGCTGATCAGGCAAACGGGTACCCGACCTCTCCAATTTGAGCCTATAGAACCTGAAACTGGATTGGAAAACCTCAGAATCGCCAGGAAAATACAATTCGAAAAAGATGTGAGAACAATTGCCGATATTGCAGACTCTCGATTATCCATTCTCAAATCCCTGTATGAGAAACGACTGGCAACAGAAGCAGAAGAAGAGTTCCTGGAAATCATCACCGTGGGGACAGCTTCCGAAATAGAGACTCGAACCCTGTATACCAAGGCTGAAAAAGAGATTAATGTAGTTTCCAGAGCATTTGAGTACCTCCCCAAGGTACGGGAGAGTCTGGAACCCAGGTTGGGGAATGTTGTCTTAAAAGTGATTTTGCTCCACGGGGACTACCTGTCAGAAAGAGACCTGAACATTCAGAACAATATGAAGGACATACTGCTCAAAATAGGTGCCCGGGTGAGAATATCTCCTGGCAGACTGCCTATCCGGTTCACCATTATTGACCCCAGTTTTGACTACGACAAAGGGGCTGTGCTTTTCCTGGTAGAAGAAGAGGCCATCCCTGTTTTCATGCGGTTTGCAGTCCTCTCAGAGAATCACAGCCTGGCTGCAGGGTTCAAACAGTATTTCGATTTACTATGGAAGGAAAGTACGCCAGTGTAGAACCTACAGGACTGTCAATCTGAAACAGACAATCTGTTAATTATTGGACCATAATGAGCATAGGTACTCTTTCGGGAGTTCATTTTTTGAATATGGTTCATTTCTTTCCCAGGAGCACAAGGTATGCCACAATTCCCAGCTGGTATATATGGTTCCACTTCCTCTTCCTCTTTTTCTCAACATGCGCAATTTCAACTGGTACCTCCACTATCCTGGCACCCTTTGCATGTGCCTCCAGAACAAGAGTACCACACGTACAGGTTCCCACAATATCCAGGTTAACAGCCAGTTCTCTGGTCATTGCCCTGAACCCTGTTCCATGGTCCCGTACTGGAACCGTCGTTCTCACCAGCATGCCAATCATTCGTTCTGAAAAAGAAGGTATTTTTCCCCTGCTTCCCAGCACCAGGTCTGCCTTTCCCGCTATAACAGGTTCCACCAGCAGAGGAATCTCAGAGGGTTGATGCTCACCATCTGCATCCAGCGTCACCACAACGTCTCCCTGACATGAAATGATTCCCCGCTTAATGGCCTGTATGTACCCTTTGTGATGCTGCTGTATCACCTGAGCCCCCGCTTGAGATGCTCTCTTGTACGTTCCATCTTCTGATCCATCATCCACCACCCATACCTCATCCACGTACTTCAAGGTCTCCGCTACCACTTCACTCACAGTGTTCGCTTCATTATACGCTGGAATCACTGCGCTGATTATGCCTCTAACCATACACCCTGTTCCTTTCCATGAATAAAAACCTTCATCTCCCCGCCTTCCTCCAGGAAATAACGCCTTCTCTGCCCTTCTCAAGGGGCAAAAGAAACCTTTATAAACCTTTGAAAAAGTGACCACTGATGGAAGAACTGACATACAATCAGGAGCGTTCAATCCATTACATAGAAGAACTTCTTTCCCAGAAAGTGTATAATGTAGGTTCTTCAGGAATTGTGTTTGGTGCTTCAGGACTGGGCAAGACAACTCTGCTGGCCAGTACAGCAGCCCGTTACATCGAAGAAGACCATAAGGTCTGTTATGTATCACATGAACTGGCCTTTCCTCAATTCCTGGATACCCTTCAGTTGAACCTGGGAAAAAGATCATACGAGGGACACCTACTGGGGATTATCCTCCCCATTGATGTGCGGTACCGCAAGTACTACAGGAAGGTGCCCTTGATCAAGACAGTGAAATCTTTCTACCTGGATAGTGAATATAACCAATTTCACCTTCTGGATGCAATCATGCTCCTGAAAGAAAAAGCGGGATGCGACCTCTTCCTGGTAGATTCTATTGATGATCTGGAAGCTTTCAGAATTGCAGAAGGAGTCATAGACCGGTATAATGTCAACCAATTCACCTATGCTTTAATGTCCAGCGGGATCAGCACGGTCTCTACCAGTGTGTATGACCACCAGATCCAGGTGAACACCAGGATAGAGTTGAAAGAGGTACATGAACGAGAGGGTCAGATCCAGAGGGTGGCAATCATCCACAAGGGGATGAAACGGTTCCCGGCCAAAGAGTATATTAACTACCAGGTTCATGGAACTATCGTATTTGATTATTCAACAGCACGAATTGTCTAGGTGATGTTATGATACAACTTTACAGATGGCAGCGTGTAGGAATATTTGTAGATACCCAAAATCTCTACTATTCAGCTAAGAACCTGTATGGTGCTAAAGTAGACTTCAGAAAGGTTCTGGAAGTAGGACTCAATCAAAGGCAGTTGATTAGAGCTATTATCTACGTCATAAAGGCCGATATACCTGAAGAAGAGGGATTCTTCGAAGCGCTGCGGAATATTGGGTATGAAGTTAAGATCAAGGAATTGAGAACGTACTACGATGGCACAAAGCGAGGAGACTGGGACATGGGGATCGCTATTGATACCATTAAGATGGCAGAGAAACTGGATACTGTGGTCCTGGTTTCAGGTGACGGTGACTTTGTGGCTCTGGTAGATCATTTGAAGGCTAAAGGAGTGAATGTTGAGGTTATGGCCTTCGGAAAGAGTACGTCCTCTGATTTGAAGAGAGTAGTCAATGAATTCATTGATCTGGACATGAATTATGAGAACTTCCTCATCCGATGAGATTTTGAACCGGTTGAAAG
>JACVGW010000126.1 GCA_018992565.1 Theionarchaea archaeon
CTGGCTGCTGTCATTATATCAAGCTGCATAGGACAGGAAGAGTTTACAGTCACTGATATCACATTCTGTAATGCTGAACCATTTGAACGCTCTTACAACATTAATCCGGATGCTTTCTACACAGCCCGTGACATTGTATGGATATATGTGGAGGCTTTTCGGTTTACATCCTTGGAAAGAGGAGAAGGATATATATCCTGCTTTGATGCCACAGTGGAAGTCTTCGACGCACAGGGCGTCTCGCAGGGAGATGTGATTCAGTCTATTGAAATACCATCAGATACAGAGCCTTCCTTCGTGTGGTTTAAGTTCTGGATTGATACAATAGACCTTAATGAAGGGATATACACAGTAGTTGTGACCATTACAGATGCAATATCCGGAGAGAGGGCGGCAACAGAGGGCACTTTTTCGGTAGTGGGTACGTCCTGAGTAGTCATCTCCCTATGACATGGACATCCTCTATTCGCAGTGATGGAAGGACTGTATTCTCATACTGCTTGCTGTCGTTTCCCACGTCAGAAATCCTGGTTAGCCAATCAAATGCGACTCCGGAGATCATGCCCTTCACGGGATGCTGTATTTCTCCATTCCTGATGGCGAATGCTTGAGATAGTTGTGCACTGATCACGCCAGATCCAGCTTGAGGAAATCCAGCCATGGATTCCACCAAGACCCCTTGTGAGACCTCGGAGACAAGCTCATCCCGCGATTTCGTTCCTGGATGAACCACCAGGTTTGAACAGTAAATCTCAGGCCCTGTACGGTATCCATATCCAATAGTATTTCGAACAGTATCAAATCCCTTAGAATATCGAGATGCATTGCCTGTATTTTCCATAGCGAGGGCATGCGCAGACCAGGCATTGTGCAGGTATGATGTTAGTATCCCTTCGTTCACTACTGGAGCCTCCCCAGACGGATACCCTTCATCATCGAACTTGCGTGAAGAAAATCCATTTCTCAACACTCCATTATCGCTGATGCTCAGGAATGGACTTGCTACAGAAGAACCCAGCTTACCTGTCCAGAAAGAACGCCCTGTCATTACTGAGTCTCCCCGCAATGCATCAACAAGGACTTCTGCCAGCTGGTAGTCCCCTGCCTCCGGAGCCAGAATCACTGTGGTAGTTCCTGTTTCAACTGGTTGAGGATGAAACATCTGTATAACCTTCTCTCCCACTGACTCTCCCAATGATTCAGGGGAAATGGCTGCCGTGCGGCTACATTCATAATCAGAGCAGATTCCAGTGACTTCATCACCTGATTCACCTACTCCTCCCAGATATATGGTTGCCCTGGTTCCTTGTTCCTCACCATCAATTCCCAGAGAAGACACCACCCCTCGCCAGCCGCTCGTGAACATGATGACACCACTCTTGACACGCACCCTTGGATCTATCCCTTCTGCTGCAGCCAAGGCCCTGTGGGCGATATCTACTGTCTCCTCTCCGGTAATCTGCTCAATTCTTTTATCATACACATCCTGGACAACTGGATAGCTACCTGGTTCAGGCAAGACAAGCCCGGGCAGTACAGAACTCACCCTAGACATGCCAGCTGCCATGTCCCCAGCTTTCATAATAGCCTCTTCTGTCATGACATTTGTGCAGGCATATCCTGCTCTGCCGTCCTCCACAACCCGTATTCCCACTCCAGAGTCTTTCTGGCTGGTTTGAGTGAGTAGTATGGAATTCCTGATAGACACTTCAATAGTCTTTTCATACGTAAAGAAAGCTTCAGCTGCCACGCCTTTTTTCTCCAGGTATCGAACAGTCCTTGAACACAATTCACGCAATACATTCCATTCTTCCATGGGTTAACCTCCACTTCCTCCTACCATAATGTGACACCTGATAGCGGGGACCATACGTCCCTGAACAGCAAATTGATACTTCCCACATGCACCAGGGCGCAGTACAGGCGTATCGCTCACTGCGTCAATGGTCCTGAATACCTCAATGGCGTTTCCAGCTACATTTGCTCCTCGGAACTCCTCCGTGAGCTCTCCTTTTCTAATTGCCTGAGCACTCTGAAATCCAAAGGTGAAATCAGCATTAGAATCTGCCTGCCCTCCAAACGTGCCTTCCAGAAATAATCCGTCGTCAACGGTTTCAATCATTTCTTCAACAGCATACTCCCCAGGTTCAATGCCAATGTTAGTCTGCCTGATGAGGGGCTCGACGCTGTAATCCCAGGCATGTGCATTTCCTGTGGGCTGGACTCCTGCAGCTGAAGCACTTTCCCGGTCATGCATGAATGATTTCAGGACTCCCTTTTCTATCAAGGTAGTGCGGGTGCAGGGCGTCCCTTCATCATCATAGAAGGAAAATCCCAGCCCTCCTGGTATATGTCCATCATCGTAGATAGTCACTAATTCAGAACACACAGGTCTATCGAGTTGAGTCCCAAATCCTCCTCCTGCCATGGCCAGGTCTGCCTCCAGGGGATGGCCAATCGCCTCATGGAGGAGAGTGGCGCACAACGTAGGATCAATAATCACACGGGCCATGCCCGAAGGCGGGGTTCTGGCATCCAGCAGATGCACAGCCTTTCTTGCCACCGCTTCGCCCAGTTCTTCAGGCGAGGTCCTGTCGAAGATTTCCCACCCCCCAGCATGTCCCACATTATCAGAGGCGGGACATACAACACCATTGCGCCTGGCCACCACATTCACAAACAACATGACTTTGGTGATATGCTGAGAAATGCGCGACCCTTCTGAACTGGCAAAATACCTGTGATCTTCCATACTAATGTAGGTTACTCTACAGTCCTTGATCTCTGGTCCTGCACTCAGTGCACTCCTGCAGGCCCTCAAAGGGATATCAACTATCTCTTCGGCAGAATCGCAAGGAGAAACCTTCACTGGAGCATAAAGCGTGTCAACAACCGCATTCTGCGGCTGAATGTCAGCACTTCCCTGGGAAACCTGTGAAATAGCTCTGCTCAGGTCTGCAGCTTCCCTGGCTACACGTTCCACCTGACGTGCCTCACAGGTATTGGACGAACTGAATCCCCAGCATCCATTCTCCACGCGGCTTCTAGCCCCTACACCCTGAGCAGTAAGTGTGGAAAACTGCTGAACCACATTATTCTTGACAGCACATGCAATCACCTTCCGCTTCTGGCCACGGATTTGTAGCAAATGCTCAGGACGAGAACAGGTATCGATGCAACGTTCCAAAATGTCCAACATGCATGTCAACTCCTGATTCTCTCTCCCTTTGAGGGTTTATATAGGTTGAGTTGATGTCTCCTTCTCTAGCGAGGGCGTCACAATATTTATATATCTGTCTTCATGATTGTGATAATGAATCCAAAGCGGATGTACCCAATGGGAAATTTGACACCAGGGGGAACAGATCTTGAACCTCAATCACAACAAACACTGAACCCTTCCGGGACATGCGAAAACTGGGCGTGGTTGTGTGGTGCTATTTCTCTTGGCGGGGCAGGTGATGTCTGATGTCTTTTTCAAGCTACCACTTTCTCTACCATGGCCAATCTGCGTTGGGGCTTCTTGAAGATTTGCGATTCGACTACGCTGTAGTTTCATCTGCACTAATCCTGGTGGGATTCTTCTGGAACCATCTACAGGGGTTTTCATGGCAGGTTGTCATTCTCGTAGTTAGCGTGTTTTGCGGTAACGTGTTTATGTTTGTGGTCAACGATTATTTTGATGCCCCTCATGATCTCAGAGACCCTACCAAGGGGACCAGAAACGTGTTCTGCTCAGAGCGATACCGGCAGTTTGGAATTGCTGTCCTCTATACTAGCTCTGGAGTCAGCTTGGCACTGGCAGCCTCTATAACATGGGCTGTCTTTGTACCCATTCTGCTGCTTAACGTACTTGCCCTGCTCTATTCTGCGCCGCCAGTAAGGCTGAGAGATCGTATGTACTGGGACTGGATCTTCGTTTTCTTCTGGAAAGGTCTGATCATAGCTGCAAGCTACCTCTACTTTCTCGGAGTGAGATTCACTACAGAGCCATTTGTGTGGGGCAGCTTGTTCATTCTTCTGTTGATCAGTCTCCACGGGCAGATGGATAATCAGATACGCGATTTCCATGTGGACAAAGTCAGCAGTGCGTCTCATACTGTCCAGAAACTGGGTCGGAATACATCACATATCCTGAAAGTCATGCTCCTGGTGTTCTTTTTTGGATTTAGCATCCTGTTTTGCAGTTTTTTCAATCTGTATGTCACAGCAGCCTTAATATGTGCCAATCTCTCTCTGTACTACTTCGCACATCCAGAAAAGTATTCTCACGTCATGGACTTCGCTCATATCTGGATCATCGTCATGTTCTTGGAGCATTTCATGGGGAATTTCAGCCCTCAGCAGCACGTGCTCTTTTCAGGATGGATCGTTATCATGACAGGTCTAGCACTTGTTCACGTAAAGCGTACGAATCTGTTCAACAGTGAACTGGGCTGAACATCAATATATCAGATATAGACTTCCGGAGGATGATTCATGCTCCTCTTTTCTTTTTTCCTTTCCCTAAGAAGCACTCTAGTTGCTTCGCGCCCATTTCCAAGAGCTCCCTCTATTCTGCCCCTCTTCTTACCCTATTTCTCATGTATCTTTCATCGGTACGTTTGGACTGCCTGGAGGACTACCTGTCTTACCGAAACATATATAAGACAGATGTGCAAAACAGTATCGGCTACTATGAGCCGTAGTATGATTCTGACATGTGGCTGCTACAGCGAGGTGCAAGAACTCGAAAAAGGAGACGAGGATCGTGGGAAAAGCCAGTGATCTGGAAGATGCTCTGAAAAGACTGGAACAGAGAGAGAAAAAGATCAGGGAACGAGCAGGAGCCCTGGGAATTCATTTTAGAGATGAATTTTCAGACCTCAGAGAAGCTGTTGCAGACATATCTGGAGACCATCCTGGTAGTGAAAGAGTCTCCGAGGGCAAACAGGCTTCGCGTAGAGAGACAGGCGGGGTAAGGGATTTGCAAGAGCTTCTTTCTGATGCCATGGAGTTCTACAATGCCCTTGCAACGTACGATGGGACACGGGCCAAGAGACTGTACGCGGAGCTCTTGAGAAGACAATTGAACCTTCCCGAAGATACAGACTACACTCAGAGAATGAAAATTGAAGAATACCTCGTTAAGATCGGAAAAGAAATCCAGAAAGAGGAAGAAGGGAGTGTTGAAGCTCATGTTCAGTCATATCCGCTGCCACCAGTCCAGGAAGAGGAACCCAGCCCCGGAGATGAGGTGTATG
>JACVGW010000044.1:0-5759 GCA_018992565.1 Theionarchaea archaeon
GCTATTGAATCATATGAGCTTTCCATAGCATACTGGAGTGAACGAATTAACAATCACCCTGGCATGCCCCCGCCACCTCCTCCACCACTACCACCGAATGGGAATATTCCACCTGCGGTGAGTGACAATGGAGACAGCGGAAAAGCGTACACATCTTTCATGTAAACATGGACATTTTTTCGGGATTTAAAGGTTAGGTCTCATGGGTGAAAATCATGATACTGAATATACAGAAACCCAAAGTTGAACAGTTTACCGGCCCAAAAATGGACAAAGTGTGCAGTAATTTTCTACATGTCTATCTACTGTTCGAGTCACAAAGTATTTAAAGGGATACCAATGTTGAAGGATATGAGAGTTCTGGCTGTATTCATGATTCTTTTGCTGGTGACAGTATCAGCACCATATGAATTTGGACATGCCTCACAGGTAATCCTTCTGGTTGTTGACGGAGGTGACCCTGATGTATTTTCCCTGGAAGGGTTCTCTATTGAAGGTTCAAGTACAGCTGTCTTCCCCCCTATGACCAGTCCCGGGCATATATCCCTGCTGACTGGAGTGTACCCTTCTCGGCATGGTATCCTGGCCAACGAGTACAATGATGAACAGAAAACCCGTAACTACACGCCTGATATGATAGAGGCCACAATTCTTTTTGAAATACTGAAGGAAAACGGAAAGAAAGGAATATTCATTTCTGGCAAGAAGGGACTGGCTGCCCTTGCAGGTGCAAGAGCTAACCTGACAGTAGCTCCCGAGTTCCATCCAGTATATCTGAGAGATCCTCCTCAGGACCCGGAGGAACTGACCCGCTGGCTCTTTGAGGCACTCACAGAAATTGACCTGAGGGAACATCCTGACTTTTTCTGTATTAATATTCCCATTGTTGATAGTGTCGGTCATACGTATGGACCTTCCTCGCAGGAGTGCAAAGAAGCCGCACAGCTGGTTGAGGATTTGATTTATTCCTTAAGAGACTCCCTGGACAGTGAGACTGCCCTGATTGTAACCAGTGATCACGGGATGAGCTCTGTATCCAAGAGTGTTCCCATCCATGCGCTCCTGAGAGATGCAGGGTATGCGACCTGGCCCCTGCACGTGGGACGATGTGCATTCCTCTATGACGTAGAAGAGGGTGTGAGAGAGTATGTCTCTAGCCTTGAAGGAGTGGACAGGGTTGTTGAACCTGAAGAGTATTCAGCCTTCCACATTAACCATAGGAATGCTCCTGACCTGATCCTCCTGGCAAAGAAAGGATACCTGTTCATACCTGAGCCCTTGCTGCAGTACTACAAGGGTATGCACGGTTCACCAGATGAACAGGACGTGCCTCTCTACATGACAGGGGCAGGGATTCCAACAGGATATGTGGAGTGCAGCCAGGTGGACATCACCCCGTTGGTGGTAGAGCTTCTGGGCCTTGAAACGGATGTTAAGTTTGATGGTTCAGTGCCTCAGATACAGGAGAAAAAGGCTCAGGGATACGGAATTCTGGTGGTTGCTGGAGTTGTCTTCTATATCATCGGAAGGAGGCTGTGGGGATAAGACCTCCACTCAGCACGGATGCTGGTTGTCATAGTAAAGCTCATATGGATTGAGGTCCTTGCATTGAGTGATGGTTGAGCTAACTCAGTGGATGCTCAATGGAGACTAGCATGAGGTGTTGCCATGGATATTCTGAATGTGCAGCAAGGGTTGAATCCTGATGTAGAGAAAATGATAATAGAGAGGGACATTCAGGGACTGATGACTACATTAGAGAAGGGAAAAGACTTTGCAGCCCGAATGAGAGCAGCTGAAGGCCTGGGATCTATCAGAGATGAGAGAGCCATAAAGCTGTTATTGAACCTATTGAAAAGGAATCGAGGTGACGTCAAAGCTCTTGCAATCGTGGCTCTTGGGAGAATTCAGGGCAGAAGGGCCACTCAACTCCTTATTGAGACGTTGAAAGATGATTCTCCTTACTGCCGCGAAGTATCAGCGATAATGCTAGGAGACTCAGGGGATGAGAGAGCTATCGCCCCACTGACGGAGGCATTGAATGACCTGGACCATATTGTTGGGGAGAAAGCACGTTGGGCTCTGGTGGAGTTAGGAACGATGGCAGTGTATCCGTTAATAGATGCACTTGATCATGGAAACACAGTAACTCGAGAGGCAGCAATCCGGGCTCTGGGAGAAATAGGTGATGAACAGGCTACCTCTCCTTTGATATGGACACTTGAGGATGAAAAGGATACCATACGCGAGGCAGCAGCTCAGGCCCTGGGAAAGATGAAGGATAAGAGAGCTGTTCAACCCTTGATTCGCCTTCTGGAGGACAGGAACCCTCATTGCCGCGAAGAAGCTGCCCGGGCTTTAGGTCTGATCAGAGATGAAGGAGCAGTAGATGCTCTCATCAACATCTGTGGAGACGAAAACAGGGACGTTCGAGAATCCGTAATTCAAGCACTGGGAGAACTGGGTGACAGACGAGCGGTTGACTCGTTAACAAATTCTCTTCAAGACACGGATAAAGAGGTTCGGAAAACAGCAGTTCGATCCCTCGGAAAAATAGGAGAGGAACAGGTGAAAGAGCTTCTTCTTCAGCTGTTACAGGATAGTGACAGCACAATACGGGAAGGAGCAGCAGTCGCCCTAGGAGAGCTTCAGGAACCCAGAGCAGTGGATCCTCTCATACATGCTCTGGAAGACCCGAGTGAGGGAGTCCGTGAAGCAGCAATTAGAGCACTGGGGATACTCGGAGACAGAAAAGCTCTTGATCCATTGAGACAGGCGCTCAAAGAAGAATGGGTTCGATGTAGCATCAGGATGATGGGCTTTGAAACCAGAGTCTCCAATTTGCCGGCCCTGGAGAACAATTGGAATCAAATGCAGATTCTGAGAGCTCTCTACAGAATTCAGGGTGATAGGGCCACACAATCATTGATTGGAGCTCTCGAGGAGGAACAAATCAACATTGGGAGAGACCTGACCCAGACCATCCACGACTACATTGAGAGATGGGGTGAGGTATTCCCTGGAGTCAACCGTGCTCAAAACAGATCCATGAGAGCCTGGAGAATCCTCAAAGAAGGGCTGGCAGACACAGAGCGGGAATCGTACCAGTAACCTGTAGAGCAGGGCACGACAATAAGAAAAGGCAGAAAAAAGGTTATAAAGACTATCTAGGAGACCTCGAGATCAGTAACCCACCATACCCAGGCCTCGGGAGCGTACACCTCTTGAGCATCCTCCGAAAATACAATTTTCAATGGTCCGCCAGATTTTGCACCGATCTCCTCGCCATCAGCCGTATAGGCAATGAGAATTCCCAAATCCAGATCTTCTGCCTTAATCACTGCAGAATAACCATCAGTTGCCACCACTTTTACCTCTGTGACATTCTCTGCACCGAGGTAATCCAGGATATCCTTCAGCAAGACGCCACCGTATTCTATGGTGACCTCCAGGTGGGGGTCTGGAATGGCAATGGTGGTGTAGAGCAGTGATTTCAGAGTCTCCATGTCGAATTGGAAGGAGTCTCCTGCATTGACCTTCCCAATGGTGCCAGATACGGTGAGTACCACTTCTCCCTGTGGCCCAGGGACACTCAGAGATTCTGTCTGTGATTCAGGTTGCTGGGTGAGGCAACCTGCAAGGAAAATCAGTCCGAACACAAGCAGTCGTTTCATCGCTATCACCTCCTCACAAAGTTGGTTAGTCCGAATCTTTTCAAGGGGATGACTACCCCAATGCCAAATACAGTGGCAAAAAATGTCATAAACATTCTCTCCACAGGATAGATGAATAAAAATGCTCTGAAAATCCCTGTGTTCAATTCAAGCACCTGAATAGCCAGGAAATTTCCAATCATTAGATCAGAAAGAACTGCAAATCCAGAGATCACAAAATATGCCACAGACAGTTTCTCCAGAGAGATGTTCAAGAAGTATGATATGCCCAGGATCATCAACGCGGCAAATACCAGAACCCATCCCAGGTGATTCATGTAGAGGGGCACTACTTTCTCAAGGTAGTATGCCAGGTTGCTGGTGACTGTAACCTCGCGCCCGAGAGACCCAGTGACAAAGGGAACTGACTCATCAAGCCGCAGCAGTTCAGATTTCATGACCTTAGACTGCAGAGATAGCAGCAGAACTTGCTGCATCAGTCCGAGAATTCCCGCACCTAACAATGCGAATCCACACCATTTTCTCATGGATTCTGAGATCCTGAAATTCACCACAGCAAAGAGAAGAAATCCCAGAATGAGTGCTGTATATGCCAGAAGCCTGAAGAGAGGATACCACCCGACGTCAGCGCCTGAGGATACTGCCTCAATTCCCAGAGCAAGAGCAGCAGAGGCCAGCAATGCGCTGAGAGACATCAAGAACCACATCCTGAACCTACCGGAGACCACTGCCAGGGCCCCAAGAACGCAGGTAATCCCAAGAATCGTGACACTCACCAGTATAGGGCCACTATACATCCCGTATGCTCCTGCAGCAGTCGCAATTCCACTGAATGCCACCAGCCCGCTCGAGACCTTCTTCAATCCAGGCTTATCTTTCACCACAGAGACCAGAATGCCGGCCACACCTGCTGTACCACACACAACACCTATGCCTGGAATCCACAATCCACCAACCATGGATAGTGCCCAGGCACCTCCTACTAGACTCACCCCTGCCAGCAGGAACCAGGTTCCTGCTCCTCTGAACCCTACCAGCTCATTATATTGTACATGGATCCACTCCCCCAAATGGTCTCTGAACACCAGTCCTAATCCCAGAAAGAGAAGCGGCATGTACGGGTAGTAGTACAACTCCCTTCCAATTGAGGTTGAATACCAAAGCAGGAGGACGCCCACCATGATCCCACATGCTGTTTTCCATTTCCTGTGGGCAAGCAATCCCGCAGCGGTGGCTCCCACTGTGGGAGGAATAAAAGTCAGCAGTCCAAAAATCGCGCCTTGGGGTGCGAGAATCTGTCCAGCAAAAGCACCTGCAGCAGCAGCGTATGTCCCCAGGACAGGGCCCAGCAAGACACCTACCAGGGGCTCCAAAGCCACTGCAGCAGAAATGACCTTCCCCACGCCCGCTACCACAGTCACCGGTATGAAGGCTGCGACTGCCATGACTGCTGCCATAATCCCACTGAAAGCAATTTCCTGAGCAGTAAGCCTCTGGGGAACTATCACGTCAATTCTATCACGCACTCGCTGACCAAGTGTCATCGATATCCATCCTGTGTAGATCATTACACTGGATGATCATATTGTACAATAGGTATATAAGGTTTTTCCTCCAAAGCACCTCATGGAACAACCGCTGCTCTCCATAACAGATGACCTGCTGCCCTACGTCATATTTCTGCCCTCAGATAGAGAGGCCCAGATGGAAATGCTGTCTGCTGTCTTTGGTTCTGAAGTCAACCTGAAAATACTAACCCACTTTTGCGGTAGTGATAGAGTATACCAGAAGGCTCTCATTGATGAATTACCCTACTCCAACAAGACCATTATCAACCACTTGAAGGAACTCGTCACGCTGAAAGTTCTGAAAGAAGGAATGGAAAAACAGGAAGGGGAAAAGAATGTATGGGTCAAGTATTTTGAAGTGGAGCCTTCCAGAAGATGGCTTATCTTTCTCATTTATGACCCCGAAACCATATCTCCAGAAACTATGCAGGAGCTCATTATAGAAGTGGTCCGGTACTACTTCAAGAGAATCATGGAACTGGCCGCTGAGTATGGAATAAAAGAAGGGACCATCAGA
>JACVGW010000044.1:5859-8657 GCA_018992565.1 Theionarchaea archaeon
ACTACGGGTGCGGGAGATGCTTTCTGTGCAGGGTTCATGTATCAGATACTGAAAGGGGAGTCTGTGCTGGGGGCTCTCCGATTCGCCAATGCCGCTGGAGCAGCATCCACCACCAGGTATGGGGCCATGGACAGCATGCCCTCACTGAATGAGGTGGAATCACTCCTGGAATGACGGAGGGAGCCTTTTCAAGCATTCTGAACAGAATTTTACACTCTTGTAGTCAGTGTCAGATAGCGTGTTGGAGAAATGCATCACACATCGTGGATTTGAACAGTGACCAAGCGACAGGACATGACCGAGTTCATGGACAGCTTCTTTTACTGTCCGTTCTTCAAGACGAGCTCCCTGCAGCCTGGCTATGGAAATAATGGCATTGGGGCCAGGAGCATAGCCGAAGATGAAATTGAGGCCTTTGATGTAAAGATCAACACTGGTAATGAGCAGATGGTGTCCCTCTTCGGTGTTCACCAGATCTAGGAATTGATGCACCAGATACTGATTTCTTAGAGGGTTGTACGCTTTGTCAGGGATTGAATGTTCTTTTGAAAGAAAACATGAGAAGCCCAGGGATTCCAGACGGGCCTTCACAGCTTCCAGAAGTGGTCTTCCAATGGTACCAACAGGCATCAGAGTCACATCCATAGTCCCCTTTCATTTCAAAACATAAAGAGTCTTCTCCATGCGGTGGATAATAAGTATTGCTCTCACAAAATCCCGGTGTCAAAGGTTTTCTGCAACCTCTGGTGTTCTATTACCATCAAGAGTGGAAGTACCAGTTATCCACCGAGTTTTGAATAGCTTTCAGGTCACTATACGGTGGATAATTCACTGAGAAGGGAAAACAGACACTGTGCATCATTGGAATTTCCAACACACCCGCTCCGTATTGCGACAGTTCACCAACATTTCCTGCACCTCACAACCTTTTTATACCTCGACTATTCTTCCCACGTGCTGGGTTTTACTATGGCAACTGATAGAATCTTCATCAAAGGTGCATCACAGCACAACTTGAAGAATATTGACCTAGAGATACCGCGAAACAGCCTGGTGGTACTTACAGGTGTTTCAGGTTCTGGCAAGTCTTCTCTGGCTTTTGATACTATTTACGCTGAAGGGCAGAGGCGCTACGTAGAATCACTTTCTGCATATGCCCGTCAGTTTCTGGAACAGATGGACAAACCTGACGTGGAGTACATAGAAGGGTTATCTCCTGCTATCTCTATTGAACAGAAGGGAGTCAGTAAAAACCCCCGCTCCACAGTGGGAACAGTCACCGAGATTTATGACTACTTGCGATTGCTGTATGCCAGGATTGGCGTCCCTCACTGTCCTGAATGTGGAAAAGAGATCAGAAAACAGACCCCTCAGGAAATTGTGGACCAGGTGCTGGCATTCCAGGGGAAAGAAATCTCTGTACTATCCCCTATTGTGAGAGGGAGAAAAGGGATTTACAAGCGAGAGCTGGAAAACCTGCTAGCCCAAGGATTTACCAGAGCACGTGTTGACGGGACAATCAGGCACCTTGACGAAGAAGAAGTAGACCTGGAGAAGTATAAGAAGCATGACATTGAGGTGGTGGTGGACACGCTTACCGTCTCTCCAGAGGAGAAAGAACGGATCGCTGACTCTGTGGAGATGGCTCTGGATCTCAGTGATGGGCTGGTCATCATATCGACACCTGAAGACCACATGTATTCAGAACACTTCTCCTGCCCTGACTGTGGAATTTCCTTTGAAGAACTGGAGCCACGGATGTTCTCCTTTAACTCGCCCTTTGGGGCATGTCCTGAATGCCACGGACTGGGAGAGAGGATGCGCATTGATCCAGACAAAGTGCTGGACACCAAACGATCCATACGAGGAGGTGCTATCAGGCCCTGGAAGTCCTCCAACCAGGACGGGTACTACATGTCAAAGCTGTCTCAGCTGGCAGCACACCTGAAAATCCCCATGGACAACCCCCTGAACGAGGTCCCCCAGAAGAAGCGGGATATAATATTATATGGCACTCGTGAACCTATCCACTATGTATTTGAAGGAGACAGGTCCAGGTGGGAGTATACAGGAGGGTTTGAAGGAGTTATCACCAACCTCAAGAGACGGTACAGCCAGACCAAATCTGAATACATCAGATCAGAAATTGAAACATTCATGAGCAGCATTGCGTGTCCTGTATGCAAGGGAAAACGGTTAAAGCCAGAGAGCCTGGCAGTAACCATTGCAGATAGATGCATCACAGATGTTACAGAAATGTCTATAAAAGAAGCACAGAAGTTCTTTGATACACTTGAACTGTCAGAAAAGGAACAAATAATTGCAAAACAGATTTTGAAAGAGATTAAGGAACGCCTGGGATTCATGGTCTCAGTAGGGCTGGAGTATCTGACCCTGGACAGAAAAGCTGCCACCCTGTCAGGAGGAGAGGCCCAGAGAATCCGTCTGGCAACACAGATAGGATCATCGCTGGTGGGTGTCCTGTACATACTGGATGAGCCATCCATCGGCCTTCACCAGAGGGACAATGCCAGGTTGCTGGCCACCCTGCAGCAGTTGAGAGACCTGGGAAATACAGTCATTGTCATTGAGCATGATGAAGCTACCATGAGAGCTGCTGACCATATTGTTGATATGGGACCTGGAGCAGGACTGCATGGGGGGTATGTGGTGGCCCAGGGAACAGTATCAGATATCTGTCAGAACCCCCACTCATTAACAGGGAAGTACTTGAAAGGCGAACTGTCCATTGACGTGCCTGAGCAGAGGCTGGAATGGAACCGGTGTCTCACCATGAA
>JACVGW010000044.1:8757-15297 GCA_018992565.1 Theionarchaea archaeon
CTCAAGAAACTGGTGAAGCGAGGGAATACTATCCTGGTTATTGAGCACAACCTGGATGTGATAAAGACGGCAGATTACATTATCGATCTGGGACCTGAGGGTGGAGAGGAGGGGGGCTATGTTGTGGCCAAAGGTACTCCCGAACAGGTTGCCCAGACAGATACCCACACAGGGAGATTTCTGAGGAAGGTGCTTCAGGAAGAGACTCGTAAAATTGAGAATTCAAGTCCAGAAAAAGCTGGCATCTCTGCATCCTAGCTGTACGCAGAGAACACTTTTCTTCTCCTTCATTATTTCCTCTCACTGGAATACATTGAGTCACCTGAATGGGTTCCCGGGGAGTGACCTCTCTTAGTTATTTTTCCGCTGCTCTTGCGTAACCTCTTTATGGTATGTTCTGCTAAACATGAATGTGTTCGTAGCATACAGAAATGAACAGAGGTAATTCAAATGGAAAAACAGGAAGAATTCATAAAAATGCTGGGTTCTAAGGCCACTCGGAGTATACTGCAGTTTCTGGACAGGGAGGAGAAAGCGAGATACAAGCAATTTCAGGAGTTTGTGAACACACATACGCTGAATACTCGCCTCAAGGAACTCATGGATTACGACCTCATACAGCATCACATGGTCCGGGAAGACACCAGGAAAGAATGGTACGAACCAACGGAACGAGGCCGAAAAGCTCTCCAGTTGCTGAATGAACTGGCAGAAATGGTAGACTGTTAGAGCCTTCCGGGACAGTTCTGTTCCGGTATGAATCCGCACGGTTCTACATGTCATCTGCCTGGCTCGCAGGGGCGAGAAAACACTCATTTTTTTCCGCTATTAACAGACCAGATTCACTTTTTCAGTAGTCGTCCATTTGCGAACTGAGAAATCACATTAAGATTAGAAAATCACTTCATACAAGAAAGAAATCAATTCTGCAGCTTTTATCTTATCCCTTGTCCATATTCTTGGCTATGAGGATACAGTAATGGTCAACCAAAAAAGTTAATAAGCATTTGAAGCATATAGAAATCATGAAGAGAATAGCACTTGTGATCTTGATGTTGATGGTACCGGTTTTTGGGTTGACACAACAGGTGCGTGGAATTCTGCCTGAGGAAGGAAGTGAGAATGTTGTGATATTGCGGGTTCAGTATACTGCTACAACGCTGGATGATGAGTATGTTGTCATTTACAACAAAGGAAAGATACCTGTTGATTTGTCAGGATGGATATTATTTGATAGTTACTATGAAACTTATAGACATCTCACGCCTCTGGAACGCATGGCGAACAACCCTCTTCCGCATATGTATAGAATACCCTATGGAACGCTCTTGAAATCTCACTCCTGGATAAGGATCTGTTCGGGATATGGAAGGAACAATGAAGACTACTTATATCGAAACCTCACAACGCAGTGGCTGAATGATGAAGGGGACACTCTGTACTTGATGGATGATTTCGGCAATTTGATCAGCGAGTTTAGCTGGTAGACAAAAAGAAAAAAAAGAGGGATTGGATCGATCTCTCTTCTAAAAACCTTCTTCTTTCTCTTTCCCGTATCCCCACTTTAATCTGAAGATCCTTTCTTATAAATATTTGGGAGCTCTTGCATTTTTTTGTGAAATTCGTAGATTATGTGCCATATCCTGACTACTTGCAAGGCAATGGCGTGGGTTCCGCCAGGAAATATGGGGGAGCACACGGTGAGAACCCCGTTGATGTATTGCTAGAATCAGGACTGACGCTGAGGCCTCTGGGGCAGAAAACTCTTGGAGAAATCCTGGCCTGTGGCAGAATGTCTGAAACTGAGACGTCACTATACTCTGTAGGGTTTTAGAATAGCACGCTGCAATCCTCTTATATGATCTCTCAACCAACAGCAGCATTCTGGCAATCTGATTATACAAGAATCCTACATGACGACCGGAACTGCACAACAGAATGTACGCCGCCGCCAGGACTTGAACCTGGAACCATCCGCTTAACAGGCGGGCGCTCTGCCAATTGAGCTACGGCGGCCGTGAGAATCTCGGACCATCAGTTTATAAGCCTTCTCATTCCAGTTGCTCCAGCAAGTTCTCAATACAAGAGAGAGCCTCAGAAGCTCCTGTCAAGTATAGTGAGGCTCACAGAGCTTGCACATAAAAGCTTTTCGGTCATAGCCTTCTTTTGGAATACTCCTGCATTCTCACGTTAGTACCAAATTCCTGTACTTCGCAAATTCAACAACGCTATTCATCTTTCATTTAAAAGTATTATAGTAAAAAAGTTAGACTATTGTCAATTCCAGTTAAATGATTATATGTACCAACTTCTTTCTAAATTTTCACATGATCCATAGCCTTTTCACAAAGATGTTGGCAAGCCGACAGTAAAGGAGATGCCAATGTTGCCGGAGTAACAAGATTTCATGATGAAAGTCTGAATCTCGATTTCCCTTGCATGAGGGCTCTCACTCCAGTCGGGGAGACATGAAGTGGGTCTTTCCGGCCTCGTTGCCTGACTGACCTCCTTGGTTCTCTCTGAGAGAAGTAACGTCAAACCTGGGGCGGTTTCATCCGGGCATATGAGTTCTGACATTACAGCTAGTCTCCAGTGGAGCTGCAAATCTCAATGCATTCTCTTTCAATTTTTATCCAGTCTCCAGTGCTGACACAGGACAGGATGTCAGGGCACTCCACAATCGGTGGTAGTCTCCTCTCTTCCAGCCACATCTCGGCCAGGACTGCCCCTGAAACCAACAGGGTATCTACTTCTGCAGTCACAATCCCTCTGGGCGCAATCCCCTTACGGATAGCCTCCAGGAGAAAGACTCCCCCTCCTGTGCTCCCTGAACAGCATGGCATCACCAGGATAGCGGTTCTCAGGTCTTCCCCATAGAGTTCATGCCTATTATCTGATATTCTCCCTGTTTTCCAGGGGAGAGCAAGGTTTCGACTGTAGGCTGCCAGAAAATTCACAGGCTGCTCAGTGACGACTGCAATCCCTTCGGCCTTCCCCACAAGCACTTCTTTTCCCTCAACCTTCATGGTTAACCCCTCCTGTTGCCTCTTCCAAACACCTATTCAAAGATGCGTAGTACACCGGTGCATAATACCTCATCTTTCCTGAATTAGTGACAATCTCCCATTTCCTCAAACGAGGGGTCTCAAACAGAGCAAGAGGACACAATGATACCAAAGTGGCACCCGTTCTCTGAAAAGACGCACCATATTCACTGTCCACAAACTCCTGCATGACATGCTTGCTGGTATTCACCCACAGGTTCACACCTCTTCGCACTGTGGCGCCTTCAAGAAGAGTTGAAATGTGGACGAGCTCGCTGTACGAAAGATGAGGACATCCAATAAAGACCATATCAGCCCGGTTCAGTCCCGCGCTCAGCTCTTCTTTCTGTTTAGAAAGTATCTCGTCTGTGATGACAACTGTCTCTGCATCATCACGGAGCATGTCCTCACCAAGAGCTCTGGCTTCTGGAGTGATCCCGTCAACATGGTACAGTCCCACGCCACCTGAGGCTGCCATGGCTGCCCCCATGTTTTTGAACTCATCATCACTCCCGTGCAAACCCCGAATAAAAGGAATCTTATTCTGGATAACCTTTCCGATGACATAGCCGAGTACAGCATACGCTTCTTTTTCAATCTCAGCCTCGACAACAACCTCAACTGTTCCCTTCCTGTTCTCATCCAGCAGCAAACCAGTAGAGGGAGTAACGCCCAGGACTGCGCTGATCAAATCAATGATCCCGGAATTACGATTGGTCTTTGCACCGAGAACTGCATTTGCATAAATGACTGCACTGGATTCTGCCCATGCTATAACATCTCCTTTCCGTGGGACATTTCCACACAGATAGGGCGTGCAAGAATAGGTTTCTATTCCTCCCAGTTCTCTGAAGTGCTCCCTGAATGTCTTGTCCTTCTTCAGAATATATCTCTGGATCACTCCTGGATTGTCCGTGGTGAAGTGAGGGTTGACAGTGGTGGGTACAGCAAACTGGATTCTCTCTCTCGTGAGGTGGCTAACGATGTCAAGATATGTCTTGAATAGAATTGACCCACAGCTCATGACAAGATGGGCACTCTGTATGGGAACCAAGGTCTCTGCTTGATAAAACTGACCATACCGTACAAGAGTCTCCATACATTTTTGCAATGTCTTTCCTTTTCGGCCTGCCAGAATGGCTTCGTGTTCAGAAGAAAGGTTCATGAGGTCACCTGCTGGTCTTGGTATCTCACGTTGGCTTTGATGTCCATCCCGTAATCCTATAAAAATGTTTCCATATTACATCAGGTTCTCTTCGCAATTTTAAAACCTAATCTGCATTTATTTTCATAGGTTTTAACTCAATGAACATGGCAAGAAAGGACTAAAAAAACGACAACTCACTTCTGCAGATTGTCTCTAACACCTGCCACAATGAGAGGAAATGCAATAGTAGCATCACAGTAGCAGGTGCACAATCGGGAATTTTTCGACACTTTTCCCCAGGAAATCGCTTCTTCCAGAGTTGCTCCTGACAATCCACCATATTCAGGCCTGTCAGTAGTAATCTGAAGAGCATATTCAAATGTACGGGGAGAGAGCAGCATAGCCTGAAAAATGAAATTCTTGGGGACTCCTCCCCCTAGAAAAATGGCGCCTGCTTTATGTCCAGCGCTGGTTAATTCCACCATTTTACCAATATCTCTGACATGATCAACTGTCAGGGAATGTTCCTGTGCATACAGGAAGGTATGCAGCCCCAGAATGCTGTCAGTGAACGCAGGAACAAAAACAGGGACCTTCTCCAAGAAGGCCTGTCTGATGAAGGAATACGGCGATTCAAGATGTCTGCCAATCTCCCGCATCAGGTCACTCACAGATACATCCCCCTCTACAGTGTGGAAGACCTCTTTGATCTTGTTCTCAAAGAGGACAAAAGATTCGTCCTCAATATAAGCATCATAGATCCTGTCTAGACCTTTCTCCCGCAGCTGAGAATCATTCTCTACTATACCTTTGAAGTGAGAGCCTCCAAAGGCCTCTATGAGATCATGAGTGACATTGGCTCCTGTAGAGACTACCACATGGACCATGCCGTCACGTATCAGATCGGCGACCATCTTACCCAGCCCAGCAGGGACTAAAGCCCCTGCCAGTCCCAGGAAGACGGTACAGCCCCCGGTGAGCATCTCAGTGTAGAGTCCAGCAGCCTCTGCAATGGTACCTGATCCGAAAGCGCCTTTCCCATACTCTCTTATGAGATCAGCTGCTGTCATGCCTTTCTTGATGTCCAGGGGATGTATTTTCTTAGACATGAGCTTTCCTCCAGAAGGCAAGCATCTTGTACAATACGTGAGCCGCTGTTATGGCAGTCCTGTCTGCATACCGGGAACACACCTCACAGATATCAATACTGGTGATAGTATTTCGGGTGATGACCTTTTCGATAATGGAAAAGGCAGTGTCCAGAGATATCCCGCGAGGGACAGGGTTGGAGACATGAGGTGCTATACCTGGGTCCAGGACATCCATGTCAAAAGACAGGTGGACCCTCTTACCTTCAGGGTACGAGGCATTCTTGAGGTGCCAGGGCTGGTACGCGGGAATGGTCTTCTCTCTCAAGAATGAGAATTCCTCGCGTGAACACTCTCTGTATCCATATATTGAGACGTCACAGAGTTCCAGCAGCCGCCTGGACGTACAGGCATGGGAGAGTGGTTCTCCCAGAAACTCATCTCTCAGATCCAGATGTGCATCCAGTACAACTGCAACTTCTGGACGCGATACTGACACCAGTGGATACGCAATGGTGTGCTCTCCTCCAAGTGCAATAAAGGGTTGCTGAAGGTCGGCGCCCGCTTTTCTGATTATCTTGTGAGTGAGACGGGGATCTCCAAATGAGCAATTAATGTTCCCCACGTCTCTCACCCGAATGTCAGTGAGGTCAAGTTCCAGATCACAGTCAAAGACTTCCAGTTGACGGGATGCCTCCCTGATTGCATCGGGTCCGAACCGGGCACCTGCATTACCACAACAGGTAGAGTCATAAGGTACACCACATAGAATCCAGTCAGGTTCTTCTTCACAATGGAGTGCAAGGTTCCCGGGTGAAGAGAAGAAGATCATGAGCCTTTTCCTTTTACCCTGACAATTTTGTACCGTCCCAGCGTCTCCAGATATTCTACTTCAACACTCTCATTCAGGTCACCTTCGACTTCTCCAGGGCTGGGCAGAGGAACCTCAAAGGTTTCGTACGATTCCATGTCCATGAGCTGCACTCTGTCGCCCATGATGGCTGTAACCATGCCATTCCTCTTGTCGATGATAGGTGCATCAATTTTGTCTCCGGTAGGCTTTATGATGCTCCTCTTCTTGTCATCGAAGATTCCAATTGCCTCGATTCTGGCCTTTGCTGACCCGTGCTTTCCTGGGGATGATGTGGTAATATCTGAGATCTTGCAGGGTTCTTCCTCTACGATGATGTAGCGTCCCTTTTTGAGCGTCCTTACTTCTACAACAGTTTTTCCTCCCATTGAAACACCTGTGATAACTATC
>JACVGW010000044.1:15397-18114 GCA_018992565.1 Theionarchaea archaeon
ACACCTATGTCGTAGAAGTGAGAACCCATCTTTTCCAGGATATGAGAGGGATCGTTGATGAAGAACGGTCTGGGAAGAGGTGGAACCTCCTCCATTCCAGGGACAGCTGCAGGGCCTGGATTGCCGCCAGTGTGAGAGTACATGTGCTCCATGCGTGGGGCAAGCTCTGCACCTATATCAAGGTGGTTCAATGCCACATCATCCCTGGGAGTTCCTCCAGCGTGCATGAAATCCCCCGCACCGTACGCCCCAGTAATTAACAGGAACACAAGAATCCAAAAGGAGACTAAGTAAAGCCACATATTGCTCTTTCTGGACTCAGATAAGAGCACATCTGTTCTCGATGCAAAATCGGACTTAATTAATGGGGTTGAAGTAATTGAGAGAATTGACCTCTTCTTCTCAATGTGCAGTTCACCCAATCGAACCACTGCGTACAAGAAGAGGACTTTCTCTTTTTTTATTTCAGATACTCTGTCTGCGAGAAATTCTCTTTCTCGTGTTATCTTTCTGCTTAAAATATGTATCACAGGATTCATGAACAGAAAAATCCGTAGAGAAACCAAGAGCGGTTTCAAAATGTTATCATGGTTCTTTATGTGATTCATCTCATGCCTCAAGATCAGTGCAAGCTCCTGGTCACTTGTGTTTCTCAGGAGATCTTTCCCCACAGCCAACCCTGCTGGAACCCCAACCACAAAGGCATTAACGCCTTCAACAAGAAATACCTCGGGGATCTTCATATTCATGCTGCAACACACTGTTTCGAGGATATGTGTGAGCCTGGCATTTACACATGTCTCAGCAGAGAATTGCCTCTTGATGTAGTATTTGGACAGGAAGAGTGTAGTCACCAGGAAGAGCAAAGACACCATCAGGAGAACCGTCATCAAGAATCGAAAATCCAAGATGGCTGTATCTCCAAACCAGTGAGAACTCCCTGCCCTTAACGTGATCTCCAGTTCTCTGAGGATATTTGGGACATATAAGAGGAGACGGTCCCCTCGTGCTTGAACATTAAAGAGAAACGGAGCATACAGAATGCTAAAAAAGCACGAGATAAGTACCACCATATACAGGCGAGATTTCTGTGAGCTGCATCGTATCTGTGTCAACCTGATTATAGATTCCACCAGGAGAAGCCCCAGTATAGAAATGGCCACACCTACAGAGAATCTCTCCAGGAAGACTACATCAATCACGCTTCATCTCCTCTTCTAACCGCTTCTTGAGCTCCCGTATTTCTGCTTCTTCTTCATCAAGTGTTTCTGACAGGTAGTTGACAGTTGCATGCTCGAATTTTTCGAAAAGACTGAACAGGATTTCTTTCACTCTCTTTTCTTCGAACTCCTTTCTTGACCTGGCAGGAGAATAAACATATTTGAACCCACCCCTTGACCTGATTTTTTCTCTCTCCAGCAGTCCTTTTTGGAAAAGTCGCACCAGTGTTGTATTGATGGTGGAATATGTAGTTTTTCGTTTTTTTCTTACTGCCTCATAGACTTCGCGGGCATCCGCTTTTCCTCCTGTCCACAGCATCTCCATGAGTTCTCGTTCAAGATACCCAATCTCCATGCTGCTGAACCAGCCTTTCACTATTTAAATCTTGTGGTACTATCCAAAATAATACCATTCAGGTTAAAGACATACTGATTGCAGCGTAGACAACTGCACTGCAGGGTTCTGAGGCACCTTCAGCCACTATATTCTCAAAGTATACTGCATGCAAGTGTATGGAGACTGGAGCACTGACAGGATTGACTGAATATATAGAACCCAGCCAGCATGGTAATTCATTCACGGGCAGGGGACTTCCAAATGGTAGTAGTAGCATCAACGAGAACTGCTCCTTCACATACCAGGCAGGAAAAGCGCAAAGCGTACAGTGAATCTCCATACAGTCTCTCAGAGGGGAGTACTGCAGGGGGCCAAAGTATATAAAGAGAGAGAGGTCTATTCATCTGAATATGAACTGGAGAGCCAGGCTATTACTACCAGATGAGAAAAAGCAGATTACTCAGAATGGAACAAGAGAGCCTCGCTCACGTGGTTCGTTACTGAGGATTATGCTCAAAGGTACTGTGGTGTGTCTCTTCCCCTACCTGATGCACACCAGTGTCCAAGAACAGGTGGAAATGCTGTTCTCGATCCTGATAAGAGGAAGAGAATGGATCGATACGTCGAAGCACAGTCCATCCTGGTCATGTACACTTGTACACCACAAGGTTTTTAAATAGTATTATCGGCGATAGAAGTATGACCAGTAACCCATCTGGTAGGGTAGATCGTGAGGAGTGATGACCTGAAAGACCAGGACTGGGTACAGCGAGACTGCAAATCTCAGAAGCTGGTCAACGTGGTGAGAATATGGCGACAAGAAAAAGATGCATTGGAGCATTGCTGCTGGTCACAGCAGATGTGACAGCACCTGTTGTATGTGCCTTCCCTGAACCTGTAGAAGCACGTGAGGGCAGAGGGTGAGGGAAATGGAACACGCAAAAAGCTGTCTGTATCAATCCACAGAACAGCGGGGAGAGGCACTGGAGCAGATACAGGAGTGGAAACCGAGTGCTGGTCTCCATGAGATGGAAAGTGCTACATTCACCTTCAGAGAGAAGCGCAGAATGGACAGGAAGAAGGGCAAACTCGTGGGGGGGACTTGATGGGAGGAATCTGACATGATATTCATTGCGTTACAGCTATACTCTTTTCACCTT
>JACVGW010000044.1:18214-22647 GCA_018992565.1 Theionarchaea archaeon
ACCATAGTCCAAGCCCTCCGGGGAGTATCACTGCAGGTAGACGAAGGGGAGTTCGTATCTATCGTGGGTACAAGTGGCTCTGGGAAGTCTACACTGTTGAACCTGGTGGGGGGGCTGATGAAACCCACATATGGAAAGGTGTACGTCAAGAGACAGGACTTGACCACAATGAATGAGAACGAACTGGCCTTGTTCAGAAGGCAGTACGTTGGATTCGTTTTCCAATCATTCAATCTGGCCAGTATGCTGACTGCGGCAGAGAATGTGGAACTTCCTTTAGTGTTCTCCGGGATTCGTTCAGGAGAAAGAGAAAAGAGAGTGAGAACTCTTCTCACGAGTCTTGGGCTGGAGGAAAGGCTGGATCATAAACCCTCCGAGTTGTCTGGTGGTCAGCAGCAGAGGGTATCCATTGCCAGAGCAATAATCACTGAACCCGAGATCATTCTCGCAGACGAGCCCACGGGCAACCTGGACTCCCACACATCTCAGGAGATAATGGAGGTCCTGTATGCCCTGAACAAGAAAGGCCAGACCTTTCTGGTGGTCACTCATGACATGGAAGTAGCCCACTACGGAAATCGTATCATCCATATGATGGATGGTAGAATCACAAAAATTGAGGAGGTGTCATCATGAAAAGTGGATTCATTGTTGTATTGATCTTACTGAGCTCGGTGATAGTCCCATATGCTGCAAGAGCAGAAGAGTATGCAGAACTGACAGTCGTAGTGACAGATATATATGGGGATTTAATAAATGACGCTCGAGTGTCCATCAATTATGTGTTCCCTCAAGATGATGATGTTGATATTCCCTACCAGTTTACCAAGAACGGGAAAGCAACATTCTCTCTGGAAGCTGACCGGGAATACTCAGTTTCTGTTACGAAAGCTGGGTTTTCTGCTCACTCTGAACAAGTGGATCTCGAAGAAGATACTACCCTTTCTGTCATTTTGGAATATATGCAGAGTATTCCTCTTCTCCGCATGAAACGATACTCTGTAACGCCAGAACAAGTCGGAGCAGGAGAATCGTTCCAGCTGTATGTGGTAATTGAAAATGGGGGAACGGGAGACGCACTCAATGTGACAGTCACGTTCAGTCAAACGGAGGACTTCTCGCCAGGACAGCCCTCAAGTTCAGCCTATTTTGAGCGATTGGATACGAAAGAACTTGCATCTGTCTTGCAGACGTTTGTAGTCTCTGGAGAAACGCCTTCAGGTGTCTACGACTTGACTGTGACTATATCGTATTCTGATGCTTCAGGCTCGTCGTACACCACGCAGGAATCAGTGGGAATATCTGTATTGAGAAAGCCGCTGATCAAGTTGTTGAACGTGGGCTATTCAATGCAGGTGACACAGGACGAATCTTTCAAGTTCTCTGCAGACATAGCCAATATCGGTCGGTTCACTGTCAATGGCGTGTATCTGGAGGTGGAAAGTGACATGGACTGGGAATACACCTCATACTATATTGGCAGTCTGGATGCGGGAGATTTCGATTCATTTGAAGCGGACGTCGTCGCCACAGAGCCGGGAGAGCACACCTTCATCATCAGGATAGGGTTCGTTGATGATTTCAACAAGGGACATTTCCAGGAGGAATCCTTCTCCCTGGTGGTTACAGAAAAAGTGGTACAGCAGACCTTCGTTCCAGAGGAGAAAGGGTTGTGGCAGCGCTTCATTGACTTCCTGAAATCATTCCTGGGGCTGAATTAAATGCGCTTCGACGACCTGATCCGGATTGTGCTTCGAAATCTGAATCGAGTACGGACGAGAACCATCTTGACTACTTTAGGTGTAATAATTGGGGTGGCAGCCATTGTCACCCTACTGTCTGTTGCCATGGGATTTCAGCAGAATATTACTGAGCAGCTGGAGGGTATAAGCGACATTACCCAGATCACGGTTTCTCAGGCACGATTTGGCCCAGGAATGGTTCGGGGAGGAGGTGCTGTAGCACAGTCAGAAGAGACCAAGATACTGGATGATGATGTGATTGAAGAGATCGAATCATTTGAAGGTGTGGAATCAGTCATGGCAACCCTTTCTGCAACGGGCACCATGGAAGTAGGACGGTATACAACCCGGATGAGTTCTATCACTGGAATCAATCCAAAAGATGCTGAAGACATGGAGATCGAAATGATGGACGGACGGTTCCTGCGAAGCAATGACAAGAATGTCATCGTAGTAGGATACAGTGTGAATGACGAATTCATGGAAAAGAAAACAGAGAAAACAGTGGAAGACCTGAATATCATGGGGAAAAATGCGGAGATTATAATCGAAAGGACAACTGATGAAGGCGAAGAGGAATCCAGGGCTATTCGAGTAAGAATAATTGGAGTAATGGCAGAACAAGGTACAGAGAGCGATTACAGGATTTATGCCCCCTTGGACCTGACCATCGAAATGAAGGAATGGATGAGGCAGGAATCGGACATTATGGATGAGGAGGGCTATGATAGACTCACCGTAAAGGCCATAGATTCCAGTTTCGTTGATGGACTCACCGAAGAAATCACTGAGCTCGGGTTTCAAGCATTTTCCTCAAAACAGATTGTAGACAGCATGAATCAGATCTTTGTCATCCTGCAGATTGTCCTGCTGGGAATTGGAGCAATTTCCTTGATTGTTGCTGCTTTAGGAATTACCAATACCATGATGATGTCCATAATGGAGAGAACGAGAGAAATCGGCATCATGAAAGTCATAGGCGCCTCCAATTCAGATGTCACGCGAATCTTTCTTATGGAAGCCCTGTTTATCGGCTTGCTGGGGGGTGTGGGAGGTGTAATACTGGGTATCGTGGTTTCAAAAATCGTAGATTTGTTCGCTGGCATGTATCTATCGGAACAAGGGGCAGCTGTACAGTCAATTTCAGTAGTGCCTCTCTGGCTGATTGGATTTGCCATTGGATTCGCCATGCTTGTGGGATTGATATCTGGAGTATATCCTGCAGGAAAGGCGGCGAGACTATCCCCTGTGGAGGCCCTACGCCATGATTAGTGGAGGCGAGAAATCGCAGATAGCACTTGGGGTTCTCGTCATCAGTCTCTTGTGTTCACCATATGTGGATGGTGCCTCAGGATATGAATCCATTCCACATTCATTTTTCGTAGACCTGAATGGACGTCAAAACTGCCTCATTGTGGTCGGTGAACAGGCAGATGCTACAGACATCATAGAGGCCTCACGACTGGCAGTCACTATTGGTGAATTGTTCAGTCTGAAACAAGAGATACCAGTGGTGCAGGAAATCGATATCACTCATGAGAATGTACCTCCAGACACATGTATTGTAGAGACTCCCTTGGAATTGAGTACCTTATGGTATTTTGATGATTATGAAAACGGAGTGTATGGAAACGGGAATGCAAAATTCGACCCATGGGAAACCCATGAAGAAATCCAGTTGATCATTGACGATATTGAGGAGGCTGACCCATTTCTGGGGTTTTCTGTGGGAAACAAATACCTGGACTTTTTAACTATCTACAGAATCGATAATGTACGATGTCCCCCGTATGTGTGGGTGTACTCATATGTGGAAGGCACCAGAGGAGAACACATTGCCGGGTTTCAGAATCAACAGGTGAGAAGCTATGCAATTATTGACCCCTACTTTGTTATAAATGGGTACCTGCCTGAAGTCTGCATTTTTGGTGTAACATATACTGTGGTCTACGTAAGTAGTTCCGTGTTGATAACAGGTGAGCCACATTTGAAATATGTGTATTTGTATGGGGGCCAGCCTTTCACCACAGAGAAGTTCACCATCTCTCTGCTGGACGTTGATGTGGATCACAACAAGTGTTATCTGAGTGTCCAGAGTTCTGGTGTCCGGGAAGAATTCTGGATGGTTCTGGACCCTCTGCATGGATTTTCACCTGATATTCAGGAGATGGGTTCACAGGATGTCATGGCCTATGATTTTGATGGAGACGGAACGGTGGACTACAGTGACAAGACACAGACAGGACTCTCAGAACTGGATGTATGGGGTCACAATATGGGTGGGGGAGCAGCTGATCTGGTCATTGATGGAATCAAAATCTTCATCGGGGAAGAAATAGGGGTATACCTGGGAGTATACTGGGTGGAAGATATTGTGACGTGGAATGAGTATTCCTGCTGCGACCCTTTTGTAAAATACCCGCAGTACTACAGTTTTCAGATCAGGCCAGAAACCGTGGCGCTGCAGGCTGTTGAGGATGCCTATGTGGACCAGGGGTTACCTCTTCAGAATTTTGGAGGAGACGCCTTCCTTTCTGTGAGGTCTTCCCTTGGTGCAAATGCGCGGTCCTTTGTGAAGTTCAACCTCCCCACACTGCCAGAAAAGGCCATCATCAGCAAAGCAACACTGCAGCTGAGCCCTTTGAATGACCCAGGTTCCAGGGTATACGAGGTTTCCCGGGTTACATCACC
>JACVGW010000127.1 GCA_018992565.1 Theionarchaea archaeon
TCCAGAAGATGATGCTGGTCCTGAAGGGCATGGACCAGTTCATGGGAAGCTATAAACTCCTGGTACGCCAGAGGACTCCCCGGGTCAACTACCTGGTAGTACGTGTGATCCCCTGTATCGTAGTAACTTGCCACCTGCTCGGTCATGACATCTATATATACCTGGAAAAGGTCGTCTTCAGGATTCCACACATGAAGTGCCTCATACACCTTCTGTTCTATCTCTATGGCTTCCCTATCTTCCTGGATATCCTCCAGGAAATTCTCTCTCATTTCCATTCTGTCAATGACGATCCTTCTCACAGATTCCAGGAACTTCAATCCACGAATAGCCTCCACCTTAGATTCAATTATAGAAAAATCCAGTGACGCTAGAGATTCTTCAACTGTAACTTCCCATTCATGAGAAATAGTCTCCCTCCCGTATGTGACTTCTATGGCAACGGTATAGGTTCCTGGTGCTTCGCTGAAAGTGAAAATGCTGTCCTGCGAGACCATCTCTTCATCAACGTACCACATATAGGATACATTTGGTGAGTCTGTCAATACGCAGGAGAATTCCAGTTCTTCTCCCTCACCAATCGTCACCGCCTGTTCTGCAGGGCTGCACGATTGGAATTGAAGCTGCTGCTGACCAATGCATCCAGCTATTATAATGATAAGGATGAGAACCCGTTTCATGTCATTGCTGGCCTGCCCAGCTATAAATACTTTGCTGGCCGGAATTCAGTGATTTTCGCATTGTTCATAAAACATGTGACATATTTTAAGACTCTCTAAGAAATGAAAATCTCTTCACATATACAGACCAAGAAGACTGAACCATATCAAGAATATCAAGAGTACATTTGGAACTACTGTAATCACCGAAAGGTTTATATGTACCTCTATGCTAGCACGCAAGATGAATGCTGAAATGACTGAAAGAAGGGATTTATTTTATTGTTAGGAGTACGCTAGCTTGTTTTGCTCAGTCTTCTGGAAAATCAAGAAGAAGGGATTTATTTTATTGTTGATGACTTCTCTCTATCTCAATTTCTGGAGGATCTTCCTGGCAAGACTATAGGTCATCAAGGTACTGATCTTATTCTCTCAACTGAGGAGGTCACATTATGAAAGTTGGAATTTTAGGTGCTACAGGGAGTGTAGGCCAGAGATTTATTCAGATTCTGGAAAATAGCTCCCGATTTGAAGTAGTACAGCTATTTGGAGAAAAGTCTGCTGGATACACGTATGATACCATTCGATGGATTTTGGAAGGTGATGTCCCGAGGTATGTCCAGAAAAAGAGAGTAGAACCCATTTCTGACATTTCCCAAGAGATAGATGTAGTATTCTCAGCACTACCTGCTACAGTTGCCCAAATCGAGGAAATTAATCTTGTCAAAAAGGGATTCATTGTGGCCAGTAATGCCTCCGCTCACAGGACGGATGCCTATGTTCCCATTCTGATTCCCGAGGTGAACCCAGATCATCTCTCGCTCTTGACCCATCAACGGGAAAAGAAAGGGTGGTCGGGTGTACTGGTGACCAATCCAAACTGCGTGACTGCAATCCTCTGTCTGGCCCTGAAACCTTTGTTGGATGCCTTTGGCCTATCACAGGTCACTGTAGTGACCATGCAGGCAGTATCAGGAGCTGGATACCCGGGGCTACCCTCACTGGATATACTGGGCAATGTGATTCCCTTCATCCCTGGTGAGGAAGAAAAAATAGCTCGGGAGACCTGTAAGATTCTGGGAACCTATTCAGGGGAGCAGATTTCTCCTCTCCCGCTGAAGATGGTGGTATCCTGCAACAGGGTTCCCACCGTGGATGGGCATGTCATGAATGTTTTTGTGAAGACAGATCAGGAATGTGGAGTGGATGAAGTAGTAGACGTTTTTCGGCACTTTTCTGCATTACCACAGAAGATGAATCTTCCCACAGCTCCAAGAAGACCCATAGTCGTTGTAGAGAGAGAAGATAGGCCTCAACCCCGCTTTGATCTCCACCCTATGGCCATTACCATAGGAAGAATACGGGAATGTGAGGGATGTCTAGCTTTCACTGTTTTAGGGCATAACACCATACGGGGAGCTGCGGGAGGCTCTGTCTTAAATGCAGAACTCATGGAGGTGATGAATTGGATGGAAAAACAGTAAGAAAGAAGAGAATCTCAAGAAATGACAAATTTCTTATTGTCCCCATGGACCATGGAGTGACTGTGGGGGCAGTGAAGGGGTTAGAAAACATGGATGAGATTGTGTCAAAAGTTTCGAACCATTGCTCAGCAGTACTCTTTCACAAGGGGGTTGCCATGAATCTGAGCACTGAATGCCTGCATGGTACAGGATGTATTGTACATCTCTCAGCCAGTACGTCTTTTGGTCTTGATGGAAACAAGAAAGTCTTGGTGGGATCAGTCTTCGATGCAGTAAGGCTGGGAGCAGACGCTGTTTCAGTCCATGTGAACGTGGGCGGGTGTGAAACAGAACCAGATATGCTGGAAGATCTGGGGAAGGTCTCATCAGAATGTGAGAGTGCAGGAATGCCTCTTCTTGCAATGATGTATGCCCGGGGTAACCATGTGACTGATTCACTGGATGCCCTGAATGTATCCCATGTAGCACGGATTGGGGCTGAACTGGGAGCAGATATTGTCAAATGTAACTACACTGGATCTCCAGAGACATTCAGGGAGGTCACCAGGAAATGCCCTGTGCCTGTTGTCATTGCAGGGGGACCCAAGGTCTCTACTGATAGAGAGCTCTTGGAAATGGTGGCAGGATGCATGGAGGCTGGAGGTAAGGGGATTTCCATCGGCAGGAATGTATTCCAGCATCAGCAGCCGGGTCTCATCACCACAGCTCTCGCCCAGATCATTTTCGAAAACAGAACAGTGGATGAGGCACTGGAGGTGCTCAAATGAAACAGATTTTTTACCGGATTCAGGATGAATTCAAGAGGGATGAAGTTATCCCTCTCCTGGAGGCAGGAATAACCAATTTCATTGTCTCCACTGAAGAGGTGAAGGAGAAAATTGAAGAGCTCTCTGTTTCCACTGTCCTGCTTGAAAGAGACTATGAGGTGGTCAGGTTAGAAAAGAAAGAAGACGAGAGGCAGATCATTGATTCAACCAAAGAACATCTCTTTATCAAGGCAGAGAACTGGAAGATAATTCCCTTCGAAAATCTGATTGCGCAGAAGAAAGACGCTCACCTCTATGCTGTGGTAGATGATGTGGATGAGGCAGAGCTTCTACTGGAGGTCTTGGAAAAGGGAGTAGATGGGGTTGTCTTCGAGAATCAAAGAGCAGATGACCTCGTCCGCTTCATGGGAAAATTCCAGGAAGAAAAAATAGGACTGCAAAAGGCTGTGGTCTGCAGGATGGAAAATGTGGGAAGTGGAGACAGAGTGTGCGTGGATACGACATCCTTATTCAGGAGAGGAGAAGGGCTCCTAGTAGGGAGTTTTGCACGGGGTTTGTTCTTGGTTCATTCAGAGAATGTGGAATCGGAATGGGCAGCTCCCCGTCCCTTCAGGGTCAATTGCGGGGCAGTCCATTGCTATGTATTGTGTGATGGAAAAACAAAATATCTTTCAGAAGTGCGGTCAGGAGATCAGATAAAAGCAATCTCTTCAACAGGAGAGGTCCGTCGGGTGTCTGTGGGCAGGTCGAAGGTGGAAAGGAGGCCCTTGACCCTTGTTTCAGCACTGGTTGCTGAAGATGAGGTCAGTGTCGTAGTCCAGAATGCAGAAACCATACGATTTGTTACTCCTACAGGTTATAAGAGCGTGTCCCAGCTGAAACGTGGGGATGAGCTGCTGGTGTTTTACAACCCTGCGGGACGGCATTTTGGAATGGAAGTCAATGAGTTCATACAGGAGCGATGATCGATGATCTGCACAGTTGTGGCAGAGAAGAGCTATGTTGCATCAGCTCAGCATGTAAAAGGATTCTGTGAATGGAGGCTGGACTACCTGGATGAGATCAATATTGAGCGCATCAGAAAGATAATTCAGGGAAAAAAAGTGATACTCACCTTGAGACCGAGCTGGTGCGGTGGAAAATTCCATGATGAATCACTCCGAAAGTACTATCTCATGGAAATCATGAAGCTCAACCCATTCTGCGTTGATCTGGAATTGCACACCAGGGGGATTGCCGAACTGGTGTCCTGTGCTCAAAACTATGGGGTAAAGTACATTCTCTCCTACCACAATTTCTGTGAAACCCCTCCACTGGAAACCCTCCATTCCATCTGTGAGGAGGCGCGGCGGTTCACTCCATTCATTGTGAAGATTGTAACCACGGCAAATTCCCTGGAGGATAACTTGACCATACTCCAGTTCAACCTGGAGGCTGGATCAGACATAATTTCCTTCTGCATGGGGGGCCAGGGTATTCTTACCAGGATCTTCTGTACACAGTATGGATCTGTTTTCACCTATGGTGGCGAGAAAAAAGAGACTGCACCGGGACAGCTTTCCACAAAAGAGCTCTCCCATCTCTATGCGATATTGGGGTGGTCCAAATGATCGACACAGATACCAGAGTACTCTGTATTCTGGGAAATCCGGTGTATCATTCGAAGTCACCCCTTCTCCACAACTACTGGATACAGAAATTTGGTCTCAACCTGGTATATCTTGCATTCAATGTTTCTGAACTAGAATCTACAGTCTCTGGATTGAGAGCTCTTAATTTCATGGGAGCGAATATTACAATTCCTCATAAGACTGAAATTTTGCAGTACCTCGATACAGTGGATATGGAAGCTCGTCATACTGGAGCAGTGAACCTGATAGTAAATAGAAACGGCAACCTTTATGGATACAATACAGATATCTATGGAATTAACCAGACGCTGCAAGTTGAAAATCATAGAGTGGTAGTCATGGGGGCAGGAGGAGCAGCACGGGCTGTCTGCAAGGCTCTCGACAAGAATGAGATAATTGTGATTAACAGGACATTCCAAAAGGCCAAAGCCATGGAAAAGGAATTCAACTGCACAGCAGAACCCATGGGGAATTTGGATAGAGTGGTAGGAAAGAGCGATGTCATCGTCAATGCTACTCCCATAGGGATGGTTCCTCATGTGGAAGAGACTCCTGTACCAAAACGGTTATTGAAAAGCCAGCATATTGT
>JACVGW010000045.1:0-1269 GCA_018992565.1 Theionarchaea archaeon
TGTCCTAGACATCCAGTTATACCGATACTCGTTCTAACAGCCTTTCAGTTCTGCTATCTCTTTTCTCAGTTGTCGATTCTCATTTTCCAATTGTCCCATATCCAATGAGATCCTGTAGTTCTCCTTTTTCAATTCTTCGATTACACTATCCTTAAATCTAGTCTTTTCCCATAATTCCTCTTTTTCCAAGTGTTCTTTCAATCCATGTACAACATTATCAAATTCACCTTCAGAAGATACTTCTGCGCGGAGGACTGTCTTCTCATGTATTCTCTTGATCCTTGTCCCTGCTTACTAGTGCTACCCATGTCCCACTCATTACACTTCAAGTCTGTGCAGCACCTTCTTGAATGCCAATGATTCACGCAGATCATCAAAAGCTTTTTCAGTCTGCAACTTGTTGTAGAATTCTCTTTTGTCCTGTACGATCTCAACCGCTGCAGATAACCGTTCAAGAGCCAGATCATATTCCCTCATGATTGCAAAAGCAGAGGCAGCATAAAAATTGTAGCTACTTGATAGAGGGTTATTTTCCTTTTCACTTAATGCAATCGCTCTCTTGAACCAAAAGACGGCTTCTTCAGGGTTGTGCAATTCAGTCAAGTAATAATACCCAGAAAACAGGTCATTCTGTAACGACTCATATAAAAACCCGAAGTAAAAGTATTCATCACATAAATACTCAAATCCTACTTTTTGATTTGTCTTAATAGAAGCTACATTCCTGTGGTAGCATTCCCAAATAGTGGTTAATCCTTTCTTGAGAGCTTCTTCAGCCGTTGCACAGGCCACCAATGTGGCAAATCCTCTCCTCCTGTACTGTTCATGAGTCCCCACAGCGAGTTCACACCCAGTAGATGTACAAAATTTCGTGATGCACCCTGAGACAATCTTGTGGGTTGCATCTTCTTCCACATAGTACGCAAACCCATCCTTCAGGAACTGCTCAAAAGATTTCCAGGACGTTAGCTTATCAAAGGCTGAGACACCTGTTGTGGTGAATACATCATCTGTCTGTACACGGTGTACTGTGAATCCAGGAGGAACAGTCTCTCTCCACCGTGATTGCAGTGTTTCAAATGCAGCAGCATTTAGTACGTAGTAAGAATCTCTATCTTTGAAAGTGGTTTTACCTTTAAAAATCTCCCGCAATGCTGGCTCCCACGTGCTGCTACAGTACGTCTGGAAAGCATCTAGCCCTTGGGTAATACTTTCAGGCCTAATCGTATTAACAAAGTAGTCGTGTAACTCTGAATTAAAAGAGGAATT